>JBOHCK010000032.1:0-28961 GCA_050698755.1 Streptosporangiaceae bacterium | reverse complement strand
GGGGGGTTCGTTGTCACCCGCACCCTCAGCCATGGCCGCCGAGCAGACGGCGGCGGGCCTCCTGCATGGCCCTGGTGAAACCGAGCGTACCCACGTCGACGTATGGCTGGCCCGTCTGCTGGCATTCCTGGCGCAGCTGGCCGCTCCGCTGGCGGATCCATCCGGCGTCCTGCTCAAGTTCCTCGCGCGATGATTCGACTTCGTGCTGTGGTTTAGGGCCGCGGTAGGAGGCGAGGTCGATGGCGGAGAACGCTTGATGCCCCAGAAGGCACGCCCGGACTGTGACGTCGTCCAGCGCGGCCTCGAGCCTGGCCGGGTACCACGGGACAGCTCGAAGCCCTCGATGAGGAACCGCTCCGCTTCCTCGGCGCAGACCTCGGCTGCTTGCTCGATAGGCGGATCACCTCGGCGAGCAGCTGCGGGTCGGCGGGATCCTGATCGACTGTGTCGATGTGCGGGACACGCGGCGCAGCACCGTCCTGATCACGTCGGTCGACAGCCACGGGATCCCGTCCGTGGCCAGGAGCTGCTGGGCCAGCGAGGACTTGCCCACCCAGGGCGGGCCGCCGACGAGGAACAGGACATGGCCGGTCATGACGTCATCATGCCTGGCCCGGCAGGCCATCCCATTGATGTCCCAGCGCCCGGCGGGCGAACGTGCCATCGAAGACCATCCGCACCCTCCATGGCACATCACGATCACCCTGGCTAAAAGGCTGCCAGCTGAGGTACGCACTGGCCTGATAAAAGTCGGGTGCCGCGGCGACGGCGGCGGCGGCGGCTCATCCTTCGTCCAGCTCGATCTCACGGACGCCAAGTCCATCCAGCGGGCAGCCGAATGGATCGACGCGGAATACGGCCGCCTGGACATCCTCGTCAACAACGCGGGCACCGCCCCGATCGCAGGGCGCGGCTACATCCCGCCCGGCCAGACGTCGCTCGACGACATGCGGGCGCGGCGCGAAGCAGTCAACGAACTCGACCTCGCCTATCCAGGACGCATCAGGTAAACCAGACACAAAGGCAGACAGAAAAAGATCTTACACACCTGAGGTTACGAGCTTACCAGGGAGGAGATAGAGCAGGTGCAGGCTGCGCTGGTGGACCTGCAAAAGTGCTCGCCTCGGCGCGGCAGCGCCGCGAGGCCGGCCACAGCATGGCTGGCCGCCTGCTTCGTGTCGCACTTGCCGGCGCTGAGCGTGAGCAGGTAGGCAAGCTGCTCGGAACGACGTGGGCGCTGTCCGGGCGTCAGGTCGGAGCGAAGATGCTCGCGACGGCGATCGAGAGTCTCGGTGCCGACCTAGACGCTCTCCTCACGGAGACAGGCGGCCCGCTCCGGAACCGGCCCGCTGAACGGGCCGTCGCGCAGCGGAACGCGGAGATCGAGCGCGCGCTCGCGGCGAGTGCACTGGCCGCACGTGGACATTCCCTGCGCGGCGGCTAATGACTGGCTGGCTCGGCGCGGGCTGCCACGGGCCGGCAGCGGACAGCTGCTCGAACTCGCCGAGCGCTGCGCCCAGGTGTGGCAGAAGCTTCCTGTGGCTGACCTGGCGGTCCCTGTCCGGACCATTCGACTGCGATGCGCCTCACATACACGTCTGCGAAAACCCGTCCGTGGTGATCGCCGCCGCCGACCAACTCGGCGCCGAAGCGCTCCCTTTAGTCTGCACGAACGGCCATCCTTCGGCCGCCGTGCGCCGCCTGCTCATTGCGCTCGCTGAGCGCGGCGCCACGATCCACGCCCGTGCCGACGACGACCCCTCCGGCCGCGATATCGTCGCCACCCTGCGCTCCGCGATCCCCTCACCACGACTGCGGCGTTACCCATCTACACCGGTTGCCGTGCCTCGTTACGAGGAGCAAGAACTTCCATTCCTCCTGCAAGACCTCCGAGGACCCAGCCGCTCCCGATCTGATCCGCTTGCCCGCGCTCGCAGGCTGGAAACCAGACTGACTCGCCCGTCATTCGGGTATAACTTCTTCCCATGGCAGCCGCAAGCGATCTTCGACGAGACACTCTCTGCCGTCAGGGCCGCTCCAGAGGCGGCCCGGTATCGCACAAGATCATGCCGACGCTGCGCCATCGGACTGATCGCGATCGGCATAGCTCAGGTACTTGTCGTGGTTACGGCCAAGATCCGCCGGGCCCTGCAGGGACCCGACCAGGCTGGCGAGGTGCTCGGGCAGCGCCGGGTCCTCATCGCCCCTGTCGGGGTGGCTGTCCGGCTGATCATTCACGGTCATAGCAACAGTTTAGGCTGCCGTGCCGACCCGCGGCCCGGTACTGCCCGCCGACGCTCCGCCGCGCCGCCGATCACTCACAGTGAACCGTAACCTCGAGCCTGGCCCCTGCTCGTGGAACGTTTCGTGGAACGAGCAGCGAAGACCCTTCTGTGCATTCTGTGCATTCTGGGCGCACAGTGAGCCGGCCAGTGCAGGCAGAGCGCCCGGTGCGGCGAGGCATTCCTCTCTTAATCCGCGGGTTCGGGGTTCAAGTCCCTGGCGGCGCACCCGTCCTTTATTCGCTCTGACCTGGTCTTTCTCGGTTATTTGGCGATCTTGAAGCTCGCGGTGCTGGTCGATGTTTGCTCGATGTCCGCTCGGATGCGGCGATCTTGGTAAGGCGCCGTGATCACGATGAGCTGGGCCGTGGGCGGCCGCGGCCGCCGGCGGGGCCGGGACTCTGCGAGCCCATGCGCGCCGGGACTGCCCGGGCCGGAACGAATGCGGGTCTTGCTGTCGTGAGGTAGTCATGACACACATGACGCAGGGACTGTCGCCCGATGCGGCGATCGCGAGCTGACAGCTGATGAGATCGAGGCATTCGAGCGCGACGCGCTGTTCGAGGAACCCGGCGCGCTGACCGCTGATGATTACCCGCGTGCGCGAAACGTATCTGCCGCCTTCATCTACCAGCGAGTGGTCCGGGCGCTGGCGCCTGCGGAGCCGGAGTACGTCACTATCCCGCTGGCCGACCGCGGATCGCGAGACGCCGGCCTGTTCGTAGCGATCGCGGAGTGGAACCTGCTGTGGGAGGCAGCGCAGTTCCGGCGGCGGTTCTTCGCCGAGGACCAGATCCCGGCCGAGCTGCGCGACATCGCCGACCACGGTGACGTGAACGTGGTGTTCGTGCCACGGACGGCCAGCCGGTACTACGAGTACGCGCCGCTGTTTCATCTGCTGTCGCAGGCGCAGGCCCAGCGGCACGGGCTGCCGTTGCTGCGCACTGGCATCTGGCCGTTCCTGGCCCAGACCGAGGACGTCGACCGGTACCTGCCGGCGGACTTCGGGGCACGCCTGTCCCGCGCGTGGGCGTCGGCAGTGTGGCGGCATCTGATTCCGGGCTCGCGGTGCGCGGCTTCTCGCCTTCAGATCCCATCCGGGTGCTGGCCCATAACCTGGATTACTGGCTCCCGCCGGTCACCGCCGTCATCGAGGACACCCTGCGCGCCATGCCGCTCGTGGACGCCGGGATCGGCGAGGGCCCGGTGCCGCTCCAAGACGGAACGGTCCTGGACGGCGCGGTGGCTGCGAGCGCGCGCGTGGGCGGGGACCTGTGGCGCGGCGAGGCCGAAGCCGCGGAGATAGTCCGGCGGACGGTCGATGCGGCCGATGCCGACGGCAGGCTGCGGGGAATCCTCGACGCGGTCCGCTCCAACCGGGTCGAGGATGACTTCTCCGAGCACTGGTCGTACGCGCGAGAAGATTTCGAGCGCAAGCTTTACCACAAGCGCTCCAAGGTCAGAGTCCGGTTCGTCGAGCTCACCGACACCATCCCGGTCCAGGGACCGGAGACCGAGGTCGAAGACAACCTGGTATTCGCCGACTTCCTGGCCCTCCTGGACGAGCGCGAGCGGCAGATCGTGATCCTGTGCCGCGGCGGCCTCGATGTCGGCGCCGCCGTCGATCAGCGCACGGGCCACCTCGACGTCGTCGCTGCTGGCCGCCCAGTGCAGCGGCGTCTCGGCGTGCCAGCTTCCCTCCATCGGGGCATCAGGATCGGCTCCGGCCCCGATCAGCACCGCGACGACTTCCGGTCCGCGTGGGAAGAACCCCGGCCAGTCGGCGGCGGCGTGCAGCGGGGTTGCCGAGCCCTTGTCGTCGGCGATGCGCGCCGCAGCCAGGCCGGGGTGAGCTGCCAGCATCTCTCTCAGCTGGTCGACGCCGCCAGAATGAATGGCCGCTACCAGCGCCTGGGCCAGCGGCTCGCTTCTCGCCAGTCTCAACCCTGGTCACCCCGAGAGCGTTCTGCAGCGCTCGTCAGATGCCGCAGCATCTTCGTCGTGCGCCGGTCCAGCCGGGCTCGTGTTCTCGGCTGGCTGTTCGCAGCGTACCGCTGTCATCGCAGCCCGGCCTGTGGCTAGCACGTCCAGCGGCCCGCTTGCCAGGTGCCGTACGAAGCTGCGGGAAACCCTGCACGGTCGCGGGCTGCCGGGCTTCCACGCCTCCCGGCACCATCGCGCGCACCGGGCGCGCAGCCGGCTGGTGCTGACCCTGGTGCGCACGTCGCCGGTGAGGCGGCTGGCTAGGGGTGACTGGTGACGTCGCATGCAGCAAGGAGCAGCGGCAGGCACGCGATGACCACGGGCGGGATGAGCCCGGCGACGGCCGCCAGCCAGGCAAGCCCGGTGCGGGGTGGCTCCGGATCGAGGATCCGCTGGAGGCGGGCAACGGCCTCGGGCCCGCTGGCCGCGAGCGTGGCGGCGCGGGCGCCGACGCGGGCCAGGACGACCAGCGCGGCGGCCAGGTCGTCGCGGTCGTGGCGGCGGGCGGCCGCGTCGTCGGCTGCCATCTCGGCGAGCACGGCCACCTGCGGTCTGGCCTGGCCGAGCAGCGGCACTCGGGGGAACGCGCGGCCCAGCGCTGTGGCCAGCCCGAGGATCGCGTGGTGGCGACGGCGCAGGTGGGCACGTTCGTGGGCGAGCACGGCACGCAGCTGCTCCGGGGTCAGGGCGGCGAGGGCACCGGCCGAGATCACGATCTGGTGCCGGCCGCCGGGCAGGCAGTAGACGGCGGGGGCGTCGTGGTCGACGATCGCCACGCCCGGCTGGTGGCCGGGGCGCCCGGCGGCGGCCACCAGGGCGGCGTGCTCGCGCTGGCTGCGCCGGCCACGGCGGAGCTCGCTGGCCACGCAGCCAGCCGCCCGCAGCACCACCGCAGCGGCCAGCAGGAGACCGGCGATGGCGATCGCCCGTCCGCCGGGCACCGCCGGTCCTGCCAGCAGCATCCGGCCGCCGCCTGAAGGTGATGCCGGCCAGGTCAGCGGGAACGGCGCCGTCGCTGCGAGGACGGCTAGCACGACCGCGGCCAGGAAGGACGCCGGCAGCACCAGCCATAGCGTCATGGCCAGCCGGGGCGAGCGCGCCGCCCAGGGCCCGCGCAGCAGCACCGGCGCGAGCTTCCCGGCTGCCGCGGCGTAGAGGGCGAACAGCAGCGCCGCTGTCAACGCCGGCTCCCCCGGCTAGCCCTGGCCGCGGACCTGCCCGGTCCGGTCAGCCGCCGGTATGCCTCCTCGAGCGCGTCGGCTTCGTCAGCAGACAGGTCCTCGATGAAATGCATGAGCGCCGCGGGCCGGTCGGTGCTTGCCTCCAGAGCCTGCCGCATGAGCCCGGCACTGTATTCCTCGGCGGAAACCAGCGGCTCGTAGCGGTAGGCCCGGCCCTCAGCATGCCGCCGCAGCCACCCCTTCTTCTCCAGGTTGCCCATCACCGTCATCACGGTGGTGTAGGCGATGTTCCTGTCCGCCTGCAGGTCACCGAGCACCTCGCGCACCGTCACCGGCCCGCGCCGGGCCCAGATCCGGCGCATCACCTGGACTTCCAGGTCACCAAGCGCCGGCATGCCACCTCCGCCCCGGGTACTAAACAGATAGCAGGCCGAGCAAGGGACTCGCACCTGCGCCGCGGGTTGCCTGCTCGTCAACTATGGTGCTAGTACTATATCAATAGTATTGGAGCCGGAGGCAGTGATGGTGGCTGAAGGGCGCGTGACGGCGACCCTCGGGCGGTGGGCGCCCGCCCGGCAGCTGGCCGCACTCTCCCGGCGGCAGTGGAAAGTGGCTGGCTGGAGCTATCTGGCCGCCTTGCTGATCATGGGAGTCGCGGGCGAGACGCTGCCCGGCGCCTCGGTGGGCCGCGCCGTGCCCATCCAGTGGTGGAACTACGTCACCCTCATCCTGTCGCCGCCGCTGATCGCGCTCATTGCCGCGACCTTCGTCCCGCCCGGCCAGCCGAGAAGCTCCCGTCGGTGGGGCAAAACCGGCACAGGCATCGGCGGAGCCGCCGGCACCCTGGCGATGGCCTGCCCGGTATGCAACCCGCTCGCGATTCCTATCTTCGGGGCCGCCGGGGTGCTGTCCTTCCTCGCGCCCTACCGCGGCGTCATCGCGCTGGCCTCGGTCGTGCTGCTCGCCGTCACCCTGCTGATCCGCCTGCGCACGACGAGGACCTGTCAGCTTGCTCCGCAGGCTGGCCCGTCATCGGCCTCGCCGCGCTGATCCCGCCCTGGGCAAAGCAACCAACGGCCCGGTTTCCCAGGGCGCGCCAGCAGTAAGCCGCCCGGAGCCAGTCAGGGCGCCTGCGGGCCGGCCTGGGCCACTCCGGCAACGGCCTCGGTCAATCTGATGGCCGCCAGGGCGCCGTTAGCGTGGCCTTTCTCGAAGTCATCCCCGCCGGTGGCCATGGTGTTGGTGACATGAGCGAGGCAGAGCACGTCGCGGTCGCGGGCTGCGGCATAGGCGTACAGGGCTGCCGATTCCATCTCCACCCAGTCCGCGCCCGCGTCCCGGGCGCGGCGGATCGCGCCCGGTGTCTCCCGGTACGGGGCGTCCGTGGTCCAGGACCGGCCAGGGATCATCCTGTCAGGCAGGGCACGCAGGGGCGCCGTCACCGCGGTGAGCAGGCGGCCGGGTGCGGGGGCCCGGCGCGCGGGCGGCAGGTAGTGGGTGCTGGTGCCCTCGTCGTACAGCGCGGCGACGATGAGCACGAAATACGGCGGCCGGACCAGCGGTGTGAGCTGTCCGGCCGAGGTGATGCTGATGACCAGGCTGGAGCCGCTGGCGTGCAGCTGCTCGGCGACAAGCACGGCGAAGGACGCGCCGACCGCGTTGCCGACGACACCTATCTCTGCTGGCGGCTGAGTCCTGTCGCCGGAAGGGACGCCGGTTACCCACATGTCGGTGTGGTAGCCGGCCCACCCCGGGTGACGGCGCCCGTTGCCGGGCCCGGCGAGGTACCGGGCGATGTCACCGTCGGGGTCGAGCAGGCACACGCGCGGCACCGCGACCTCGGGCAGGTGCCGCTGACGGGCGCGCCTCGCGCAGCAGGTTCTCAGGCCGGAATACCGAGTCCTGCGCATAGGCCTTCCCGGCTGGCAGCGGCCACCCATCCCTCGGCCGCGGCATCCTGGCCACGTGATCGCAGCTGGTTCTCGAAGGTTTCACGTGCCTGCCGGCAAGGTGCGGCGCTTCCAGGCCGAAGCGGCGACGGGGGCGGCTGTCGTGCGCAACGCGGGCCGCCGGGCCGGCGCACGAGGAGCGGACGGCATGCACGGCATCGGTCATGAGCTGGCCCCGGTGATGACGGGCAGCCCGGCGTGCCGCCAGTCGGGCAGCCCTCCCTCCAGCGGCCGGGCGGAGAAGCCGCGTGCCCGCAGCAGCCGCACCGCGTCGGGGGCGAACACGCAGTAGCGGCCGCGGCACGTCGGCGACGATGTCGGCTCCTTGCGGAAGTTCGGCTAGCCGGGCGGCGAGCTGGTCGTGCGGCATGCTCACGGCGCCGGGGATGTGCCCGGCCGCGTACTCGGCCTCGGGCCGCACGTCGAGCACCAGGACCTGCCCGTCGTGCAGCCGCCGGACCAGCTCGTCCCGCGCGACTGGTTCCAGCGCCCCCACGTCGCCCAGGTAGGTGCGGGCTGCCTGCTCGGCGGCCGCGACCTGCGACGCCGCGAAGTCCTGCACCTGGCCGACGAACGCGCTGACGTTCTGGTCAGCGAGCCGGTAGTAGATCCGCACGCCGTCGCGCCGGGACGCGGCCAGCCCGGCGCCGGCCAGCGCGCGCAGCTGCGCGGAGGTGTTGGACACGCCGATGGCGTAGCCGGCGTCGCGCACACACGAGGACTTGACGAGCACACGGCGGGTGCAAGCCGCCGGACCCACCACGGCCGTACGGGCTGCCTTCCCCCCCCCGCCGCGACGGCACCCAGAAGGACCGAGCCCCGGCGATCCGGGCCAGCAGGCATGCGCGACCAGTCCTGTGCTGGCTAGCCTGCCTGGTGTGGATGTGCGGCGCCTGCTGCGGGAGGAACGGTCGGATCTCGCGGCGTTCCTGGGGACCCTGCCGCCTCATCAGTGGCAGGTGCCGACACTGTGCACGGGATGGCAGGTACGTGACGTGGTCGCGCACATCATCAGCTACGACGACCTGGACGCACGCGACCTGCTCGCCATCGCCGTCCGCGGCAGGTTCCGGCTGAGCCGGATCAACGGCGTCGCGCTGGCGCGGCACGCCGGGCGCAGCCCGGAGCAGCTGGTCGCGTTCCTGGCCGGGCACCTGCAACCCAGCGGGCAGCCCGCAGCGCTGGGCGGCAGGGCCGGGCTGGTCGAGGCGCTCATCCATCACCAGGACATCCGGCGCGCCCTCGGCGCGCCGCGCGCCGTACCGGCAGAACGGCTGCTGCCCGCGCTGCGCACCGCTGTGATCGCCCCGGACGTCGGCGGGCTGTGGCGTATCCGTGGCGTGCGGCTGGTCGCCACCGATCTCGGCTTCTCTGCCGGAGCGGGGCCCCAGGTGCGGGGCCCGGCCGAGGCATTGCTGATGACCATGGCCGGGCGCCGCGGCGTGGCAGCCGAGCTAACAGGCCCGGGCCAGCCAAAGCTCGCCGCCCGCATCGACGGCTCATGACGCCGCTGACCGCTGTCGCCCGCTCCGAGCCAGCGCGATCGGCCAGAAACGCCCGCGGCGCGCATTGGGCCGAGACCGGCCGTGAGCGCGACCGAGGAGAAGGCGCGCTCGAGCCGGCCTTACCATGTCAGCCCGCGTCTATGCATTCGTACGCTCAAGGCGCTCTGTCCGGCAGATCAGGCTGCCCAAGCCCGTCGCGCCCTGGTTTCAGCGCGGGTTCACCGCACGTCGATGCGCGGTACATCGCGGGTACACGGCAGGTCAGCCGACTGCCGGTCCCGTACCCCCGTCCCAGCCCGCCGGCGCGGGCCGGCCACCGTGCCGGTCCGCCGAAGCTTCCAGACTCACTCCCCGCATCTGCCAGCCAGGGCGAGCGTACTCGTGGCGGCTGCCGACCACGGACCCTCGGTTCAGGGGCGGCTCAGGCACAAACGACGCCAAGGTCGCTGGCCGGCGTGTTTGCTCGTTGTTTGCTCGGATGCCGCGGTACCGGCTGGCACTGCCTGGCATCACGCGGCACCCGAACCGGCGAAGTCGCGTACAGTACGGTACTAACCAGCATCGAGAGCACTGATCCGATAGCAGAGCAGCGGACTCTTAATCCGCAAGCGCGTTGCCGCAGGTCAGTACACGTACCGACCCACATCGCGTTTCCTCCCGCGCATGCTGCGTGGCTTGCCCGGCAACGGTGACCGGGCTTCGACTAGTAGACATCCGCTGGTCAGCGCGCTTTCCCGTGTTGTGGGTGCCCCGCTGGGTGTGCCCCGCAGGGGACTCGAACCTGCGCAAGACTCTCAGAGAGGCCAGGCGACACACGATCGCGACCCGCACACTCCGCGCAGGTCAGCGGAGTCGATACGGCACCTGCGACGGCGGGCAGGCGCGATGGCGCCTCGAACCTGAAGTTGCGTGGTGGCCAAGGATCGTCAGCATCTGCGTCCAGGTCCACGGCCGGTACATGAAAGGTCCGTCCGAGGTCGATGGCGGGCTCATCCGGGCGCGGGCATCGCGTTGCCCTGCCGGGCCGTGGCCGACAGGCAGCACGGTGAAACCTAGTGCTCTCAGCCGCCAGATTCCGCAGCGTCGGTCGGTCCAGCACGGTCATGATCGCGGACGCTGTCCGCTATATGTCCGTGGACAGCTGTCGAGACCTGGACTCAGCGGGACTCAGATGCACAACTCCGGCCGACGACAGCTGAGCCCGCGAGCCCGCATACGTGCAGGCCACGGGCCGTTTCCGCAGGTGGTGGCAGGTGTTGGGTTCGAACCAACGTAGGCTGAGCCGACGGTTTTACAGACCGCCCATCATCAGAAGTGTCCGTCCGCGTCGCTCCAGGCGTCTCCGCACGGCGGATCTAGCGCCACATCCGGCTTCGCCGCCCTGGGTGAACTCAGTGCCGTCGTGGACAGCTTGCAGCAACGACGGTCTTTCTGGCCGCAGCCACCGCGCCAAGATATGCATACCATGATCGCCCAGGGTCAGCACGGATCCAGCACGCGGTCCGGAAACGACGGGAACCAACCGGGAACAACGGGCAAAGCGCCACGCCGCGGGAGCCGCGCAGGCCCGCCCAGCGCGCCACCCGCGTAGCCGCCCGATGCTCCAGAAGACGGGTGCTGACCAGCGGAAACGTCAGCCGGCGGGCTACTTCAGCAGTTGCCGGGCCATGACAACCCTCTGGATCTGGTTGGTGCCCTCGTAGATCTGGGTGATCTTCGCGTCGCGCATCATGCGCTCGACAGGGAAGTCGCTGACGTAGCCGTAGCCGCCGAGCAACTGGACCGCGTCGGTGGTCACCGACATGGCCACGTCGGATGCCAGGCATTTGCACGCCGAGGAGAAGAACGTCAGGTCCTCGACCTTCTCCCCGGCCATGGCCCGGTCCGACCTGGCCGCGGCGGCATAGGTGAGCTGGCGGGCCGCCTCTAGCTTCATGGCCATGTCCGCCAGCATGAACTGCAGGCCCTGGAATTCCGCGATCGCCCGCCCGAACTGCTTGCGTTCCCTGACGTAGCCGAGGGCGTAGTCCAGCGCGCCCTGGGCAATCCCCAGGGCCTGGGCCGCGATCGTGATCCGGGTGTGGTCCAGCGTGCGCAGCGCGATCTTGAACCCTTCGCCCTCGGAGCCGACGAGCCGGGATTCCGGGATCGGGCAGTCGTCGAAGTACAGCTCCCTGGTCGGCGAGCCCTTGATGCCGAGCTTGTGCTCGGGCGCGCCGAACGAGAAGCCCGCGTCCCCGTCCTCCACGACGAACGCCGAGATCCCGTTGGGACCCAGGGACGGGTCGGTGACGGCCATCACGGTGTAGTACTTCGATATGCCCGCGTTAGTGATCCACCGCTTCGTGCCGTTCAGCACGTAGCCGGCCTGCGACCGCACCGCCCTGGTCTTCATGGCCGCCGCGTCGGAACCGGCCTCAGGCTCGGACAGCGCATAGGAGAACATCGCCTCCCCGTGCGCGACCGGCGTCAGGTAGGCGGCCTTGACCTCCTCGGACGCGGCGAGGATAAGCGGCATCGTGCCCAGCTTGTTCACCGAGGGAATCAGCGACGAGGAGGCACAGGCCCGGGCCACCTCCTCGATGACGATCGCGGCGGCGATGGCGTCGGCGCCCCCGCCGCCGTAGGCCTCGGGAATGTGCACGGCGTGCAGGTCGGCCTTGACCAGGGCTTCGTAGACGTCCCAGGGAAACTCGCCGGTCCGGTCGATCTCGGCGGCCCGGGGGGCGATCTTGTCGTCGGCGAGGGCACGGACCGATTCGCGCAGCGCCTCGTGCTCCTCCGATAGGGCGAACGCGGGAAAGTCAGTGCTCATCCCACGATGCTAGATCGCACAGGTACCGAGCGGTAACGGGCGGTCAGGGCTGGCCCTGGACGGTGATGTCGTAGACGCTGGCCTGGTAGGTGCCAGATGCGTCGGGCGGGAGCAGGGTAAACCAGATCAGCAGGTAGCGGGCCTTGACCGGCGTGGTGAGGGACAGGCGGATGGCGCCGCCGGCGCCGGAAGAACGCGCCACCGAGCGCAGATCCGACGGGACCGGGCTGCCGCCGACGCGGATCTGGAGGTCGGCGCCCGGGCGGCCGGCCAGGGACACGCGGACGGACGTGATCGTGACCGAACGGCCCATGTCGACCAGCAGGCCCGTCCCCGCCTGGTTGTTGAGGTCCGGGTCGGCGTACCAGTCGCTGACCCAGGGCGTGGCCGGGTCGCCGCTCAGCGACCGGGCGGCCGTCTGCGGGTTGTCACCGTCGGCCGTCCCGGCCGGGCCGAACGCGGCCACGCTGGCCGGGGTCAGGGTCCGCACGGCCACCGGGGTGGGTGAAGGAGTGGGCGACAAGGAGGGCTGGGCCGAGGTGAGCTGGGCGGACGGGGTGACCGGCGGCAGCGTGGCGGGCAGGCTGGCGACGTGGGTCGGGCGCGGGGTGATCGCGGCGTCCGCGTGGTGCGCGCGGCCGACGCCGGCCACGAACTCGTAGCTGGCGAAGCCGAGGACGGCCAGGACCAGGACGGCCAGGACCGCCGACCACCGCACCCGGCGCCGCTCGCGGGTCCGGGCCGGCCGGGCGGGCGGGAAGGCCGCCGCTAGCGTCGTGACCGTCCCGGGGAGGATGGCTCCGTCGTCCGCGGAACCGTCCACCGCGGATCGCCACCTCTCGTCGAACTCGTCCATCAGCGGCACAGGATCCTCCCCCAGAGCACCGGCGATGGCGCGGATATGGGCCCGCGCTATGGAGTCACCGCCACACGCAGCGTAGTCGTCCTGTTCTATACCCCGGATAATGGGCTCTGTGACACCGGCACGATCGCTGACCTCGCTGAGGGTCAGCCCGGACCGGCGACGGGCCGCAGCCAGCGTGGCGCCGATGCTCACCGCCCGCCTCCTCACCCCCCGTAGACCGGATCGGATTCCTTCCGTCCAAGGGTTACCGAGGAAGTGGCCCGCGTCCAGCGGCTTTGCTAAAAGGGCCAGGCTAGCGGTCCGGGTCGCGGTCGCGCAGGGTAGCGCCCTTGGCGCGGGCCGCCTCCGCCAGGTGTTCCGCGAACGAGACCAGCCTGCCCCGCAACGCCGCACCTTCGGGCCCGGGCGCGGTGCCGAGGATGCGCACGGCGAGCAGGCCGGCATTGCGGGCCCCGCCGACCGCCACGGTCGCGACCGGGATGCCGGCCGGCATCTGGACGATCGACAGGAGGGAATCAAGCCCGCCCAGGTGCGCCAGCGGAACCGGGACGCCGATCACCGGTAGCGGCGTGACCGCGGCGAGCATGCCGGGCAGGTGCGCGGCGCCGCCGGCCCCCGCGATGATCACCCGCAGCCCGCGGGCCTCCGCGGTGGCTCCGTACTCGATCATGTCCCGCGGCATCCGGTGGGCGGAGACCACGTCCGCCTCGTAGGGGACAGCGAACTCCTCGAGCGCCTCGGCCGCGGCCCGCATCACCGGCCAGTCCGAATCGCTGCCCATGACGATTCCCACCACTGGTTGACGCGTGGCAGGGGGTGGCGGAGGGGCTGGGTCGTTGCGAGTCAATCGCCGTCCTCCCGACCCCAGCGGAGATAGCTGGCCGCCCGCCGGGCCCGGTCCGCGAGGGTGGCGTGATCGGCGTGAACGTGATCGGCGGTCACCGTGACGTGGCCGATCTTGCGGCCCGGGCGTACCGGCTTGCCGTACATGTGCACCTTGACCCCCGGGTCGGCGGCCATGACGTGGATGTACCGGTCGTAGACGTCGCCGTCGTCACCGCCAAGCACATTGACCATCACGGCGGCCGGGGCGGCCAGCGCCGGGGAGCCGAGCGGGAGGTCAAGGACGGCCCGCAGGTGCTGCTCGAACTGCGAGGTGCGCGCGCCCTCGATCGTCCAGTGCCCGCAGTTGTGCGGGCGCATGGCGAGCTCGTTGACCAGCAGCCCGCCCGAGGTCTCGAACATCTCCACCGCGAGCAGCCCGGTCACGCCGAGCTCGGCGGCGATCCTGGCCGCGAGCTCCTGCGCCCGCGCGGCCAGCCCCGGAGCGAGGCCGGGCGCGGGCGCCAGCACCTCGCGGCAGATCCCGTCGCGCTGCACCGTCTGCACCACCGGGTAGATCGCGCCCTGCCCGTGCGGCGAGCGGGCCACGAGCACCGCCAGCTCGCGGTCGAACGCGACGTACTCCTCGGCGATCAGCTCGATCCCGTACTCGAGGACCTGCTCCGCCTCGGCTGGCGTCGCGCAGACCCACACGCCGCGCCCGTCGTACCCGCCGCTGACCGCCTTCAGCACGACCGGCCAGGTGCCCGCCGCGAAGTCCTTGACCTTGGCCAGGTCCCCCACGGCCGCGAACTGGGGACAGTTGACCCCGAGGCCGGTCAGCCGCTGGCGCATGGCCCATTTGTCCTGCGTGAAGTACAGCGCCGCGGACCCGGGCCTGACCTGAACGCCGTCGCGCTCGAGCGCGGCCAGGTGCCCGCCCGGCACGTGCTCGTGGTCGAAGGTCAGCACGTCGCACCCGACGGCGAAGGCGCGCAGGTCGTCCAGCGAGCGGTGGTCCCCGACGACGGTCCCCGCGGCGACCTGGGCCGCGCTGTCGTGGGCCGACCCGGCCAGGACGCGGAAGCCGACGCCGAGGCCGGCGGCGGCCTCGGCGGTCATCCGGGCCAGCTGGCCCGCGCCGACCATACCCACCACGGGTACGCCAGGGCTCGGCGCGCCGGGCGCCTCCGCGGATTCGGTCACGGACCGTACCCTACGGCGACCCGCGGACCGGCGCACGCGGCGCGGGCTCCCGGCCCACGTCGTTCGGGATAAAAGGGCTATTTTCTTCCCTTTAGCTGGGGTAAGAGTGTTTATGATCATGGCCTGACGAAGGGCGGACGCAGATGACCACACGCGACCAGGATGTTACCCACGATGCGACGGCCGGTGTCCTCGTCCGCGAGGGCAGTTACGGCACCTCGGTCATCGCCGTCGAGCCGGGCGGGGCGGAGTTCATCCCGCTCAACGAACGGCACGGCAGGCCGCTCCAGCTCTTCTGGACCTGGACCTCACCGAACATGGAGTTCGCCACGATCTTCGTCGGGGTGCTCGCGGTCGCGGGGTTCGGCCTGTCGCTGTGGGAGGCGGCGCTGGCCATCATCCTGGGCTGCGGGCTAGGCGGAATCATCCAGGGCGTGCTGTCGATGCGCGGCCCGACCTACGGGGTCCCGCAGATGGTGCTGAGCAGGTTCGGCTTCGGGTACTGGGGTAACGCGCTGCCCGCCGGGCTGATGTCGGTCACCGCCGGGATCGGCTGGTTCGCGGTGAACAGCATCAGCGGCGCGTTCGCGCTCAACGTCCTGACCCACATGCCGCAGGTGCTCTGCCTGCTCATCATCGTGGTCGTGCAGGTGGTAGTGGCGTTCTTCGGCTACAACCTGGTCCACCTCTTCGAGCGCTACGCCTTCCCGGTGCTCGCCGTCATCTTCGTGATCGCGTCGATCGTCATCCTGAGCAAGTCCCACCCGGGCGCCGTCCACCACACGATCCCCGGCGGGTTCCTGCTGACGCTCGGCGCGTCGTTCGGGTACGCGGCGGGGTGGAACCCCTACGCGTCGGACTACACCCGGTATATGCAGCCGTCGGTGAGCAAGGCGGCGCTCGCCTGGTGGGCCGGGCTCGGGCTGTTCATCTCCTGCGCCTTCCTCGAGATCGTCGGCGCGGCGGCCGCCACCGTGGTCAGCGCGAGCAACGCCCTCGGCGCCAACCCGACCGGCGCGTTCACCGGACTGCTCGCCACGCCACTGGCCGACCTCACCCTGCTGTGCATCGCGATCGGCGCCATCGCGGCGAACGTGCTCAACATCTACTCGGGCGCCCTGTCGTTCAACGCGGCCGGGATCAGGCTGCCACTGTCGATGCGCCGGGCGATCGTCGCACTCGGGTTCGGCGCCATCGGGTTCTTCCTGGCCTGGGGCGGGCTGGCTAACGCGGGCACCAAGTACGAGAACTTCCTGCTCATCATCGCGTACTGGATCTCTCCGTGGCTGGCCGTGTACTTCTGCGACATGCTGCTGCGGCGCAGCCCGGACGAGGCCCTGCTGTTCTCGACCAAGCGGACGAACTGGGCCGGACCTGTCGCCATGCTCGTCGGGATGGGCGTCTCGATCTACCTGTTCTCCAACCAGACCGAGTACATCGGGCTGGTCCCGACGCACCACCCGGCGTTCGGCGACATTACCTTCGAGGCCGGCTTCCTGATCACCGCCGCGGTCTACCTCGGGTGGCACCTGCTGGCCCGGACCGGCCGGGAGACGCACCTGGCCGCGTGAACGCATCAACTCAGAGGTGTTTCACAGCGCTGCCTAAGGGAAGGTGGGGGCGGCACCTCGGCTGACCCGGTACGATGTGCAGGTCTTGCTTGGAGCCTGCACGGGGGTTTGACGCGCAGGTACGGACCATGACGTCGTGCCGGAAGGACCGTCTCGTATGCTCGGGCTCGCTGACCTGCGCCAGCGTTTCACCGAAGTGATCCCGGAACTGGCCAGGTTCGGCGTGGTCGGGGCGACCGGGGCGATCATCGACCTAGGCGGCGCGGCGTACCTGCACGGTGCCCTCGGCATCGGGCCGCTGAGCGCCAAGGCGCTGTCCATCACCGTCGCCACCGTGGTCACCTACCTGGGCAGCAGGTTCTGGACCTTCAGGCACCGGGTCAACCAGGCCCTGCTGCGCGAGGGCACCCTGTTCGTCCTGCTCAACGTGGTCGGCCTGGTCATCGCCGAGATGGTCATCGGGCTCACCACCTACGGGCTCGGCTACAAGTCGGCGCTGGCGTACAACGCGGCCAGCGTCCTCGGCACCGGGCTCGGGACGATCTTCCGGTACTTCGCGTACAAGAAGTGGGTCTTCCTGGCCGCGGTGCCCGCGCTGGAGGCAACGGTGGCGGCCGCCGCGGACGAGCCGCAGGTCTACGGGCCGCCCTGGGAGGTCCTGACCCCGGTCGAGTCCGACGCGCCGCGACGTTAGGCTTCGGTCTTACCCCTTTTACGCGGGGCCGCGCACGGGTTGGGTCTGGGTGCCAGGCCGCAGCGGATCAATGGGCAGGAATACGCCGAACGTCGCCGGCTTCGCCTTGACCAGCACGACCCGGCCACCGTCGGCGGCCGCCATGGTCCTGGCCAGGGCCAGGCCCAGCCCGGTGCCCTCCGGGCGCCCGCTCACGCTCCGCTCGAAGATGCGGGACACCAGGTCGGGCGGCACGCCCCTCCCCTCGTCCCTGACCTCGATGACCACCGACCGCGCGCTCTGCGAGGTCTGGATGGTCACCGTGCCCCCGCCGTGCATGAGCGCGTTGTCGATCAGGGTGGCGAGCACCTGGGCCAGCCCTCCGGGGGTGACGTGCGCCTGCAGGCCGCGGACGCCGATCACCTCGAGCTTGCGCCGCGCCCGCCTGAACGCGGGCTCCCACTCGCTGACCTGCTGCCGGAGGACCTCATCGATGCCGGTCAGCGCGGCGTGCGCCGCCGTCGCCCGGGCCGGGCTGAGCAGCTGCGTGACCACCTCGGCCAGGCGTTCGGCCTGGGCCAGGGCAGCGCGGCCCTCTTCCCTGACCACCTCGGGGTCGTCCGCCGCCGCGATCATCTCCTCCAGGCGCATCGAAATGGCGGTCAGCGGGGTGCGCAGCTGGTGGGAGGCGTCCACGGCCAGCTCGCGATCCGCCGCGAGCAGGCTGGACAGGCGCCGCGCCGAGCTGTCCAGGCCGTCCGCCACCTGATCCAGGTCGGCCAGCCCGTACCGGCGGCTGAGCGGGCGCGGGTCCCCGGCACCGAGCCGTCCGGCCGCGTCGGCGAGCTCCTCGACCGGGCGGGCCAGCCGGGTCGCGAGGACGGCCGCCAGCCAGGCGGCCAGGGCCACGGTCACGGCGATCAGCGGAACGGTGGCGGCGAGCGGGAGGACGCCGTGCCTGGCCGAGACCACGAGGGCGGGGACGCCAGGGACCAAGACCGCGACCACCGCCACGGCGAAGATCGAGAACCACAGCCTCCTGCGCATCTTTTCGGCTAGCCCGTATGCCCGGCTGCCTCAGTCGCCGCGTTCAAAACGGAACCCGACGCCGCGGACCGTGGTGATGTACCTGGGGCTATGCGCGTCATCGCCGAGCTTGCGGCGCAGCCAGGAGATGTGCATGTCGAGCGTCTTGGTGGAGGTCCACCACTTCGCGTCCCACACCTCGCGCATGATCTGCTCGCGCGTCACCACCTTGCCCGCTTCCCTGAGCAGGATCCAGAGCAGGTCGAACTCCTTGGTGGTCAGGTCGAGCTCGACCTCGCCGAGCCAGGCCCGGCGGGCGTCGGAGTCGATCCGCACGCCGAGGACCGCGGAGCCCTCGGTCGTCCCGCGCCGCAGCAGGGCGCGGACCCTAGCGAGGAGTTCGGCCAGGCGGAACGGCTTGGTCACGTAGTCGTCGGCGCCGGCGTCCAGTCCGACCACCGTATCTACCTCGTCGGCGCGCGCGGTGAGAATCAGGACCGGCACGGAGTGCCCGCCCGCCCTGACGCGCCGGCAGACCTCGAGCCCGTCCAGTTCCGGCAGCCCGATGTCGAGCAGGATCAGGTCGATGCCGTCGCCCAGGGCCCGGTTGAGCGTGGCCGGCCCGTCCGCCGTGACGTCCACGTCGTAGCCCTCACGGCGCAGGGCCCGGGACAGGGGCTCGGAGATGGAGGTGTCATCCTCGGCGAGCAGCACGCGGGTCATGGCTAAATAGTAAAGGAACGGTAAAAATGGCGCTGGCCGGACGTGGTTCCCGGGATCGGTCTGGTTCCGGGCCCCGGCGAATGGGGCACGTGGCACCCTGGCCCCGATAGGCGGAGCCAGCGGCACACGCACACCGGTCGGGGCGCCTCGCAGACTGGGGCACGTGGCACCCTGGCCCCGCTAGGCGGGGCCGGTGGCACCCAATCCCCAAAAACGGCGGGCGTGGCCGGCTAGCCCCGACGCAGGACCGCGGCCTGCTTTTCCAGCGGGAGGATCTCGGAGCCGAACTCCGGGTACGCGGCGAGCCAGAGCCGCAGGACTTCCTGCATGTCCGGGACGACCAGGTCGTCGAGGACGGCGGTCGCCACTGGGCTCAGCGACCCGGCCAGCAGCGGCAGCGCCGGGTAGCGGGCCTGGTGACCGGTGGCCGCGGGCGGCCCGTCCACGAAGAGGAGACCGATCCCGCTCAGGTCCTCCCAGGCCTTCCTGGCGTACCACTCGTAGTTGCCGTCATCGAGGATGAAGCTTTCCAGCGGGGCGTCGCGCACCTCGGCGAGATCGCCGACGTCGTGCCGGGCCAGGAGGTCGCGGGTCTTGCCGCCGAACACCGGGTCGTGATCGAGCGCGACGATCCGGCCGTCGATCCCGAACCGCCGCATCGCCAGGGCGAGCCACAGCGTGGACGCGCCGCTGCCGCATTCCACGACGAGCGACGGCCGCTCGGAGATCACCAGATCGACCAGCACCACCAGCAGGTCCGGCGACGCGGCCCAGACCCGGGTGGCGGGCAGCAGGTCGCTGGGCGGCAGCACGGCGTTCAGGTTCTGCAGGGCCTCCAGCTGGCGGAACGTCTGCTTGAGCTCCGCCTTGACCTCTCGCTCGACCCGCGCGCCGAGGCGCCGCACGGTCTCGAGCGTCAGCTCGGACTTGCTGTTCAGGTTGCCGATCCGGCTGGCCAGCTCGATGTTGTGCCGCAGCAGCAGGAGCAGGCCGCCCAGCAGCAGCCCCAGCGCCATCAGCGCCACGGTCGGCACCGCGCCCGCGCCGGTGGCCAGCCCGAGCCCGAGCGCGCCGGCCAGCCAGGCGATGACCAGCACGGCGACGGTCTGGACGCGCACGAGCCGCCGGATCAGTCGGCGCATGACGAGACTCCTTTATCCCGCGGCGTTCACGCGGCCTGCCGGTCCCGCGCGAAAACTGCCCTCACCCTACTGTGATCGGGTAGTTCAGGCGGGGCTGATGCCGTGCCGGCGGCGGGGCGGGGTGCGGTCCTTGCCGCGGGCGGCGGCGAACCGGCGCTCCAGTTCCTCCCGCAGGTCCTCCGGCTCGACGACGTCGTCGACCGCGAGCTCGGAGGCCAGTCGGAGGATGTCGATGTCCTGCTCGTAGTCGCGGCGCAGCCGCTCGGTCTCCGCCGCGCGCTCCTGCTCGTCGGCGATCTGCTCGAGCTTGTTCGCGTACACGGCGTTCACGGCGGCCTCGGCCCCCATCACCGCGATCTTCGCGGTGGGCAGCGCCAGCGTGGCGTCCGGATCGAACCCGGGACCCGCCATCGCGTACAGGCCCGCCCCGTAGGCCTTCCGCACCACCACGCAGATCTTCGGCACGGTGGCGTCGGACATCGCCGCGATCATCCGCGCCCCGTGCTTGATGATCCCCTGCCGCTCGACCGCGGTCCCGACCATGAAGCCCGGCACGTCCGCCAGGAACAGCAGCGGGATGCCGAACGCGTCGCAGGTCTGGATGAACCTGGCCGCCTTGTCCGCCGAGTCGACGAACAGGACCCCGCCCTTGTGCAGCGGGTTGTTGGCGATCACCCCGATCACGTGCCCGGCCAGCCGGCCGAACCCGGTGACCACCTCCCGGGCCCACAGCGCGTGGATCTCGAAGAAGGAATCCTCGTCGACCAGGCCGCGGACGTAGCGCCGCATGTCGAACGCCACGCGCTCGCTCTCGGGCACCAGCGCGCGCAGGTCGGCGGGCTTCGGCGGCCTGGCCTGCGCCAGCGGCGGTGACTCCGCCCAGTTCTGCGGCAGGTACGACAGGTAGCCCCGCACCGCGTCCAGAGCCTGAAGCTCGTTGGCGGCCAGGAAGTGGCCGCTGCCCGAGACCGTACAGTGCAGCCGGGCGCCGCCCATCTCCTCCAGCGTGGTCTTCTCGCTGACCACCATCTCGACCATCCGCGGGCTGCCCAGGTACATCGAGGCGTTGCCGTCGACCATGGCGGTGAAGTCGCAGAACGACGGTATGTACGCGCCCCCGGCCGCCGAGGGCCCGAACAGGGCGCAGACCTGCGGGATCGAGCCCGAGGCGCGAATCTGGGTGCGGAAAATACGCCCGGCACCCCGCCGACCGGGGAACATGTCTACCTGATCGGTGATCCGCGCTCCCGCGGAGTCGACGAGGTAGATCATCGGGATCGCGGCGTCGTAGGCCTTCTCGATGATCCGGATGATCTTCTCCACGGTGCGGGCGCCCCACGACCCGGCCTTGACCGTGGAATCGTTCGCCATCACCGCCACCGTCCGGCCGCCGATCGTCGCGGTGCCGGTGATGACCCCGTCGGCGGGCAGGCCGTCGGCCAGGGCGTTGGCGTACCGGCCGTCCTCGGTGAAGCTGCCCTCGTCGACCAGCCGCGCGATCCGCTCCCGCGCGAACAGCTTGCCGCGTGCGGCCGCGGCCTCGTGGTAACGCGGCGCCCCGCCCTGCTCGATCGTCTCGCGGAGCTTTCCGAAATCGGTCATGGGGCGATTGTCCTCGTCCTCGGGCCCGCGCGGAGGACCTGGGAGGGCAGGGTGCGGCCGACGATGCGTTCGGCCTCGGCGGCGGCGGCGATCATCGCCTCCAGGTCGATCCCGGTGGCCACGCCCATGTCCTCGACCATGTGCACGAGCTCCTCGGTGGCGATATTGCCCGTCGCGCCGGGCGCGTACGGGCACCCGCCGAGGCCGCCCACGGACGCGTCGAAGTCGGCCACGCCCAGCTCGAGCGCGGCCAGGACGTTGGCCAGCCCGGTGCCGCGGGTGTTGTGAAAGTGCAGGTTCAGGCTGGTCTGCGGGTGAGCATCACGGAACGCGCTCACCAGGGCCCGGACCCGGGTCGGGGTCGCCATGCCCGTCGTGTCGCCGAACGAGGCGGAGTCCGCCCCGTCGGCGATGGCCCGTCCGGCCACGGACACCGTCCGGGCCACCGGCACGTCGCCCTCGTACGGGCAGCCCCACGCCGTGGACACGATGACCTGGAGCGTCGCACCGCGCGCGTGCGCCTCGGCGATGATCTCGGCGATCTCGTCGAGCGACTCCCCGGTGGACCGGTTGACGTTCTTGCGGTTATGCGTCTCGGAGGCCGAGACGACCGCCTCGAGCTCGGTAAACCCGGCGTCCAGGGCCCGCAGGGCGCCGCGCAGGTTGGGCACGAGCGCCGAGTACCTGACCGAAGGCGCCTTCTCCGCCCGCGTCCACACCTCGTCCGCGTCGGCCATCTGCGGGATCGCCGACGGGCGGACGAACGACACCGCCTCGATCCTGCGCACCCCCGTCGTGGACAGCGCGTCCAGGAGCGCCACCTTCGCGTCGGTCGGCACCGGCTCCTCGTTCTGCAGCCCGTCCCTCGGCCCGACCTCGCGCACCGAGATCGCCTCCGGTAGTTCCCAGCTCATGCTCCCAGGCTAGCCGTCGCCGGGGAGCTAACTGAGCGGGCTGCCCGGCCGACCAGGCACACGGTCGGCTTCATTACGGCTCGGAAAAACCAGAAAGCTGCTCTATGCCCAACTTATGCCGGCGTGTCGCCCATATAGGTGTAATGACCTGCGGAGACTCTGGAGCATGATTAGTCCGGTCTATTACTTCTCCCGCATCGACCGCTAGGACTGAGGATGCCGTTAGGACTGAGGATAAGGAGGGCGGAGTTGGGCGTACACGGATTGACCCGCCGGCAACTGTTCGGACGGGGCGGAGTGGCGGTGGCCGGCGCGGGCGGGCTGGCGGCGGCGGGCGCCGCCGGTTACGCGCGGCCGTGGGCCCTAGCGGCGGCCATCACCAGCCTCTCGGCGTCGGCCGGCACGCGCAAGGTCCTGCACTTCGTGAGCCGACCCGACCTCAGCCCGCCCGCGCTGACCATCGCCAACTATCGCCCGGCCGGGGCCTCGGACCCGCCGTACTTCATCCTCACGCCGTCCGGATATCCCCGCTCCGGGCCCGGCACGCCGGGGCTGATGATCCTGGACCGGCACGGCGGCATCGTCTGGTACTCGCCGAACACCGGGTTCCCGGCCAGCAAGGGCATGGCGCGGATAGACCTCAAGGTCCAGAGCTACCGGGACAAGCCGGTACTCACCTGGTGGGAAGGGAACGTCGCCAGGGGCGTCGGGGAGGGTAAGGCGATCATCGCCGACACGTCGTACCGCACTATCGCCACGGTCAGCGCGGGTGACGGGCTCCAGGTCGACCTGCACGACTTTGTCATCAGCCCGCAGGACACCGCGCTCGTCACCGCCTACCGGCCGGTCAGGACCGACCTGTCCCAGGTGCGCGGCCCGACTCGAGGGGTAGCCATGTCCGGCGTGGTCCAGGAGATCGACATCCCGAGCGGCCGGGTGCTGTTCGAGTGGAGCAGCCTTGACTACGTGCCGGTGACCGACACCTATGTCCCGTTCTACGGCGGGACCGCGGCGGAACCGTTCGACTACTTCCACATCAACTCGATCTCGATCGCACCGGACGGCGACCTGCTGCTCTCGGGCCGGAACACCAGCGCGGTCTACAAGGTGTCCCGATCCAACGGACACGTTGCCTGGCGGCTTGGCGGGAAGCGGTCCAGTTTCGCGATGGGTCCTGGCACGAGGTTCTGGTTCCAGCACCATGTCCTCTCGCAGGGCCAGGACACGCTGAGCATCTTCGACGATGGCGGCACCCCGCCTAAGGAGCCGCGGTCCAGGGCCATCCTGCTGAGCCTGGATACCGGTGCCATGCGGGCCACGCTGCAGCGCAGCTACGCCCACCCGGCGGGCCTGGCGGCCGCCAACCAGGGCAGCGTGCAGGTGCTCGCCGACGGCGAGGTGCTGGTCGGCTGGGGCAACCTCCCGTACTTCTCCCAGTTCACCGCGAAAGGTGCGCTGATCCTGGACGGCCAGTTCCCGGTCGGGGACCAGTCCTACCGGGCCTTCACCGCGGCCTGGACCGGGCACCCGACGGACAAGCCCGCCGCGGCGGCGCGGGTGAACCCGGCCGGAGGTTCGGTCGTGTACGCCAGCTGGAACGGGGCGACCGAGGTGAACACCTGGACGGTGCTGGCCGGGAGGACGGCGGACGCACTGGCCAAGGTCGGTTCCCAGCCGCGCAGTGGGTTCGAGACCGTGATCACGGTCAACTCGAAAGGACCATACTTCGCCGTGACGGCACAGGATGCCGGCAACCACGTGCTCGGCCGGTCGGCCACGGTGCGAATCAAGAGCGGCTAGGGCGCTAAGGGTTGGTTCCGCTGCTCGCGCTCGAGCCGCAACTGCTCCTGCTCGATCAGCCGGAACAGCGTGCCCTGCACCTGCTCGACGTGCGGGATGTCCTTCAGCAGGATCTGGCCGTGCTCGCCTGCCGACTCCACCACCAGCCGGCCGGCGCCGAGCAGCCGGTCGAGCAGCCCCTTCTCGAACGACACGTCGTTGATCCGCACCAGGGGGATGTCGCGGCCGCGCCTGGTCACAATGCCCTCGCGCATCCGCAGCCGCTTGGTGGTCAGCTCGTAGGTCGTGGTCCGCCAGCGCAGCACCGGGACCGTCAGCCACAGCATCAGGACGAGGATCGTGACCGCGGCGATGGCGAGCTGGACCGGGGCCGCGTTCTTGGTGCCTGACGCGTACACCTCCGCCACGAGCGCCACCGCCACCACGATGACCGCGAGCAGGAACGGGCGGATCAGCGTCTTCCAGTGCGGGCGGAGGAACAGGACGGGCTGCTCGTCCGCGGTCAGCGAATGCTGATGGGCCATACCGCACATAGTGGCACGGCCCGCCGCCATTCAGCGCACGTGCACGACGTCGCCGGCCGCCACCGGCAGCTCGCCGTCGGGAACCCGGACCAGCAGCCGGCCCGCCGGGTCGATCCCGGCGGCCAGTCCCCGGACGAGGTGACCACCGGGCATCTCCACCCGCACCTGTCGGCCGAGCGTGGCGCACAGCCGGGCGTACTCCTCCGCCAGCCCGCAGCGCTGCGGGTCTCCCCCGGCGTGGCGCCAGGCCAGGTACCAGTGCTCGAGTTCGCCCAGCAGGGCGGTGAGCAGGAGGCCCCGGTCCGGGCTCGCCCAGCCTTCGGCACGCAGCGAGGTCGCGGCGAGCGGGCCCTGCGGGCCCGGGCCCGGAGGCGGCAGCTCGCCCGGTTCCGTGGACACGTTCAGGCCGATGCCGACGACCACCGCGCCGCCGGACGCTTCCGCGAGGATGCCGGCGAGCTTGGCGCCCCGGACCAGCACGTCGTTCGGCCATTTGAGCCGGGCGTCGACCGCGGTGACCGCGCGGACGGCCGAGGTCACGGCCACCCCGGTCAGGAGCGGGAGCCAGCCCAGGCGCGCGGGCGGCACGGTGCCGGGGCGCAGGAGGACGGAGAACGTCAGGGCCGCCCGCGGCGGGGACACCCAGCCGCGGCCCAGCCGGCCGCGCCCCGCGCGCTGCTCCTCGGCGGCGAGCACGGTCCCTTCCGGCGCGCCGTCTGCCGCCCGGGCCAGCAGGTCGGCGTTGGTCGACCCGGTGACGCCGACGACTTCGAGCTCCCGCCAGAGGCCGCCGGACCGGACCATCGCGCTCCGCAGCGCGTCCGGGTCCAGGGCTCTGCGGTCCGGCCCGGCCGCCTGGCCTGGCGTTTGGTTCTCGGTCCGCATGCTCACCCACTATTGTTCAGGTGCCGGGAGGAGGAAGCCCTTGACCGGTCTCGGCACGAGCAGGCGCCGCGCCGCCGATGATAGCGGCGACGCGGGACCGCGGCGGACCATCCGGCTACGGCCGCCGGAGATCTCCTGGAACGGCCCCGCCGCGCTGGCGGCGCGCGCCGGGGCGAGCCTGACTCCGGCCGCGCTGTGGCGGAACCACCGGCTGTTCACCATCGCGGCCCTGGTGTCGGTCGTGCCGCGGGTCGTCGCCGCCCTGGGTTTCTCGCCTGCCCCGCTGATCACGGATGCGTTCTCCTACATGGCGGCCGCCGATCACCTCACGCCCCTCAACCAGATCCGGCCGGCCGGCTATCCCCTGCTGCTGTGGGTGCTCAAGCCGTTCCACAGCCTGCTGCTCGTCACTACGCTGCAGCACCTGATGGGGCTCGCCCTGGCGGCGATCGTCTACGGGGTGCTGCGCACGCGCGGGCTGCCGGCGTGGGGGGCCACGCTGGCGGCCGCGCCGACGCTGTTCGACTCGCGGGAGATCTGGCAGGAGTCCTCCATCCTGCCCGACACCCTGTTCACGTTCGTGCTCGTGGTCGCGGTCGCGATTGTGATCGTCGCGCCGAAGCCGACCATCTGGCAGGCGGCGGTGGTCGGGGTGCTCATCTCCTGGGCCTCGGTCATCCGCGGGAACGGCGCGCCGGTGTTCGTCGTGATCCTGGTCTTCTTGCTGGTCCGGCGGGTCGGCTGGCGGGTGATCATCGCGTGCGTCACGGCGTTCGCGGTCCCGCTGCTCGGGTACATGCTCCTGTTCTTCTCCGAGTACGGCCAGTTCGACATCACCAACAGCACCGGGATGTTCCTGTGGTCACGGACGATGTCGTTCGCCAACTGCTCCGTCATCAAGCCGCCGGCCGACCTGATCCCGCTGTGCCCGCAGAACCAGCCGGACCACCCCGCCGGCCCCGCCCCGGCCTGGTCCATAGGCGCGCTGCTGAATGAGCGGACCCCCGAGCAGTATCTGTGGGACCCGCACGCGTGGTATTCGGTCGCGTCCCACCCAGGGATCAACGCGTACACCAACAACCTGGCCATGGAGTTCGCCGAGCGGGCCATCGCGGCCCAGCCGCTGGCCTACGCCCGGACGGTGGGCGAGGGCGTGCTGCTCACCTTCGTCGCGACCGATAGGTCGCAGAGCTTCCTGACCATGCACTTCACCGACACCCCGTATATCCCGGCGCTCGACCGGTTCCAGGCCCAGGACGAGGAGCTTTACGCGCACACCGGGTCCAACACGCGCGCCGTCCAGCCGTGGGCGTACCTGATGCTGCTGTACCAGGAGCCGGTCTGGTTCCCCGGGATCGTCTTCCTCCTGGTCATGGTGGGCGGGCTGGCCGGTCTGATCAGGCGGTGGCGCGGCCCTGGGGTTTATGCGGCGCTGGCCTGGGGCGTCGCCCTGGTCAACCTGGTCGTCCCGGTCGCGGCGCACGAGATGGACTACCGGTACGCGATCTCGGCGGTGCCGTTCGCATGCCTGGCCCTCGGCCTGGTCCTGGTCCGCAGGCCGCCTCCACCGCCTCCACCCGAGGTGGAGGTCCCGCCGGCAGAGGCTCCGGCGGCGGGCTAATCGCCGTTTTTCGAACCCATGGTTGTGGCACCGTAGGGTCTCTTCTCAGTACGTTGCCACGCCCATGGGCTGCATCAAGGTACCGATTGGGGTCAATGTGAGTGACGGGGCTGGAGGGATGGAGACACGGGTGGGGCCGAGGCCAGATCCGAGAGATCCAGGGATCCAGCTGCCTAGTCGCTGACGATGCGGCTGCCTAATCGGTGACCTGGATGCGCAGGCGGCGGAAGCCTTTACCCTTGCTCTCGATCTTGACGACCTGGATCCGGCCGACCTGACTGGTGGACGCGACGTGCGTGCCGCCGTCCGCCTGCTGGTCTAGGCCGACGATGTCGACCACCCGGACCTCCTTGACCTCCGGGGGGACCAGGTTGGTGGCGGTGCGGATGATGTCGGGCAGGGCGAACGCCTCGTCCCGCGGCAGCACGCGGATGTCGATGCGCCGGTCGGCGTGGACCTCCGCGTTGCACGCCGCCTCCACCGCGTCGCGGAAACCCTCGGGCAGTTCGGGCAGGTCGAAGTCCATCCGCGCGGTCAGCGGCTCCATGTTGCCGCCGGTGACCAGCGCCCCGAAGTCGCGGAACACCACGCCGCACAGGATGTGCAGGCCGGAGTGCGTGCGCATCAGCGCGGTCCGGCGCTCGTCCTCCAGGGCACCCCGCACCGCGGTTCCCGGCACCGGGCGCGGGTCGCCCTCGGCGGGGATCAGGTACAGGTCATCGCCCTTGCGCGCGCCCACGATCCGGGTCTGCACGCCGCCCCAGAGCAGGACGCCGTGGTCGGGTGGCTGGCCGCCGCCGCCGGGATAGAACGCCGACCGGTCAAGGACGATCCCCTCGGCGTCGGCAGCGAGCACCGCGGCGTCCCATTCCCGCAGCGTCTGGTCGTCCAGCTCGAGCCGGTGCGTGCGCCATTGCGTGTCGTCGCTCACCCCGGCAGCCTATCGACTCAGCCGGTGTTCTGCAGGCCGGCCGCGACGCCGTTGACCGTGAGCAGGAGCAGGCGCTCGAGGCGCTCGCGCTCGCCGGCGGGGGTGGCCGGGTCGCGCAGCGCGGCCAGCGCCCGCAGTTGCAGGTACGAGAGGGCGTCCACGTACGGATCGCGCAGCGCGACCGCGCGGGACAGCACCGGGCGGTCGGCGAGCAGGCGGTCGTGGCCGGTGACGGCCAGGACCAGCCGCCTGGTCAGGTCGTACTCGGCGAGCACGAGCGCGGTCAGGTCGTCCCGGCCGCCGAGGGCAAGGTAGCGTGCCGCGATCATCCGGTCCGTCTTGGCCAGGCTCATGGCCGCGTTGTCCAGCAGGACGCCGAACAGCGGCCACTCGCGGTACGCGCGCCTCAGCCGCTCTGAGCCGTCAGGATCGGCCGCGATGGCGGCGAGCCCGCTGCCCAGGCCGAACCAGCCGGGCAGGTTCATCCGGGTCTGCGACCAGGCGAACACCCACGGAATCGCGCGCAGGGCCGCCAGGTCGAGGGCGACCGGGGCGCTCGTGGCACCCAGCCCCCGCTTGGCCGGGCGGGAGCCGATCCGCAGGCCGCCGATCTCCTGCAGCGGGCTGATGCGGGCGAACCACTCGGCGAAACCGTCCGCCTCGACCAGGGCCCGGAACGCCGCGCACGCGGCCTGGTCGATCCGGTCGGCGATGTCCCGGTAGGCGGCCGCCGCGGCCGCCGTCCGGTCCGCGATCCGCGCGGACGAGGCGAGCAGGACCGCGGAGCCGACCTGCTCCAGGTGCCGCTTCGCGATCGCCATCTGGCCGTACCTGGCGAAGATCACCTCCCCCTGCTCGGTGACCTTGAACGATCCGCCGACCGAGCCGGGCGCCTGCGCGAGCACGGCGCGGCCGGCCGGCCCGCCGCCCCGGCCGAGCGC
>JBOHCK010000031.1:0-29326 GCA_050698755.1 Streptosporangiaceae bacterium | reverse complement strand
CAGCAGCAGGTAGAGCAGCACGTAAGCGATCGTCGACGCGATGCCGACGGCCATGAAGCTGACGATCTGCAGCGGAAGCACCCTGGCGGTCGCCGGGCCGGGCCGGGCGCCGGCGCGGGGGGCGGGTCCGCGCAGGTGGGGGACCGCGATCGACCCGCGCGCCAGTCCGCTGCCGAGCCTGGCCATCCCGCGCAGGTCGGCCAGCGCGGTGGCGACGATGTCGACCCGCGAGTCGAGGTCGTCGACCCAGTCCACCGGGACCTCGTGGATGCGCAGCCCGGCCCGCTCGGCCAGCACGAGCAGCTCGGTATCGAAGAACCAGCCGGTGTCCTGGGTGAGGAGGAGCAGCGCCTGAGCCTGCTCGCGCCTGATCGCCTTGAAGCCGCACTGGGCGTCGGAGAACCGCGCCCCCAGGCAGGCGTGCAGCAGCACGTTGTAGCCGCGGGAGATCAGCTCACGCTTGGGTCCGCGGATCACCCGCGACCCGCGGGCCAGCCGGGTGCCGATGGCCAGGTCGCTGTGCCCGGACAGCAGCGGAGCCACCAGCGGCAGCAGCGCGTTCAGGTCTGTCGACAGGTCGACATCCATGTAGGCCAGGACCTCGGCGTCGCTCTGCGACCAGATGGCGCGGAGCGCTCGCCCCCGCCCGGGCTGTTCCAGGCGGACGGCCCGCACCTCGGGCAGTTGGCGGGCCAGTTGGTCGGCGATCGCCCAGGTGCGATCGGTGCTGCCGTTGTCCGCGATGGTGACCCGCGCGGTGAACGGGAAGCCGCTCCGCAGGTAACCGACGAGGAGCCGGATGCTGGGCGCGAGATCATGCTCCTCGTTGCGCACCGGCACCACGATGTCTACCTGCGGGACTCTCATGACCAGCAGAATCCGCGACCACGCTCGGGGCCCGCTGAAGCCAACTTATGTGCGCGCTATGAGCGGGCCCTTAGCCGGCTCGCCCTCACGGTCCTTCCCGCCAGCACCGAGTATCCCTTCAGGCGGCGTATCTTGGCCCGCGCCGGCTAGCCCGACGTCTCGCCAGCATCACGTGACTAACGCCGCACCACTCGTTACCGCTGCGGCCCGGTCGCCAGCCAATGAAAGTGGCAACCTACCGGGAAGAGCCACTACGTTGTCACAACCATTGGTTAGGTCTGGGCCACCGCGTCGCGGGTCGCGGTCGCCGCGCGCACGGCCTCCGCGCACAGGGCCAGGGACCGCTCGGCGGTGTCACGCAGCAGGCCCGGGTCTGGCCCCTTCAGGGCCAAGAACTCGTCGACCTGACGCAGGCCCGCCTGGGTGAGCAGGGTTTTGTCGTTGGTCACCCACTCGCAGCGCGCGGCCAGGACGGCGTGCGCCGCCTGCGACGCGGCCAGCGCGATCAGCCCGGCGCACTGGGCCAGCCGTCCGTACGGGGCGTGATAGAGGCGCGCGTACCCGAACGTCATCTCGGCGCGGTCCCACCACACGGCCGGCGCTCGCTCCCGCAGTGCCGGCGGGTAGCCCGGTCTGGGCAGCTGGCCGTACAAGACCTGGCTGCCCGCGAGTTCCGCCAGCAGGAGATAGGAGGGGATGCCGGCGAGGTGGAACATCAGCGGCTCGATGCGGAACCGGCCTTCGCGCGCCTCCGCCAGTTCGTGGTCGATGGTGTCGAGGTCGCGGTAGTGGACGTCCACGCGGCGGTGGTCGACCTCCAGCCAGGCCCCGCCGTTGAACACCCCGCCGCCCCAGCCGCCGATCTCGAAGACGTCGCCCGGCCAGCCGACGGCGCGCAGCGCCTGCGGGTCGAAATGACCCCGGTAGTAGATCGCGAAGTCCCAGTCGCTGTCGGGCCGGTGGGTGCCCCGCCCCCGTGAGCCGCCTAGGTTGACCGCTTCCACGTGCGGCAGCCCGGCCAGGCGTCCAGCGACGTAGCCGGGAAATTCCTCGTCATCCACCAGGCGAAGCTAACGCACCGCCCGCGCCGGCGGCATCAGCTTTTCCCGCGCGCAGGAGGGCACCGTCCCCGGCCACGTGCACGGGCATGGGGTCGGTGATCTCTCCGCCGAAGCCGCCGTCGGCGTCCAGGTTGCGGAACGCGAGCATGACCCATCGCCTCGCGCGGTCACGGATCAGGCGGCCGCTGTACAGCTCCTCGCCGGTCAGCGGGGTCGCGCGGCCGGTGTCGAACGGGCCGGTCACGGAGGCGCCCGGCGCGGACCAGACCCCGCCGCGCTCGCCCGCGGCGCGGCGCCGGGCGTCAAGCTCACCGGGCAGGCAGGAGAACATCAGCACCGGACGCCCGGCCACGACCTCGACCTGCTGCACCTCCAGGTGCCAGAAGCCGGCCTCCGGGGTGCTCAGCGGGGGCTGCGCCTGCCACCGCACGAGGTCGGGGGAGCGGGCGTGCCCGACGACCCCAGGATGCCCGTCGGCGCTGTGGAGCGCCCTGGCCGTCACCAGCATGTGCCAGCCGTCGCCGCCCGGATCGGGGTACACCCACGGGTCGCGCCACGCCTCGTCGGGCTGATCCGGGCCGAGCCGGGAGTACCAGCGGGGATCACTCTCGAGCACGGGCGAGGCCGGATGCCTGCGCCAGGTGTACAGGTCGGCGGACGTGGCCAGGCCGATGCGCTGCTTGAGGCCGTGTCCGGTGCGGGTGCAGCCGGTATAGAACATGAACCAGGTGCCGTCGGGACCGCGGACTACCGAGCCGGTCCAGGTGGCCAGGTCGTCGAACGCCGGGCCTGCGGCGGGGGTCAGCGCGTCGGCCGCCTCGTCCCACTGGATCAGGTCCGCCGAGGTGGCGTGGCCAATGGAGGCGTGGACGTGCCGCAGGTCGGGGTCGCCCAGCGAACGGCGGGCCTTGAGGAAGAAGATGTGGTAGCGGCGGCCGTCGTCGGCCAGCCAGAAATCCCAGGTCCAGAAGTCTTCCAGTCGTAGCAAGGGCCCGGTCTCACGTTCCGTCGTCTGCGGTTTGCAGTAGCTGCTCGGTCTGATCCCAGAGCTGCCGCGCGAGCGGGCCGCTGCGGGCCTGCGGGTTGAGCAGGCCAGGGCGGCGGTTGCTGTAGTACCCGCCCTGCCTCAGCCGGTCCGCGGGCTGGGTGACGAGCCAGACGAGCGTGTCGGCGCCCCGCTCGGGAGACTTCATGAGCAGACGGGTCAGCGGCAACTGGTTCGCCGCGCCGATAAGGGTCCCGCGGCCCAGGTCGGTAGCCACCCCGCCCGGGTTGAAGCAGGTGGCGAGCACGCCCGTGCCGGCCAGCCGGCGGCCGAGTTCCCGCGTGAACAGGATGTTCTCCAGCTTGGTCGTGCCGTAGACGGTGTAGCCGAAGAAGAAATGCCTGTTCTCCAGGTCGTTCAGGCGCACGAAGCCGTTCAGGTTCGCGACGCTGGCCGTGGTGATCACCCGGGCGGGTGCGGAGGCGATGAGCAGGTCCTTCAGCAGCGCTGTGAGCAGGAACGGCGCCAGGTGGTTGACCTGGAACATCAGCTCGTGCCCGTCTGGCGTCTCCTGGCGGCTGGTCACCCATATCCCGGCGTTGTTGACGAGCGCATCGAGGCGGTCGCAGCGGCGCAGGACCTGCGCCGCCACTTCGCGGACGTCGGCGAGCCTGGCGAAGTCGGCCACGATCGGCTCGGTGCCCACGTCGGCCGCGACGGCGGCGGTGCGATCGGGGGAGCGCCCGGCGACGTGCACGGTGGCGCCCCGCCGGTGGAGTTCGCGGGCCGCGGCGGCGCCGATGCCGGTGCTCGCGCCGGTGACCAGGATCACCCGGCCGGCCAGGTCCGGCCCGGTCACGACCCGGCCCGGTCCGCCCCGGCCCCGTCCGCCTCGGCCCGGTCGGCCACCGCCGAGACGGCATCGACGATCGCGGGCCATACCTGGCGCGGCAGGTCGTGTCCCATGCCTGGAATGATCAGGAGATCCGAACCGGCGATGAGCTCGGCGGTGCGCCGGCCGGCCGAGACGTTGATGAGCGGATCGCTGTCGCCGTGGACCACCAGCGTGGGCACCGCGATGCCGCGGACAGCCTCGGTGCGGTCGCCCGACGCGTAGATGGCCATCAGCTGCCGCGCCGTGCCGGCCGGGTCCAGGCCCTGATCCCATAGCTGGCCCATCAGCTCGGTCCGCCACTGTTCGTCGGCCGGGTACCCGGGCGAGCCCGTAATCCGGGCCGCCTCGAGCATCTGCGTGATCGCTCCCTCCCGCGTGGTCGCCGGGGCCTGCATCAGCACGGCCGTGGCCGCCCGCGTCGGGTTGGTCAGCGCCGGCGCCGGAGTGGACATGATCGAGGTCAGGCTGAGCACCCGCTCGGGGTGGCGCGCCGCCATGACCTGCGCGATCATCCCGCCCATCGACGCCCCGAGGACGTGGGCGGCCGGCAGGCCCAGCGCGTCGAGCAGGCCGAACCCGTCCTGCGCCATGTCGTCGAGTGAATAGGACGCGGAGGAGACGTCGCCGCGCATCAGGGCGCCCATCACGTCGGGCGGGCGCGCGTCGCGCAGGTGCGAGGAGCGCCCCACGTCGCGGTTGTCGAAGCGGATCACGAAGAACCCGCGCCCGGCCAGCATCGCGCACAGGTCGGGGTGCCACATGAGCATCGATGCGCCGAGCCCCATGACCATGATCAGCGGCCGGTGGTCACGATCACCGAACGTCTCGTAAGCGACCTGCAGGCCCTTTACGGGCAGGGTCCCCGCGCCTGATGCGTCTGTCACCGTCGGCCTCCGGTTTCCGCGCCGGCGAACGTCAGCTCACCCAGGCGCTCGCGTTCGTCCTCGCTCAGCGGAACGGGCCGGCCCGCCGTGGCTTTTACCATCACGCAGTCGGCCAGCGCGACGCACGATCCGCCCTGGTAGACCGCCTGGCTCAGGGTGAAGGAAGAGCCTCCGATCCTGGTCACAGCCGACGCCACCTCGACCGAGCCGGGATACCGCGCCTCGGCGATGAATTCGATCGTGATTGTGGCGAGCATCATGGTCAGCCCGGGGGACGGCGCGGACGTGCCGAAGACCCGGCGGTGAAGCTCGACCCGGCCCTCCTCGAACAGGCGGCCGAAGGCCACGTTGTTGAGGTGGCGGTTGGTGTCCATGTCGCTGAATAGGGCCCGGTACGCGAACCGCACGGGGTAGCTGTCGACGTCAAGCCGGGCGGCTTGCTCGCTGAGGCGGCTCACTGACCTGGTTCCCCTCTCGGCCGGATTGCTGCCCCAGCGTATAGCCGTCCTCTGGGGTAGGCTCAGGCCGGTGCCGTGCCTCCGCGGGCGCACCTCGACGATCCGGTCCAGCGGCACGAGCCCGGGCCGTTCGACCGCGAGCAGCTTGAGCAGCGTCCGGGACTTGCGGCTGCCCAGCTCAGCCTCGGACAGCTCGGTGCCGTCGCGTACGACGGCGAACGTGCCCGCGACGTGCAGCTCGACACGCGTTGAAACTCCAGGCCCCGTGGGAATATCGCTCCCCACAAGCACTTCTTACCGCTGGCCAGCCGCGCCGGGCAAGAGTTCAGTGGTGTCGGCTGCTGAGGAAGGAGTGGAGGTGGCCGGCCAGCGCGTCGGAGTCGGCGGCTGCGCCGTGGATGTAGGTGGAGGCGCGGGTGCGGAGCACCGGCATGCCGAGCACGTAGAGTCCGGGGGCGGCGGTGACTACGCCGCCGTCGTGGCGGATGCGGCCGGTGCGGTCACGTACGGGGATGTCGAGCCAGGAGTGATCGGGCCGGAATCCGGTCGCCCATAGCACCGTGGTGATCTCCCCGCTGGTCAGATCTAGCTCCAGGGGCGTGCGGGGGTCGACGTGCGTGGGCGCGAAACGGTGCGATGGCGGGAGGTCGTCGTCGAGGCTCGAGGCCGTGGCCCACTGGTCGGCCCGGTTCAAGAACCGGTTCATCTTCAGGTCGGCGAGCGCGCAGGTGTTGGCGAGTGCCCCGGAGAATTGGGCCACGCCATCCGTGATACGGCCGAGGCGGCCAACGAGGCGGATCCCTAGCGCCGTAAGCGTGTTGAGGTCGGTCGTAACGGCTTCGGGAGTACCGGTGAGCTGCGGCGAGGGGAGGTGGCGGGCGCGGGTGAGGTCGTCGACCTGGTCGTAGCGTTCGGCCAGCAGGCCCGTCGTCTCCAGCCACCAGAAGATGTCGCGACCGCGGTAGGTGCGGGGGAGCCGGACGTGTTCGCCGACGGCCAGGGTTACCGGACGCCCTGACCGGTGGATCTCGCTGGCGAGCTGGACGCCTGTGGCTGACGCTCCGACGACGAGGACCCCGCCGTCGGGGAGCTGGCCGGGGTCGCGGTAGGTGAGCGGGGTGAGCGTCGTGACTGCCGGGGGGACGGCGTCGGCGACGCCCGGGATCGTCGGCAGGTTGCACGCCCCGGTGGCCAGCACCACGGCCCGGGCGCGGAGGACATCGCCGTTGGCCCGGATCTCGAAGCCCTCCGATACCGCGCGTACGGTATGCACCGTCGCGGTGGTGCGCACCGGTGCAGCGACGAGACGCGCGTAGCGAGTGATGGTGGCGACGACGTCGGTGACGGGCATGAATCCGTCGGGGTCGTCACCGGCATAGTCGTGGCCGGGGAGCCGGGTCTGCCAGTTCGGAGTGAGGAGCCGAAGGCTCGGCCAGCGCTGGGTCCGCCACGAGTTCGCCACCTCACCGCGCTCGAGGACCACATGGTCGATCGAGCGTTCGGTGAGGCGGCGGCTCATGGCCAGGCCGGCGTGCCCGGCACCTACGACAGCTGCCGTGGTCTGGATCATGCGGACATCCGGGGCGTGGCCTCAGGCCAGCTCGACGAGCACCTTGGTTGGGTTGGCCACGATGTCGAAGACCGCCGAGCGCTTCTGCGATTGAGCGATCAGCGCTTCGAGGTCCTCGCGGGAGGCGTCGGCGTCGATGGCGAACCGGACGGTGACCGCCTCGAACCCGTTGCGGATGTCGGGGTCGCCGCCCAGGATGCCCAGGACGTTCATCTGGCCCTCGATGGTGCCGGTGACCGACCGGAGCTGGATGCCCCGGTACTGGGCGACCGCGGCGACGCCGGCGGTAAGGCAGCTGGCCAGGCCGACCAGCACGACCTCCACGGGCGTAGCGCCGTTGTCCTCGGACGCGAAACACTCGGGGTGGTCGACGTCGTACTCGTAGGTGTTGCGGTGCTGCTGCTCGGCGCCCAGCCCGGTGAACCCGGTCACGGTGGAGTGGCTGTGGGTACCCTTGCGCCAGGTGCAGCTGGCCCGCCAGGTAAATTCGGCCGCTTCCGGCGCGGCGGACAGCGCCTCGCGGGCCCCGAGCAGGGCCTGGACGTTCACGCCGTTGTCGATCGGGCTGTCGGTGATGGTCATGGGTGTCTCCTTGGGTTGGGTGGATCGGACATGGTCATCTCGGCCGTAGGCCGGACCGAGAACGACGGGGAGTGCGACGAGGCCGCGCAGGACCAGGCCGTCGCCGTGGGCCCAGGCCAGGGCGTCTCGGCCGGTGGCGAGCCGCAGGTCCGGGTAGCGGATAAGCAGGGTCTCGAAGGCGACTTTGGCTTCCAGCCGGGCCAGCGGGGCGCCCAGGCAGTAGTGGACGCCGTGGCCGAACCCGAGGTTCGGCCCATCGCTGCGGCCGATGTCGAGCACGTCGGGGGCCGGGAACCGGCCCGGATCGCGGTCGGCCGCCGCCAGGCATACCAGCACCTGCTCGTGGGCCGGGATCTGCACGCCGTCGAGGATCACCGGCTCGGCCGTCACCCGGAACGTGGCGTGCGGTACCGGGGCGGTGAAGCGGATGAGCTCGTCGATCGCCGCGGGAAGCTGCCCGGGATCAGTCAGCAGCGCTTGGAGCTGGCCGGGGTGATCCAGCAGGGCCACCACCCCGTTTCCGATCAGACTGGCCGTGGTGTCGTGGCCGGCCACCACGAGCTGGAACAGGCTCGACAGCAGCTCCTGCGTGGTGAGCGCGTCGCCTTCGGTGGCGGCGATCAGGACGCTGACGAGATCGTCGGCTGGGCTCCGGCGCTTGGCGTCGACTAGCTCGCGCAGGTAGGCCACGATGCCATCCGACGCCACGACCGCCTCCGGCGGAGGGTCACCGGCCCACCCGGTCAGCAGCACCTGGAACCAGGCGTGCAGGCGCGGGCGGTCGGCGACGGGGATGCCGAGCAGTTCGCCGATCACTCCCCACGGCAGAGGGTAGGCGTATCCCTCGATGAGGTCGACCGTGGCGCCGGGGCCGGCGTCGTCCAGCACGTCGAGAAGGCGGCCGGCGATGCCCCGGATGGCAGGCTCCAGCGCGGCGACCCTGGACGGCACGAAAGCCCGGGATACCAGCCGCCGCAGCCGGGTGTGGTCAGGCGGGTCGACGTTGAGCATGTGTCGCGAGAACTCCGGCCCAGGTAGGCCTTCGGCTACGACATCGCCGGCCTCTTCGAGCGCGGCGATCATGTCCTTGGAGATGCGGGGGTCGCCCAGCGCTCGCCGGGCCGCGTCGTAGCCGAGCACGACCCAGGCCAGGTCACCGCCGGGCAGGCGCACCCGCTGCACCGGGCACTTGGCCCGGGTCTCGGCGAAGTGGCTGAAGGGGTTGTCGCGGATCGCTGGCGCCCAGCCGCCCCAGGTGCTCAGGGGGTCAGTCATGATCGCCCTCGGGCCGGTAACCCGTGCAGAGCAGGTCGAGCCGGGCGATGCGCCCGCTGTTGTCGGTGTCGGCGTAGGCCTGCTGCTCGACGGTGAACCACCCCGTACCAAGCCGCTCCGCCCGGAGCCGGAGGCGCCAGTGCAGGTACAGGCGGCCACCGATCTCGCCGCCGGCGGCCTCGACGAGATCGAAATCCTCGGTGTCGCCGAACCAGTGCTCGAACCGGTGTGCGATCGCGTCGGCGCCGGTCCACTCCCGAAAGCCCGAAGGCAGCAAGGCGCGCAGGCAGGCGTCGGCGGCGAGCGCGCCGCCGAGCCGGGCGAAGTCCTGGGTGGCGAGGCCATCGAGGAACGACCCGGCAGGGGCGGACTCGGGTATCACGCCGGCCGTCCGATGGTTGCGGGGTGTCGTCATGAAACCGTTGTACGGGCGCAGGCGGTCAGCGTGGTATCGGGGGATTCCCCTACATGGTGGTATGGGCCGGGCCGCCTCGGTCCTCGTTGGGCGGCGATGGCGGTAGTACGGTACGCCGTCGTATGCTCGGATATGGCCTCGTGGCTGCACGGATTATGGGAGATGGGCGGGGCAGCCGGATGCAAGACGCGAGGCAGGCATCGCCCGGTGGCCTGCCGTCGCCTGCCGACCTGTTTGTAGGCCGGGAAGGCGAGCTGGAGGCCGTATCCCGGATGCTCGCGGATCCGCACACCCGGCTGGTCACGCTGACCGGGCCGCCAGGCATTGGCAAGACCCGTCTCGCCGTCGCGTGCGCGTCGGCGCACGCCGAGCGCAGCGGATGCGCCCCGGTGTTCGTTGACCTGGCCCCGGTCCGGGATCCGGCGCTGGCGATGGTCGAACTGGCTCAGGCGGTAGGCGTCGAGCCGCGGGGCGGGACGGATCTGACCGGTCAGGTGGCTGCTGCGCTGGGCCACGAGGAGCGGCTAGTGGTCCTGGATAACTGTGAGCATCTCCTGGGCGCCGCCCCGGACGTCGGCAGGTTGCTCACTGCCTGTCCGCGGTTGCGGGTGCTCGCTACTAGCCGGGAACGGCTACGGCTGTCCGCCGAGCAGGAGTTCCCGGTCCCGCCGCTGGCCATGCCGGCACCGGCGGACGTGGCAGACCTCATTGGCCTGGCGGCGAATCCGTCGGTGGCGTTGCTGCTGGATCGCGCCCGCCGGACTAACCCGGACTTTGATCTCACTGCGGCCAACGCCTTGTTGCTGGCCAGAGCGTGCGTCCGGCTGGAGGGCCTGCCGCTGGCGATCGAGCTGGCCGCAGCCCGGCTGAAGGTCCTGACGCCCGGGGAGCTGGTATTCCGGCTCGGCAGCAGGATGGAGGTGCTGGCCTCTAGCACGCGGGACGTGCCAGCCCGGCAGCGCGCGCTACGCAGCGCCATCGCCTGGAGTTATGACCTGCTCGACTCCGGCGATCGCGCGCTCTTCCGCAGGCTGTCGGTGTTTGCTGGCGGCTGGACGCTTGCTGACGTGGACAGCGTTTGCGCCGTGAATGGGGGCGACGCGCTCACGGGGGTGGAGTCGCTGCTCGACAAGAGCCTGATCCGGCGGCTACCCGGTGACGAGCAGACCGCTGAGTTCTCGATGCTGGAGAGCCTGCGTGAGTACGCGGCGGAGCAGCTGGCGGCCAGCGCCGAGGCCGAGGAGGCGCGGGCTAGGCACGCTGGCCACTACGCGGGTCTCGCGGCGCAGTTCGAGGCCTCCCTCGGCCTGCCGGGGGAGCAAGCCTGGCTGCTCTGGGCTGGACGCCGCCACGCGGATCTGCGCGCCGCACTAGACTACTGTCTGGGCGCGGGCCAGGGTGCGCTGGCGCTCTCGCTCGCCACCGCGCTCGGCTGGTACCACTACACCCACGGCGACCTCGATCATGGCCAGGCACTCGTGGACGCGGTTCTCCCTCCGGCTGCGGACGCCTATGACCCCGCGGCTGTGAGCGAGGACGCCACGGCGGGAGCCCAGACTGGCGTGCTTATCGTGGCCGGGGTACTGGCCGTCGCGACAGGGCAGATGGGTCGGGCCCAGGGCCTCCTGCGCAGCGCGCTCGAGCGCAGCGAGAAGCATGGCGATGCGCGCCGCGCGGCGTTCGCGTGCGCCTTTCTGGGGCACGCGGCCCGCGCTGACGGCGAGTGGGATACGTCTGCTGACTGGCATCGGCGAGCCGAGGCGCGATTCCGCGAAGAGGGCAGCATGCAGGGCGTGGCGTGGGCCAGGCACGACCTGGGGCTGCTCGCCCGGGACCACGGCGATCTGGGGAGCGCTGCGGAACTACTGCGAGCGAGCCTGCGGGACTTCCGTGAACTGGACTATCCATGGGCGACGGCTTGGTCGGCGTGGGGGCTTGGCACGACGCTGAGCGCGCAAGGCCGACTGGACGAAGCGGGCCCGCTGCTGGCCGAGGCGCTGCGGATCTACGCCGACCTCAACGACCCCCGGGGGATCGCCCAGTGCCTGGAGGCGCTCGCCTTGGTCGCCAGTGAACGGGCGCACCTTGAAAGCTCCGCGCGGCTAATCGGTGCGGCGGCGGCGCTGCGCGAGCGGGTGGCCGCCCGCCAGTCCGATACCGAGCGGGCGAGGAGTTCGGCGGTGGAGCAGGTGCTTTCCCGCGCGCTGGGGGCCCAGGACGCCGACACGCTTATACACGCTGGCCGGACAATGCCCGTGCAGCAGGCCGCGGATCTTGCCATGGCGGTCGCTGCCGGCGCCGCACCAGATGACGCGGACCGCTCCGATCAGGTGCCGCTCACCCCGCGGGAGCGGCAAGTCGCGGCGCTGGTTGCCTCCGGCCGGACCAACCGGCAGATCGGCAGGGTACTCGGGATCTCAGAGAAGACCGCCGAGGTCCACCTGCACCATGTGATGTCCAAGCTAGATGCCCGCAGCCGGGCCGAAGTGGCCGCCTGGGCCGCCACGCATCACCTGTCCGCTCCAGCGTGATAAGCGTCCGGTACAGCCGCCCTCGGCGGGCGCTTTGGATCTCTTCGCCCATCGGCCTGGGCCACGTCCAGCGGGACCTGGCCATCGCCCGGGCCCTCAGGGAGCGCAGGCCGGACCTGGAAATCCACTGGTGGGCGCAGCCGCCGGTGACCGAGGTACTCGCCGACGCCGGGGAGACCATCCACCCGGCGAGTTCCGATCTGGTCTCCGAGTCGGCGCACTGGGAGTCGGAATCCGCGCACCACGACCTGCCCGCGTTCTACGCGTTCCGCCGGATGGACGAGATCCTGTGCGCGAACTACCTGCTGTTCGACGACGTGGTCAGGGACACCAGCTACGACCTTTGGGTAGGTGACGAGTCCTGGGAGATCGACTACTTCCTGCACGAGAACCCCGAGCGGAAGATCGCGCCGTACGTCTTCATGACCGACGTGATCGGCTTCCTGCCTACCGACCCCGGCGACCCAAGGGAAGCCGAGTTGTGCGCGGACTACAACGCCGACTCCATCGAAAAGCGCGAGCGGTTCCCTCGGCTGCGGGACGTGTCTATGTTCATCGGCTCTTTCGACGAGCTGCCCGATCTGTCGTTCGGGCCGGGCCTGCCCGGGATACGGTCATGGTCCAGCCGGTGGTTCACCTCCGTCCCTTACGTGCTCCCGTTCAACCCCGCTGCCTACCGCGACCGCGCGGGCCTGCGCCGCCGGCTCGGCTACCCCCAGCACCAGCCGCTGCTTGTCGCCGCGGTGGGCGGGACCGCAGTCGGCCTCGGCCTGCTGGAACTGACCTGCGACGCCTTCGCGCGGCTGCGCAAGCAGGTGCCTGACGCGCGGATGCTTCTGGTCACCGGCCCTCGCATCGATCCCCGGCTGCTGCCCGACATCGAGGGCATGGATAAGCGCGGCTACGTGCCTGATCTCTTCGAGCATCTGGCCTGTGCCGACGCGGCCATCGTCCAAGGCGGGCTGTCCACGACGATGGAACTGGTCGCCGCCGGGCGGCCATTCATCTACTTCCCCCTGCGCCGTCACTGGGAACAGCAGCACTTTGTCACCCACCGGCTCGACCACTACCGGGCCGGCCTGCGGATGGACTACACGTCGACCACAGCAGACGACCTGGCCACCACGATGCGGGCTGCATTGGCAAAAGCCAGCACTGCACCCGGTTACCGGAAGGTCCCGCGCGGCGGAGCGGCCCGCGCCGCCGCGAGCATTGCCACACTGCTGGCGGGCCAGTGACCGGCACTACTACCACGCAGGAGCGGCAATGACGAGCCCGAGCACAGACTCTCCCCAGTGGACGATGGTGGACGAGGGCTGGGGCCGTAAGGCGGTGGACTTCGCCACCCTCAGCGAGCCGAGCAACTGCCGGGAGTACGTCGCATTGCACCATCGGCTCGGCGTGGATGCCGGAGACCGGTTGCTCGACGTGGCGTGCGGGTCCGGGCTCGCGATCGAGCTGGCTCGCCTGCGCGGCGCTTACTGCTCCGGTATCGACGCCTCGGACAGGCTGGTCGCGGTGGCTCGCGACCGGAACCCGGAATGCGACGTCAGGCTCGGCGATATGAACGCGCTGCCGTGGGACCCGGCGACGTTCGACGTCGTGACCAGCTTCCGGGGGATCTGGGGCACCACACCCGACGCGGTGGCCGAGATACACCGGGTCCTTCGCCCCGGCGGACGCGTTGGGATAACGGTGTGGGGTCACCTGAAGGTTTCTCCTGGAGCCTGGGCGCTGGCACCGTTCCGCCTGGCTGCGGTGGAGAAGGTCGACAACCAGGCCGCGATGGTGTCGCTGGGTAGGCCTGGTGCGGGCGAGCAACTCCTGGGGTCATTCGGGTTCGCCGACGTTGAGCGCTTCGACGTTCCGTTCGCCTTGGAGTTCGCTGACCCAGAAGTGTACGCTCGCGCGCTGGCCTCTACCGGGCCCGCTTACGAGGCCATCCAGAACGTCGGCGAGGCTGAGTTCCATCGCGCTGCCGTCGAGCAGGCTCAGGGGCAGCTACGGGACGGCTTGCCTCTGCGGGCCGAGATAAAGGTCGTGGGCTACCTAGCCCGCAAACCCTAGGTGAACAGCGACCCGGATTAGGAGGCGACATGCGCGCGATATATCCAGATACCGAGGGTTTCATCGAGCGCGGCGGAGTCAAGGTCGGCTACGACGTGTTCGGCGCGGCGGAGCAGACGATACTGCTGCTCACGTCCTGGGCGATCGTGCACGCCCGGCAGTGGAAGGCTCAGGTGCCGTACCTGGCTCGCCGGTTCCGGGTGATCACCGTGGAGGGCCGGGGTAACGGCCGGGCCGACCGGCCCGGCACCGCGGAGGCTTACCTGGACCGGGAGTACGTCGACGACGCCATCGCCGTGCTGGACGCGATTGGGGTGGACCGGGCCGTGATCGTCGGCCTGTCCATGGGAGGACGGCACGCGCTGCAGCTAGCGGCCTGGTATCCGGAACGGGCGGCCGGGGTCGTCGCGATCGGCGCGGCACTGCCCTGGCCGATGCCGCCGGATTTTAATGAGCCTCGGGACTCCTACGAGGGCTGGGGGAAGGCCAACCGGCACTACTGGCTGGCCGACTACCGCGGCTGGGTCGAATTCTTCATGTCCCAGGTTTTCACCGAGCCGCACTCGACCAAACAACGGGACGACGGGGCGGCCTGGGGCCTGGAAACGACCGCCGAGACGCTGCTGCAGACCGGTCCAGGCGTCGCGGAGCCGACCGACGCCGACGCCGAGGCCGTCTGCCGACTGGTGCGCTGTCCAGTGCTGATCGTTCACGGCGACCAGGATGCGATCGTGCCGTATGAAACCGGCGCGGCGCTGGCCCGCTGGACCGGCGGTCAGATGGTGACGATCCGCGGTGGCGGTCACGCCCCCACGATGCGTGATCCAGTCCAGACAAACCTGCTCATCCGGGGGTTCGCTGAGTCCCTGGGCCCTCGAGGGCCCACGTCGCAAACCTGGACGAGGCCGTTGTGTCGGGCCAGGCGCGTGTTGTATGTGTCGTCGCCGATAGGTCTTGGTCATGCGCGTCGTGATCTGGCCATCGCCGATGAGCTGCGGGCGTTGCGGCCGGGTGTTGAGGTGCACTGGCTGGCTCAGCATCCGGTGACCGAGCTGCTGGCGCGGCGCGGCGAGCTGATCCATCCCGCGTCGGCGTTCCTGGCTAGTGAGTCCGGGCACATCGAGTCGGAGGCAGCCGAGCATGACCTGCACGTGTTCCGTGCGTATCGGAATATGGACGAGATCCTGGTCAGCAATTTCATGGTGTTCGCCGACCTGGTGGAGCAGGAGCACTTCGACCTGCTAGTCGGCGATGAGGCCTGGGACGTGGATTATTTCCTGCATGAGAACCCGGAGCTGAAGCGGTCGCCGTATGCCTGGATGACCGACTTCGTAGGGTGGCTGCCGATGCCGGACGGCGGGGAGCGGGAACGGGTGCTGACCGCCGATTACAACGCCGAGATGATTGGGCAGGTCGCGCGGTTCCCGGGGCTGCGGGACCGGTCGGTATTCGTCGGCAACCCCGGCGACGTGGTGCCGGACGCCTTCGGGGACGGGCTGCCGCTGATCCGCGACTGGGTGGAGCGGAACTACCAGTTCTCGGGGTATATCACCGGGATCCCGGTCGCGGACCGCGACGCGATCCGCGCGGAGCTGGGCTACCGGGATGGGGAAAAGGTCTGCGTGGTCACGGTGGGCGGCTCCGGGGTGGGTACCGACCTGCTCCGCCGGGTGGCGGCGGCGTTCCCGGCCGCCCGGCGGCTGGTGCCGGGGCTGCGGATGATCCTGGTGGCCGGACCGCGGATCGACCCGGGCGCCCTGCCGGCGCGTGACGGTCTGGAGGTGCACGGATACGTGCACGACCTGTACCGGCAGCTGGCGGCTTGCGATCTGGCGGTGGTGCAGGGCGGCCTGACCACCACGATGGAACTCACCGCCGCCCAGCGGCCGTTCATCTACGTGCCACTGCGCCACCACTTCGAGCAGAACTTCCACGTCCGGCACCGGCTGGCCCAGTACGGCGCGGGCCGGTGCGTGGACTACGACCAGACTGGACCTGACGAACTGGCCGCGGCGATAGCCGAGGAAATCATGCGCCCGGTCAGCTACCGCCCCGTCGAAACCGACGGGGCCAGGCGAGCCGCGGCCCTCCTCGCCGATCTCGTCTAACACCAGGCAAAAGCCCACCCGGTGTATCGCATCATTGGGTTCCGCCGTCCGTCAGCGATCCTCGACCGAGGCTAGGAGCTGACGGGCCTCTTCCTCGTCATCGGGGGCGACCAGCACCGGGACGCCTCGTTGCCGCAGATCCCGCGCACCGGAACCGTGAGCCGCCATGGCTGCTCTCAAGCCGCCGCTGCGCATCATGCCGACGATCAGCTCCGCCTCTTGGCGGCTGGCTGCGACCGTCACGATCACCGTCGCACTCGGGTCGGGGGAACTCAGGTCTTCCGGCCCTCCGAATCTCATGCCCACAAGTTCAGCTCCTCTTCCTCTTCGTCTGCTGCTGATCGGCCGGGGACCAGGCGGCCTGCTCGCGGGAGCACCACCAGGTGGAGCGGCCGCCGACCGTGCCGTGCACCATCTCGTGGCCACAGCGCGGGCACGTGCCGCCCGGACGCCGGGCCGCGATGACGTCGCCGGTGTGCGCGCCGCCCTTGGCCACGGCGGAGGCCAGGACCGACCGCAGGGCCCGGTAGAGGCGGTCGGCGTCCTTGCGCTGCAGCTGGCTGACCGGGGTGGCGGGCGGCACCTTGGCCTGCCACAGCACCTCGTCGGCTAGGAGGTTGCCGACCCCGGCGATCTTGGACTGGTCCAGCAGGCGGGCCTTGACGGCGATCGTCCCCTTGGTGATCAGGGTGCGGAACTCGGCCTGGCTGACCTCGCCGGCGTCGGGCCCGAGCGCGTCGATGTCGGGGTTCAGCTGGATGCGCCCGAGGCGGCGCTTGTCGAACAGCGACAGCCGGCCGCCGTCGGTGAATTCGAGCGTGAAGCGGTCCCACTGGGCCTTGCGCGGCTGGGCGTCACGGCCCGGCGGGTCCCCGCCCTCGGCTACCCACCCGTCCGCCGCGAGGATCACGATGCGCCCGCTCATGCCCAGGTGGATGCCGAGGTCCGGGCCCGGTCCCGCCGAGGAGTCCACGCCGGAGGTCTCGCACCACATCGTCTTGCCGCGGCGGTGCGCCGCGGTCAGCGTCCGTCCGGTCAGCGCTTCGCGCAGCTCACCGGGGGAGTGCGGCCGGCAGACGAACGTGTCGGCGTCGTCGACGTCGGCGATGCGCCGGCCCAGGCCCAGATCGGCGATTAGGCGGCGGGCGGTCTCGACCTCGGGAAGTTCCGGCATCTAACCCGCGTCCTCGCGGATCGCGGCGAACCGGTCGGCGGCCCGGTCGAGCTGGGCCAGGATGTGCTCCTTGACCGCGTCGCCCAGCGGGGTGTCCGGCCGGGCGATGAGCTCCTGCAGGACCGGGACCAGCGGGGCGTACTTGGCCGCGAGCGTAAGCAAGCGTGGTCCCGTGGTGTGGATCAGGCCGACGCCGTTGTCGGTGAAGTCCGACGCCTTGATGACCCTGGCCCACGGCGAGGCGGCCAGGCTTTCCGCGACGTGTTCCCGGTACTGGTCGTGCGCGTCGCGGTCCGGCGCGTACTCCGGGTTGGTCACCGCTGCGACCAGCTCCGCCACCCGCGGCCCGAACTCTGCGGCCAGGACCGCGAGCGCAGCGCCTACCCCCGGGGGGACTGTGCTGGCCCCGGGGGGACGACCCCCCGGGATCCCCCCGATCTTGGAGGGACTGCCCGTCCCCCCAAGCCCCCCTAGGGCCAGTTCGTCCGGGTGATCCTCCACGGCGTCGTGCAGCAGGGCGGCGCAGATCACGTCGGGGTCGTGCACGCCGTAGTGGGAGATGATCCTGATGGCGACCCGGAGCAGGTGGTTGAGGTAAGGCTCCCGGTCCCGGCGGTCGCCGGCGTGCAGCCGGGCGGCCAGGTCCAGCGCCCGCTCTAGGCGTGCACGGTCAGCTTCCGGCCAGGACGCGATCTCCAGCGCGAACCGCTCCCTCAGCCCCTGCTCGCCGTAGGTCGAGGTGATCGCGTGCAGCGGCATCGTGGCCAGGAGCCGCGGCTGGTCGCTGTCCATAACTTAGGACTAGCACACCGTCAGTCCGGTTGGTCGGGCAGCAGCGGAAGGAAGATGGCAAACCGCGTCAGGCCCGGTCGGCTCGTCACGGTGATGCTCCCGCCGTGCGCGGCGACCACGGCGTCCACGATGGCCAGGCCGAGCCCGGTGCTCTTGCCCGCCGCTTGGGCGTCCCGCGCCCGCGACGTGTCGGCCCGCGTGAACCGCTCGAACAGGTCGGGCAGCAGTTCGGGCGGAACGCCGGGGCCGTCGTCGGTGATGCTGAGGCAGACGCGCGGTCCGGCCGGCTTGACGCCCCGCCGGACGACCCCGGTTCCCGGCGCGTCGCCGTCCGGAACCCCACCCCCGACAGCGAGCGCGAGGGTGACCGTCGATCCGGGCGGCGTGTGCTTGCCCGCGTTGCTCATCAGGTTGGCCAGCACCTGGTGCAGGCGGTGATCGTCGCCAAGGACGAGGACCGGGTCGCCGGGGAGGTCCAGGCGCCACTGATGGTCCGGGCGCGCGGCCCGCGCGTCGCTGGTCACGTCGATGGCCAGCCGGGACAGGTCAACGGGCGCGGTCTCGAGCGGCCGGCCCGCGTCGAGCCGCGCCAGCAGCAGCAGGTCATCGACCAGGACGCTCATCCGCACCGATTCCGACTGGACCCGGCCCAGTGCGTGCATCACGTCCTCGGGCACCGGGCCCTGGTGCCGCAGGGCCAGCTCGGCGTAGCCGCGGATCGCGGACAGCGGCGTACGCAGTTCGTGCGAGGCGTCGGCCGCGAACCTGCGCAGCCTGGCCTCGCTGGCCTCGCGCCGGCCGAGGGCCCGCTCGACGTGCTGGAGCATCCGGTTGAACGCGGCCCCGACCTGGCCGACCTCGGTCCGCGGGTCGGAGTCGGGGACCCCGGCCGGGAAGGTAACCCAGCCTGAATCCAGGGGCAGCTCGGTCACCCGGGTGGCGGTGGCGGCCACCCGGCGCAGCGGCCGGAGCGAGAGCTGCACCAGCACGGCGCCGAGGATCACGGCCAGCAGGACCGCGCCCCCGAACAGCAGGTGCTCGGTGTTCTCCACCTTCTGCAGGGTGGCGTCGACGGTGGTCAGCGGCAGCCCGGTGACCAGCTCGGTGCCGCTCGGGCCGGGCACCTTGGTGAAGCTGAACTTGATGCCGAGCGAGTCGAGTTCCCTGGCATAGGTCGTCGCGGGCGGCGCCGAGCCTGAGGAGTGCGAGGGCGGGAAGGACGGGCCTGGCTGGTGATCGCCTGCGTGGGACGGCAGATCCGCGAGCATGACCGTGTCGGAGGGAGTGAGCGTGCACGTCTTGAGCACGTAGTCCTTGTACGTGACCTGCGCTCCGGCCAGTACGGCGACGAAGGTTCCCGGGGCCTGCCCCTGCCCGCTGCAGGTGCCCAGATCAGGCTGGCCGGTACCGTCCTGGCCGGTGCCCTGCCCGGGCGGCTGGCCCTGGCCGTAGCCGCCGTCGTGCTCGTGATACGCCATGGTCACGCAGCTGAACCAGGTACTGGTCGCGGCCTGGAGCTCCCCGTCAACCGAGGACATCAGCGAGCTGCTGAGCGACGCGGCGGTGACCAGGCTGACCACCACGCTGGCCAGGCCGAACAGCACGAACAGCCCGATGATGAGCTTTCCGCTGATCGTCCTCGGCGACAGCAGGCGGCCGAGCATCAGCTCACTGGCTTCAGCACGTAGCCGACGCCGCGGACGGTGTGGATGAGCGGCGGCCGGCCGGCGTCGATCTTCTTGCGCAGGTAGCTGATGTACAGCTCCACCACGTGCGCCTGGCCCCCGAAGTCGTAATTCCACACCCGGTCCAGGATCTGCGCCTTGGACAGGACGCGCCTGGGGTTGCGCATGAGGAACCTGAGCAGCTCGAACTCGGTCGCGGTCAGGTCGATGAGCTCACCGTCCCTGCGGACCTCCCGCGCGTCCTCGTCCATGGTCAGGTCACCGACGGCGAGCGACCCCTCGGTGTGGACGCGGGTCAGGTGGGCGCGGCGCAGCAGGCCCCGCAGCCGGGCCAGGACCTCCTCCAGGCTGAACGGCTTGGTGACGTAGTCGTCGCCGCCCGCCGTGATGCCCGCCACCCGGTCCTCCACGGCGTCCCTGGCGGTCAGGAACAGCACGCAGACCTGCGGGATCTCGGCGCGCAGCCGGCGCATGACCTCCAGGCCGTTGAAGTCGGGGAGCATGATGTCGAGGACCACCGCGTCGGGGCGGAACTCGCGCGCGGTACGCACCGCGTCGGCGCCGGTGCCCGCGGTGCGGACGGCCCAGCCCTCGTAGCGCAGGACGCTGGACAGGAGTTCGGCGAGGCTGGGCTCGTCGTCGACGACGAGCACGCGCACCGGGGTCCCGTCTGCCCGCGTAAGGCCTGCTTCCCGGCCGCGGCCGGGCGCGTCGGCGGCGAAGTTGTTCATGTTCCCCTGGCCCGCTCGTCTCGATAGGGTTTGTGACTCATATCCCCGGCTAGGCGGGGATAGTCTCCCTAGGCTCCTACTACATGCGAACGAGATAACAGGCAGGTCTGGTTCAGCTCTGAATCTCCTCTGAAGCCCGGCTCAGCCCGCGCCGAGCACCCGCGCCAGCTTCGATGAGGATGATGACCGTCTCGCGCCCGCCTCGCGGAGCGCCTGGCCGGCCGCCTCGAGCAGGCCCGGGGCCGCCTCAGGGCTCTCCGTGAGCAGCTCGACCTCGATCTCGCGCCAGGTCAGCGGATTGCTGCTGGGCTCGGAAAGCCGCGTCGCCGTGACCCGGTCGTCGGCCACCTCGGCCATCGGCTCGCCCGCGGGATCGGTGAGAGTCACCAAAGTCCGTTCGGTATCAAGGATCGCGATGGGGCGCAGGGGCCTGCCTGCCGTGAGGTCCTCAACCTGCGCGGCCAGCGCGGCCGGCACGGTCCCCGCGTCCGGAGCCGGGCCCTCGTCGAGCGGGACGCGCAGCTCCTGCCTGGTGTCCTGGCGCACGGGCCGCTTGAGGTGCCAGCCCTCGTCGGTGCCGCCGACGCGCCGGCGCAGGGTGATCCGGTTCTTGGCCAGGTCGAGGTCGTCGGTGTCAAAGTAGGTGGCGCTCAGGTAGTACGTTCGCGGTCGCGTCGCCTTCGCGCTGCCCCCGAGACCGGCGAGGTCGGGTAGGACGAAATCGGCGTCGGCGTCGTACTTCTGCTCAGTTTCCAGATGCTCGCCCGGGCTGTTCGTCACCGCTCAAGGCTACGCGTGAGAGACGACGAACCGGGTGGAGGGCCGGTCGATGATCAGGGCGTTGTGGCCGGGCTCTAGCAAGCGACCCGCCGGTTTGGGGTAGGCGTCGACGCGCAGGCCCGCGACGCCCGGCCGGCCGGCCAAGTCCCAGGCCCTGGCGTGGGCCGCCAGGTCTTCGACGAGCTCGGTCGCGGCGGGGCCGAACCCTGCGGCGACGAGCGTGATCGGTCCTGACGTCTCGGCGGCGGGCGGCGGTGGCGTCTGCGGGCCCGACGGTCCTGACGGCCCGGGCGCGGCGGTGAGCACGGCGATGCTGCCCGGGTCCAGGATCCCGACGGTGGCGTGCCAGCCCCGGCCGCGCAGCGGCGCGTATCCGAGCCGGGGCGCGGTGACGGCCGGATCGGCGGGCTGTTCCTCATCTACCCGGCACACGCGAGGCTCTCGGGTAGCGAGCCACAAGCCCAGCTCCCAGAAGACCTCCGCGGGCCCGGCGCTGACCCCGGTCGGGCGAAGCACCGGCGTCCCGGCCATGGCGGCGCCCAGCGCCTCGCCGTCGGCTTCGTGCCCGCCCGGCTGGATCACCCCGTCGGGCAGCGTGATGTACAGCCCGGGCGCGAGCGGCACGATGGCCTCGGGACCCGCGATCGAACCCCGCATCCGCATGAACCCGCAGGGCGCGAGCGAGCGGCTGACCCAGTGCCCGTCGCCGGCGCGCGCGAACGCCACGCAGACCTGGGTGCCGCGCACGTCGAGCGGCATCACGATCTTGGCCGCGGGCCCGGCCTGCTCCAGCCAGGCCGGCGCGAGGTCGCTGACGCCGACGGTCGCGATGATCCGGTCATAGGGCGCGTACGCGGAGCATCCGCCGGCGCCGTCCGCGCAGAGCACAGTGACGTCGGGGAACCCGGCGGCGGCTAGGTGGGCCCGGGCCTTGGAGACCAGCTCGCTGTCGATGTCCACGCTCGTCACCTGGCCGGAACCGCCGATGATGTGCCTGATGAGCGCGGCGTTGTAGCCGGTTCCCGCGCCGATCTCGAGCACCCGGTGACCAGGGGCCAGGTCGAGCTGGACCAGCATGATGGCCATCATGGCGGGCTGGGACGACGAGCTGATCGGCCGGCCGGTCTCGTCGCGCTTGGTCACGATGGCGTCGTCGGTGTAGGCCAGTTCCGGGCGCACTTCCGGCAGGAACACGTGCCGCGGCACGTCGCGCAGAGCCGCCGCGACAGTCTCGCCCACCATCTGGTTGGCCGCGATGACCTGCGCGGCCAGCCGCTCCCGCATCCGCGTGAGCTCATCGCCCACTATCGGCTGCCTCGGCTACCCGATGCCGGGCCGCGGCTCCGGACCCTGACGGCCGCCAGGACCAGGGCGATCAACGCGACCAGGCCGGCCAGCACCAGGCTGTTCCCGGCCAGGATCTGCAGGCCGTGCCAATGGAACTCGTGGTACCACGGCTGGTCGCCCCGGGCGAAGTAGGTGGCGGGCCCGTACCAGAACAGCCCGGCCGGGGTCAGCCCGGCCTGCGCGAGGTCCCAGAACTGCGGCCAGGCCCCGAAGACGCCGAACAGGACGGCCGCGGCCGCCCACCACCAGGCCCTGATCGCGCCGCGGGCCTGCGCGCCCAGGTGAACCAGCAGGGCCAGGCCCGGCGCCACCCAGACCCAGTGATGGTCCCAGCTCAGCGGCGAGACCAGGAGCCCGGTCAGCGCGCAGGCCAGCATTCCGGGCACCGGGTGCCCCGCGCGGTACAGCAGGGCGGCGGCGGCCACCCCAATGACCAAGACCAGGGCGGCGGCGGCGAACCAGGGTGCGGTGCCCGCCGTCACGCTGCCCGCGACCCTGGTCAGCACGCCGCGCAGCGACTGGTTGCCCCGGGTGCCCAGGAAGACGATCCTGTTCGCGTTGAAGACCAGCCCGTGGACCCAGTAGCGGCCCGAGTCGCGGGGCAGGATGGCGTAGCCGAGCACGACCGTCGCGGCGAAGGTCACCGTCGCCGTGGCGGCCTGGCGGTACCTGCGGACGAGCACCAGGTACGGGATGAAGATGAGCGGGGTCAGCTTGATCCCGGCCGCGATCCCGATCCCGATTCCGTGCCACCAGCGCGTCCGGCCACCCACACCGACGGTAAGCAGGTCCGCCACGATGAGCAGCATCAGCAGCAGGTTGACCTGGCCGAGGGCGAGCGTCTGCTGCACCGGCTCGGTGGCGAGCGCCAGCGCGGAAACCCCGAGCGTGGCGGCCAGCCGGACCGCAGTCCGGTCGCGGTACCCCAGCGCGCCGAACGTCAGCCAGAGGGACAGTCCCAAGGCGGCCATGCTGGCCAGCGTCATCGCCCAGCGCAGCACCGTCCACGACAGGACGGACGCGACCGCGAAGATCACCGAGGCGAACGGCGGGTACGTGAACTGGACGCCGTTGCGGCCGGTCCAGTCGTACAGCGGCGAGGCCAGGTGAGGCTGGTACGCGGGGGAGACGTGCCGGACGATCAGCCCGCCCTCCCGGTACACGACCAGGTCCCGCATCGCGGCCATGACCGGTAGGTGCGTGACCAGATCCGCGACGTAGACGGCCAAGACCGCGGCCAGCGCGACGGCGCAGGCTGGCAGGAGCCACCGGGGGTGGTCGCGCCCGGTAGCCTGGGGCGCCGTCACCTCGGCGGCGGCGGCTGGCTCTGCCCGCACCCGAACGTCCCTTCTCACGGCCAAGAATCATCGGCTGGCACGAATATGCCGTGCCAGCCGATGATAATGGCTCGGAGCCGCGCCGACCCGGGCCGCTGAGAATCCGGGGCGGCCCGAGGGGCATCGGCGGACCGCCCCGGCGTCGACCCGGGCCGACGGGCGGTCCGGGTCCGCCCTTACGCCGTGGTCTGGGTTTCCTCGGTCCTGACGCTCCGTACCGGGAGCACCTCGGTCGGGCCGGTGGTGGCTGGGATGGTCTCGACCTCCCTGATCCCGGCCGACACGGCCGTGATCCGGCCGAACGCTGCGGCCGCCACGAAGATGACCACGGCCCCGAGGCCCGTGAAGAAGCCGACTTGCTCCATGACCCGCATGAGCGTGGTGGTGGCGACCGGCGAGCCGCCCAGGGTGACGTGCCCCGTGCTCCAGAGCGGGCTGAGCACGGTGCCTAGCGCGAACCACGCCCCGCTCGCCGCGGCCAGGGTCGCGCCGAACAGCGCGATGTGCCTGCCGGTGGCGATCATCAGCAGGACGCCGCCGAGGAACACCGCCGCGCCCGGCAGGATCTCCAGCCACAGCCTGGTCGTGGTGTACGTCCAGCTAACGTCCGGCGTGTAAGCGTAGTGAAAGTACGGTCCGATGAAGGGGATGATTGCGCCCCAGATTCCGAGCAGGACCAGTAGGAAACCGCTGGCTGCCCCGCGGCTGCGCCGTATTTGCAGCATCCCGGCCATTGCCTATCACTTCCCGAGTGAGTACCGATATGAGTCGTTGGCGGCCTGACCGTACGCCACTACCCCGGCCGGCAGGTACTATTCCTCGGCTCGGGGGTATGGTTCGCGACGCGGACACCAGGCGCCTCGTCCGTCGCACCGGAATCAGGGCGTCTGATTCATAGGCTGCGGAACTCGGGAGAGCGGCGAAGGGCCTCGGCTACGCGCCGCGCGGTGCCCATGGTGGCGATGCGCAGGAAAAGGAAACCCCCGCCATGGACCCGGAATACCGATGCGCCGGGTGACGAGACGATCGAAACGGTCGCGTACGCCACGGGGCTCTTCCGGACGACAACGCGGCTGCCGTTCGCCTCTATCTGATAACCCGGGCCCAGCCTGCGGCCGAGCACGGCGACGACCTCGCCGGGCGTCACGCTCTTGCGCGGCACCCTCACCTTCGGCATGGGGAAAGGGTAATAGCGGCTACGGGGTCCTCGGCTGAGGGCGCGGGATCAGGCAGACAACCACGCCGCGGTGTCGGGCGGCAGGATGCCCCCGGAGATCGGCTCGCTGGCGAGCAGGGTTTCCCGGTGCGCCGGAAGCGGGGCGTCCGTCCCGCCGACGTTGGCCGCGAAGACGAACCCCGGCTCCCTGGCAAAGCAGAGCAGGCCGGTACCAGCGTCCTCCAGCCAACGCAGGGTGCCGCGGCCGAGGGCCGGGTGGTTGCGGCGTAGCCGAAGGGCCGCCCGGTACAGGCTCCAGAACGATGAGGGGTCACCGGTCTGTGCTTCGACGCTGTACGCGCCCCAGTCGGGAGGCTGGGGCAGCCAGGGGGCCGCCGGGTCGGCCACCTCGGAGAAGCCGAAGTCCGAACCTCCACGGGACCAGGGCAGGGGGACGCGACAGCCGTCGCGGCCAGGCGAGCGACCGCCGGTGTTGTGGAACCGAGGGTCCTGGCGCGCGCTGGCGGGGATGTCCAGGACTTCGGGCAGGCCGAGTTCCTCACCCTGATAGACGTAGGCCGATCCGGGCAGGGCCAGCATGAGCAGGGCCGCGGCCCGGGCGCGCCGCACGCCGATCTCGGCGCGCGCGTGCCCCAGGGTCATGAGCCGGTTGATCGTCTGCGGGGTGTAACCCTCGTCTAGCTGGTACCTGCTCACCGGCCGGGGCACGTCATGGTTGCCGATGACCCAGGGCGCGCGCGAGCCGCCGGCCAACGCGAGCACCCCGTCGATCGCGGCGCGGAACGAGGCGATGTCCCAGTCCGCCACGATCAGCTGGAAGTTGAAGACCTGGGGCAGGCCGTCGGGTGCGAGGTAGGGCAGGAGGGTGGCGGGTGAGTCGTACCAGACCTCGCCGACCGCCGTCCGCGCTCCTGGGAAGACGGTCGGAGAATAAGAATCCAGAATCTTCCGCCAGGACCGGTAGATCTTGTGCACTTCGGGCCGGTGGCGATACGGGGATGGCATGTTCAGCTGGTAGGTCAGGTCGGGCTCGGGCTCATCGGGCAAGTCCGGGTCCTTGAACAGGCCGTGCGCCACGTCGACGCGCAGGCCGGCCGCGCCATGGTCGAGCCAGAACCTGATCACCCTGGTGAACATGGGAGGAATATCTGGATCACGCCAGTTCCAGTCCGGCTGCTCGGGTGCGAACAGGTGCAGGTACCACTGCCCGGGGCGGCCGTCGGCCTCGGTCACGCGGGTCCACGCGGGTCCGCCGAACGACGATAGCCAGTTGTTCGGCGGCAGTTCCCCGCCTGGGCCGCGCCCGTCGCGGAAGATAAACCGGGCCCGCTCCCTGCTCCCGGGGCCCGCCGCCAGCGCGGCGCGGAACAACGGGTGCTCGCTCGAGCAGTGATTGGGTACCAGGTCGATGATCACCCGGATCCCGTGCGCCTCACCGTCCTTGACCAGGGCGTCGAAGTCCGCCATGGTCCCGAGCCGCGGGTCCACCGCACAGTAATCGCTGACGTCGTAGCCGCCGTCGGCCAGCGGCGAGGGATAGAACGGCGTCAGCCAGATGGCGTCCACGCCGAGGTCGGCCAGGTGCGGCAGGCGCGAGCGCAGCCCCGGCAGATCACCGAGGCCGTCCCCATCCGCGTCGGTGAAACTGCGGGGTACACCTCATAGACGACCGCATCCTGCCACCAGGCATGCCCGTCATCGCTCACGCGTCTCCCCTTTAGTCGCCGGCCTCACCGCATCTTAGTGAGCGCTCGAATCATCCTCCGGGGTGAGCAGGGGATCTGCGAGACCCTCAGCCAGGTACGTTTCGTAGAGCCGGATCTTGAAGGTGATCAGGTCCAGGCACTCGCTGAGCGCGGCGATCTGGGCGGTTACGTGCTGCTGGTGCTGGCGCAGCAGGCTGAGCCGGTCTTCTTCGTTGCCTTCTCCCTGCCGGACCAGGTCGGCGTACCGGCGGATGGCCGTGAGCGGCATGCCCGAGGCACGGAGCCTGACGCAGACCTCGAGCCATTCCAGGTCCCACTCGGTGTACGCCCGGCGTCCGTCCGTGCCGCGGTGAACCGGGGTGACGAGCAGGCCCTCGCGCTCGTAGAAGCGCAGCGCGTGAACGCTCAGCCCGGTGCGCTCGGCGGCCTGTCCGATGCTCAGGAGCAGCTCTGCTTCAGCCACGGCGCCAACGATACGGGCTTGACCTAGAGCCGACTATAGGTCCTAGCATCCTTGATGACTCCGGGCCGCGGCCGAGAAGAAGGCGAGAGGACTGCGATGGGGCAGCGCATCTGCGTGACGGGAGCGAGCGGGCAGGCGGGCCGGGCCGTGGTGCGGGAGTTGCGGGAGCACGGCTACGACGTGGTGGCCACGGACATTGCGGTTACCAAGGAGAGCCTCTACGAGGGGATGCTGCGCGCCGACCTGACCGATTACGGGCAGGCGCTCGAGACCCTGCAAGGTCCTGAGGCCACTTGGTGGCCGGTCGCCGCTGGCGTGCCGCATGCCGCGCGTGAGCTAGTGGAGGAGCTACGCGGCACCGACGCCGTCGTCCACCTGGCGAACATCCCGGCTCCTCAGATCGCCGCCCCGGCGGTCACGTTCAACGCGAACGTGGCGATGAACTTCAACGTGTTCATGGCCGCCGCCAGGCTCGGCCTGAGCCGCGTGGTGTGGGCATCGAGCGAGACGACACTGGGCCTGCCGTTCGAGGTGCCGCCGCGGTACGCGCCGGTCGATGAGGATCACTACCCCTACCCCACGACGACGTATGCGCTGTCGAAGGTGGTCAGCGAGACCATCGCCGCGCACATCGCGCAGTGGTCGGGCATCCCCTTCGCCGCGCTGCGGTTCTCCAACATCATGGCGCCCGCCGACTACGAGGAATTTCCCTCGTACTGGGCCGACCCCGCCGAACGCAAGTGGAACATGTGGGGCTATGTCGACGAGCGGGATGTGGCTGCCGCGTGCAGGCTGGCGCTCAGCGCTCCCCAGGACGCCGTGGCGGGCAGCCCGAGCTTCATCATCGCCGCCGCGGACACCGTCATGAACCGCCCGTCGGCCGAACTGCTCGCCGAGGTCTTCCCCCATGTCCGGCTGACGAGCGAGGTCAGCGAGTTCGGCACCCTGCTGGCCATCGACCGGGCCCGGCAGGTCCTCGGCTACGAGCCCCGCCACACCTGGCGCAACCACCTGGCGGCCGACCGGCTCGGGTCCGCGTAAGAGGCCGGCCGGGCTCGTTTCCACACAGGACACAGCTAGGTTACGGCGCCATGTCAGATTGACCTTCGTTGCACACCGCGGGTTCCCCTGCCGCGTCTCCTGAAAGGGAGAACACGGCGCTGGCCGCCGTGCAGGGAGGGCATCGTGAGCGATCAGCCGCCATGGGACCCGTGGAAGCCTCAAGGACAGCAGCAGTACCCAACTCAGCAGCCGTATCCGCAGACGCAGCAGCCGGTCGCCCAGCAGACCCCGGGTCAGTACCAGGGTCAGGCGTACGCGCCTTACGGCCAGCAGACGCAGCAGCCACCCGCCCAGCAAAACCCGGGTCAGTACCAGGGTCAGCCGTACACGCCTTACGGCCAGCAGCCACAGCAGCCTGCGCCCACGCAGAACCTGCAGTACAGGAGAATCGGTCAGCCGCCCGGCCAGGCGCAGCCCTACGGACCGCCGGGTGGCCAGCCGCCCCATCCCGGCCAGCCGCCCGACTACGTCTCGCCTCCGGGTCACCGCGCGCAGCGATCGTGGGCCGGCCGCCACAAAGTGCTGAGCGCGATCCTCGCCGTCGCGGCCCTGGGCGTCGCGGTAGGCATCGGCAGGGCGACGGCGAGCGGCACTTCGGCGAACACGGCCACCGAGCCCGGCCCGACGGTAACGGTGACCCGGGCGGCTCAGGCGGTGGCCCAAGCGGCTCCGACGGTGACCGTGACGAAGACAGTGGTGCCGACGGCCAATGCGCAGGGGGAAGCCACCCAGATCAGCGCGGACGGCGTATACGTCATCGGCACGGACATCCCCGGCGGCACCTGGCATACGAGCGGCGGCCAGCAGTGCTACGAGGCCACGCTGGGCAGCACGGATACGAGCAACATCATCGACAACAACAACTTCACGGGGCCGGATACGGTGAGCCTGGCCGGCGCGGTCGCCTTCCAGATCACCGGCGGCTGCGTCTGGCAGCAGGAAGGCTGAAACCACCCGCGTGGCGTCTGAGGCTGTCTCATCGGCGCGGAACCGGTCAGCGCCGAGCCCGCAACTTTTGTTACCCCCACCAGGGATGAACCCCAGCCTGGCTAGCGGTCGGTAGGTTAGGGACATGCTGCGCGGTCTTGCCTATGGCCTGTACTCCCGCAAGCTGCGCAGGGAACTGTCCGGCGCCACGCTGCCCAGGCACGTCGGGCTGATCATGGACGGCAACCGCCGCTGGGCACGGCAGACGGGGCTGGCCAGTCCCAGCCTGGGGCACAAGTACGGAGCCGAGCACGTCGAGGACGTTCTGAACTGGTGCGAACGGGCCGGGATCAGGCACGTGACCGTGTTCGTGTGCTCCGCTGAGAACCTGCAACGGCGGGGTGACGCCGAGATCGCGTTCCTCATGCAGGTCATCGAAGACGTCGT
>JBOHCK010000030.1:0-29341 GCA_050698755.1 Streptosporangiaceae bacterium | reverse complement strand
GGCCCGCCGGCCGCGACGTACGGCGTGTGCCGCGCGCCGGGCAGCGTGAGCGGGGCGTGGATCTCGTCGGCCACCACGATGACACCGTGCCGGTCGGCCAGCGCCGCGATCCGGCGCAGGTCCGCCGCGCTGAACACCCGCCCGCTGGGGTTGTGCGGGTTGCAGAGCAGGTAGCCGCGCGCGCCCGCGGCGAAGGCCGCCTCCAGCGCGTCGAAGTCAAGTTCCCACCGACCCTCCCGCCGGGCCAGCGGCACTTCGACGACCCGTCGGCGCGCGTTGGAGATGTGTTCAAAGAACGGCGGGTACACGGGCGTGTTGATGACTATGCCGTCGCCGGGCTCGGTAGCGAGGCCGAAGATGTAATCGACGCCCGCCATGACGTCGGGGATCAGGTGGACCAGCCCGGGGTCCACGGTCCAGCCGTGCCTGGCCGCGGCGAACCTGGCGAAGCTCTCGCCGACGCCCGCCGGGTTGGCGTAGCCGCAGTCGTCGAGGTCGACGGCCGCGCGCAGCGCCGCCTTCACCGGGTCGGCGAGGTCGTAGTCCATCTCGGCCACGAAGGCGGGCAGTACGTCGGGCGGGAAGGCCCGCCACTTCTCGCTGCGCCGGCGGCGCAGCCGCTCCAGGTCCAGGTCCTCGAATCCTTGCCGCATGGGGGAAAGCCTAGGGCGTGGCTTATCGTGGGCGTCATGACCGCGGATGAACCCCGCCCCGAGCCCGACGTGGCCAGCCTGTTCGCCCCGGTGGCCATCGAGCAGGCCGTGGACGGGGTGCTGGCCGAGGCGGCCCACGTCCTGCGCGAGGTGGTCGACCCGGTGGACGCGGAACTGTGGGGATCTGACCTCATCGGGGCCCTGGCCTCCTCGGCGGCCGGACCGGCCTCGCTCGCCGATTCGCTGACCGGCTCGCTGGTGCCCGCCGCCGAGGCGGCGTCGACCCCGGAGTCCCTCGCTCTGCTGCGCGTCTTCGCCGCGGTCGGCCCGCCCGCCGTGCGCACCGCGGCGGAGCAGGCCGCCGCGCGCCTGTCCGCGCACGGCGTCGCGGACCCCCCGTGGGCCACCACGCTCGGGTCTCCGCGGGTCGGTGACTGCTGGCACTACGCCGACGTCGGCGGCCGCCAGGAGTCGCTGACCATGACCTTCGCCTACGGGCACCGCCAGCACGCCCTCTGCATGCTGATCGACCACGGGCGCGGCGGCAAGATCAGGGACGCATGGGTGGTGAAGGCGGCCGGGCTGCGCGCGGATACGGCCCGGGCCGCAGGCGGCGACCCGCTCGTGCTGTTCGAGATGATCGACTCGGCCGACGCGCTCCGCCGCCTCGAGCGCGCGGTCGCCGCGGGCGAGTGTCCCGAGCAGCCCGACCAGGTCGACGACGTGGTGGCCCACCGCGCCCTCCTGCGCGCCCGCCTTGAGCTGCTGACCGGACCCGCGGACCGCTAACGTCCTGTGGCCACCGCGCCCTGGTGCGCGCCCGCCTTGAGCTGCTGACCGGACCCGCGGACCGCTAACGTCCTGTGGCCCGCGCCCTGGTGCGCGCCGCCTTGAGCTGACCGGGCGGGCCCCCGGACCGCTAACGTCCTGTGGCCACCGCGCCCTGGTGCGCGCCGCCTTGAGCTGCTGACCGGGCGGGCCCCCGGACCGCTACCGTCAGCGGGGCAGGGCCGGGGCCTGCTCGGGGTGATCGGCGGGGGAGGCCAGCGCCCAGTCGGCGCCGTCGAGGCGGATCGACCGCCCGCCGTCGGGTTGGATCCGGCGGGCCAGCCGGGCGCTGACGAACTCGCCGGCCCCCCGGCCGCGGCACGCCCAGGGCGGCGGCGAGCACCTGGTCGCCCGCGTAGTCCCCGAAGATCACGATGCCCTCCGCGCGCAGCTGGTCGCGCGCGCCGCCGCCGTCCCTGACCCGCTTCATGTAGTCGTCTTGCGTCGCGACCGTGGCCACCACCGTCCGGCTCACCCGCATCCGCTGCGCGCGCCGGAACAGCTCGTTGACCCGCTGCTGCCCGGACCCGGCCGCGAAGATCGCCGCGACTTCCTGGGCCGGCAGCCTGATCAGCGCGTTCTCCTGCAGCGGCGCGCGGGCGTGCAGCCAGCACACCGCGGCGCGGCCGCGCTCGTTGAGGGTCCGCTTGCCGTCCCGGTTGCCCGCCGGGCTTAGCTTCTCCTCGGTGGCGCGGACCAGGCCGGCCGACCAGGCGCCGTCCTCGTCGCTGGCCTGGACCAGGAGGAGCAACTGGTCGTCGGCCTCGGGCGGAATCATCCAGCCGCCCCTGCGTTGCGAGAACTTGCAGTCCACGTCGGCGCCCGCGATCGTGTAGTCGAGCACCTGCCCGTCGGCCAGGTGCAGCGTCCGGGCCAGCGCGATCTCGACCAGGGTTCCCGCGTGCGTCTTCTCCGTCTTGTGCAGCTGGTCCCAGCGATACCGCCCGGTGTGCTGGCCGTCGAGCAGCATGTCCAGTGCGTCGCGGATCGCTCCGGCCATCCGCGAACCGTCCGCGTCAAGCGCGCTCAGCTCGGCGGCCACCGCCGCCAGCTCGGGGTCAGCAGGCGCCGCCGGGTCGGTCAGGGTCCCGAAGCCCTCCAGGCCCGGCAGCGTCGGCTGCCCGGCCTGGGGTTCCGGATATGCCGACACGCCGGGCAGCATGAGCTGGCCGGGAATGGGCTCGAGCGGATGCCCGCCTGACTCGGCGGACAGCGGGTGGGCCTCCTTCAATCCGGCGACCCCGGTGGCTCGGCGGCCGCGCGGAGCGCGTCGATGAGCGCGGTCACCGCCGCCGGGTCCGGCGGATCGCCGTACCGGACCGCGAACACGTGCCTGCGGACGCCCGCCAGCGGCACCGTCGTGGCCCCCGGGTGTTGCACGGCGCGCAGGCACAGCGCGGGCAGGGTCGAGACGCCCAGGTCCGCGGCGACCAGGGCCTGGACGGCGACGTAGTCGTCGGTGGTGAACGCGATCTTCGGTACGAAACCGGCCAGAGCGCACTGCCTGAGCAGGGGGGCGCGGCAGCGGTCGCACCCCGCGATCCAGCGGTGGCGCGCGTACCTGGACAGGTCGGGCTCGGGCGGATCGGCCGCGTGCGCGGAGACGACCAGGTGCACGGGTTCATCGAGCACGAGCCGCTCGCGCAGGCCATTGGAGACGTCGATCCCGTCGCCGTCGTCGTCCTCGTCGTCGGCGGCCAGCGGGCCGGGGAGGTCCGCGGCGAACTGGCCCGGCCCGGTGGGACCCGGGCCGTCGGGGACGTACCGGAAGATCACCGCCACGTCGACGTGCCCGGCGCGGAGCATGCGCAGCGCCTCGGGCGGTTCCGCCTCGGCCAGCCGCAGGTCCACGCTGGACTGGTGCCCGCGCAGCATCGCCGCGGCGGCTGGCACGATCGTGCCGAGCGCGGAGCCGAACGACGCGAGCCGCAGGCGGCCGGCCCGCTGACTGGTGTAGGCGGCCAGCTCGTTTTCCGCGGCGTCCAGCCTGCCGATCACCTCGGCGGCGCGTTCGGCCAGGAGCCGGCCGGCGTCGGTGAGAGCGATGCCGCGCCCGGCGCGCTGGATGAGCTTGATCCCGGTCTCCGCTTCCAGCCGGGCCAGGTGATGGCTCACCGACGGCTGGGCGTAGTTCAGGGCGCGGGCCGCGGCGGTGACCGAGCCGTAGCGCTCCACCGCCACGAGAACGCGCAGCCTCGTCACGTCCAGCATGGACCGACTATAGATCCTGCCGATCTTTTCGCCCAGAGTGCTCAGTTGTATTGCTAGCTCCCTCGCCTCCGGGCGCCCTTAAGGCGGCTCCTTCCCTCCTCGCTCCTCCGTCGCTCGTCAGTCCAGTCGCCGCCGGCGCCCTTTGGCTCGCTCGCTAGCGGCCCTCGAGCAGCGGCGCGTCCGGGCGCCGCGGGTTCTCGCCGGCCAGCTGCCTGCGCCGCCACGCGATGCCGGAAAGCGCCTCGAGCACGACCCGGTTGGCCAGGAACGCGGTCACCTCGGCGTGGTCGTACGGCGGCGAGACCTCCACGACGTCGATCCCGGCCAGCGGGACCGACATGGCGATCCGCCGCACCGCGTCGAGCAGCTGCCTGCCCGTGAGCCCGCCCGGCTCGGGCGTCCCGGTGCCGGGCGCCATGCCGGGGTCGACCACGTCGACGTCGACGGACAGGAACACGCCGTCGCACTCGTCGACGGCGATCGCGAACGCCTCGGTCAGGCAGTCGTCGAGCCCGCGCGAGACGATCTCGCTCATCTCGAACGAGCGCATCCGCTGCTCGGCCATCCAGGCCAGTGTCGGCGGCTCCGGCCAGTAGCCGCGCAGCCCGATCTGCAGGAACCTGTCGCCGCGCACCGCGCCGGACTCGATCAGCCTGCGCATGGGCGTGCCGTGCCCGACCAGTGACCCGAACTGGCTGTCGCCGGTGTCGGCGTGCGCGTCGAAGTGGATCAGCGACACCCGCCCCCAGCCGACGTGCCTGGCCACCCCGGTGGCGTCGGGCAGCGTGATCGTGTGGTCGCCGCCCAGGATGACCGGGATGGCCCCGGCCGAGGCCACGGCGAGGACCGCCATCTCCAGCCTGCGCAGCCCCTCGTTAGTGTCGACCGGCGGCATCACCACGTCCCCGGCGTCGGCACAGCGCAGTTCGACCAGCGGGTCCACGCCGAGCGCGAGATGCGGCCTGGACGCGTCGTGCGGCAGGTAATCGGTCATCCGGATCGCCTGCGGGCCGAACCTGGCGCCCGGCCGGTGCGAGGTGCCGCTGTCGAAGGGCGCGCCGAGGAACACCACGTCGAGGCCGGAAAGCGAGCCGAGCTCGGCCCGCGGCACCCCGAGGAACGTGACGTCGGGCCCGAACATCCCGCGCACCATCTCTTCAGAATCGTCAGGCTCGCCCGCCATGTCGCTCCTCCCGCCTCGATGACCTGCCCCGCACGATACACGTGCGGGGCAGATCCCTTCCCTCAGCGGGCCACGGCCGGATCACCCGCGGGGGTCCCGGCCGGGGGCTCGTCCGCGCTGAGAGCCTCGGCCCGCCTGGCCGGCAGCAGCCGGTCGAGCCAGGCGGGCAGCCACCAGTTGGCCCGCCCGAGCAGTTCCATCACGGCCGGGACCAGGACCAGCCGCACCACGGTCGCGTCGACCAGGACGGCGGCCGCGAGCCCGAGCCCGATCTGCTTGACCGAGACGTCGGGAGTCAGGTCGAAGGACAGGAACACCACCACCATGATCGCCGCGGCGGCCGAGATCACCCGCGCGGTGGCGGCCAGCCCGCGCCCGACGGCCAGGCCGTTGTCGCCGAGCCGGTCGTATTCCTCGCGGATCTTCGACAGCAGGAAGACCTCGTAGTCCATGGACAGGCCGAACAGGATCACGAACAGGAAGATCGGGACCCAGGTCGTGACGGGCATCTTCTCGGGGAAGCCGAACGCGTGCCCGAGCCAGCCCCACTGCGTCACCGCGGTCAGCACGCCGTAGGCCGCGCAGACCGACAGCAGGTTCATCAGGGCCGCCTTGACCGCGATGACGACCGAGCGGAACACCACGAGCAGCAGCAGCATGGACAACCCGACGACCACGGCGATCAGCCACGGCAGCCGTTCGCCCATCAGGTTGGTGAAAGTCACGTTCGAGGCGTTCGGCCCGGTCAGGTACGCCGTCAGCCCGGATCTCGGGAGCACCGTGCTCTCGATCCTGTTCACCAGGGCGTTGGTGGCCGGGTCCTGCTCGCCCGTGGTCGGGAACGCGATGAGTATGGCCGCCTGCCCGTCCCGGCTGATGACCGGCGCTGTCACGCCCGCGGTTCCCGGCGTGGCCGCGATCGCGCCGCGGAGCGCGGCGAGCTCGGGGCCGTCGGAGGGCGTGACCTTCGCCGCGACGATCAGCGGCGCGTCGAACCCGGGCCCGAAACCTTCCGCCATGGCCGCGTAGCTGGCGTACCCCATCGTCCCCCTGGCCTGCGCGGACTCATCGGGGAAGGACAGCTTCATAGCCAGCGCGGGAGCGGCCAGCAGCAGGATGAACGCCGCGGACAACGCGACGGCCAGCACCGGGTGCCGCTGCACCACCCCCGCCCACCGCTCCGCGGGGTGCGCGGCCGTCCGGCCGGCCCCGCCGTGCCCGGCAAGCCCGCCGCGCTCGGCAAGCCCGCCGCGCCCGGCAAGCCCGCCGCGCCCGGCAACCCCGCTGAGCCCGGACGCCCTGGTCCCCCTGCCGCGCCCGAACACGCGGTCCCCGAGGAAGGTGTTCAGCCGCGAGGCGCGGGCCAGCCGGTTGCCGGTGAAGGAGAGCAGCGCGGGCAGCAGTGTGAGCGCCGCTAGCACCGTCATCGCGACCGTCGCCGCGGCGGCGACGGACACCCCGTTCAGCAGCGGCTGGCGCAGCACCAGCAGCCCGAGCATGCCGATCACCACGGTCGTTCCCGCGGTGAGCACGGCCCGGCCCGCGGTGCGCATGGCCGTGACCACCGCGTCCCGTGCCTGCGCGCCCGCGTGCAGCTCGCTGCGGAATCGCGTCACGATGAACAGCGCGTAATCGATGCCCACGCCCAGGCCGATCAGGGCGGCCACGATCGGGGAGAACGAGGGGGCCGGGAAGACGTGCCCGAGCAGGCCGATCAGCGCCAGCCCGGAGCCGATGCCCAGCAGCGCGGTGGCGATCGGCAGCCCCATCGCCAGCAGCGAGCCGAACGCGATCAGCAGCACGATCGCGGCCGCTCCGACCCCGATTCCGTTGGACGGCCCGCCGTAGGGCGTCTCGGCCTGGTCCACCACGTCCCCGCCCAGGCTGAACGTGACGCCGCCTCCGCTCGCCGCGGTGGCGTCGTGCATCAGCGCCAGGGCCTCGCTGTTGGGGATGCTCGATCCCGGCACGTCGAACTGCACGGTGGCGTACGCGATGTGCCCGTCTGCCGACACGTGCCCTGGCGCAGTGTACGGATCGGTCACCCCCGTGACGCCTGCTGCCTTACGGAACGGCACCAACGCCGCGGCGACCCGAGCCCGCACCGCCGCCGACGTGATCCCCTCGTCCGACCGGATGGCCAGCGTGAGCGTGTCCCCCGACTGCGCCGCGAAGTGCTCGTTGAGCAGCGTCTGTCCCGGGTCGTTCCCTGTGAAGTCGTTCTGCGCTGCCGCCCCGAACCGCGTCCAGAGCCCGATCAGGCAGGCCACTCCCGCGACCCACACCAGCAGCGTCACCCACCGATGCCGGTAACAAGCGTTCCCGAGCGCCCCCAGCGCCCCCGTTTTCGTTCCCATCCCAGCCTCCACGAGCCAGAGGAGTACATGACACCCCAAAGACTCGCTTCCCGGCCCCCCTCAACGCGTCCTCCGAGCGAAGACACTTACCCGCCCCGGCTACTCCCGCCACGTACTCCCCCCGGAGTACGCGCCCCCCGCCGCGTCCAGCGTGATCACGAAGAGTTTTTGGTCTGCGCGGACTAACAATCGTTCGTGATCATGGAAATGTCGGCGTCGCGACGCACAATGCCGGGCATGAATTACGACATTCCCGACGCCGTGGCCGAGACCGCCCACTGGCAAGCGGGCACGCTTTCCCGGCGGCAACTTCTTGACGCCGGTTTAACCTCCCAGATGATCGCCACGCGCCTGGAGCGTCGGCGTTGGCAGCAGCTCTACCGGGGCGTGTACGCGGTCTTCAGCGGGCCGCCGCCCCGCGCCGCCTGGCTCTGGGCGGCGGTGCTGCGGGCGGGCGACGGCGCGGTGCTCAGCTACCAGACCGCGGCTGAACTCCACGGGCTCATCGAGTCCCCGGCCGAGACGATCTACGTGACCGTTCCTTCGACGAGACGGGTCAGGACCCCGGGTATCGCGATCCGCATTTCCGGGCGCGTCGGCGAGGCCAGGCAGCCGAATCGCGAGCCGCCCCGGACGACCGTCGAGGAGACGGTCCTCGACCTGATTCAGCGCTCCAAGACCTTCGACGACGCCTGCAGGTGGCTGACCCGCGCCTGCGGCAGGCGGCTGACCACTGAGGACAAGCTCCGGACCGCACTGAGCCTGCGCAAGAAGCTGCGCTGGCGGCCCGAGCTCGACGATGTGCTCGCAGCCGCAGGCCACGGGATCCATTCCGTGCTGGAATACCGCTACGTGCGCGACGTCGAGCGGGCCCACGGCCTGCCGCCCTCCAGGCATCAGGTGCGCGTCGTCATCGACGGCCGGGCGGTGTACCGGGACGCCTACTACGAGGAATACCGGCTCGCCGTCGAGCTCGACGGTCGGCTGGCGCACCCGGACGAGGAGCGCTGGCGCGACAGCCGGCGCGACGTCCAGGCCGGCGCGCGGGGCGTCTACACAGCCCGCTATAGCTGGCGCGACGTATATGGCCACCCCTGCGAGACCGCCCTGCTGCAGGCGCAGATCCTGAGGCAGCGCGGTTGGACGGGAGCGCCGATCCCCTGCTCCGCAGGTTGCACCGTGGCGCTCGGCTGGCTCGCGTCGGGCGCCGCGTGATCGGGGCTTCGGGAGCGCGGGGGAACTCCACGCGGCGTGATGGGGCGCCCGGAGACGGTGAGCCGCTAGGCGGGGCGCCTAGGAGGCGGTGAGGCCGTGTTCGTAGGCCAGGACGACTAGCTGGGCCCGGTCACGCGCGTTCAGCTTGGTCATGGCCCGGCTGACGTGGGTCTTCGCGGTGAGCGGGCTGACTACGAGCTGGCGGGCGATCTCGTCGTTGGAAAGCCCGGACGCGACCAGCGCGACGACCTCCCGCTCGCGGTCGGTGAGCGAGGCCAGGCCAGGCGGAGGGGTGCCGGAGTCGGCCATGCGCGGGGCACGCGGGCTCGGCGGCCAGCCGCCGTCGGTAAACGCGGCGATGACGGCCCTGGTCACGCTGGGCGAGAGCAGCGCGTCGCCCCGGGCCACGACGCGCACCGCCTGGAGCAGTTCCTCCGGTTCCACGTCCTTGACCAGGAACCCGCTCGCGCCGGCCCGCAGCGCCGCGAACACGGTCTCGTCGTCGTCGAACGTGGTCAGCACGACGACCTTGGTGCCCGCCAGCCTGGTGTCCCCCGCGATCAGGCGGGTCGCGGTGACCCCGTCGACCTCCGGCATGTGCACGTCCATCAGCACCACGTCCGGGGCGTGCTCGCGGGCCAGCGCCACCGCGACCCCGCCGTTCGCCGCCTCCCCGACCACCTCGATGTCACCCGCCGACTCGAGCAGGAGCCGGAACCCCGCGCGGACCAGTACCTGATCGTCGGCGAGCAGGACCCTGATCACGAGGATTCTCCCCGGGCGGCGGGCACCCGCACGGGCGCCGACGTGGGCAGCGTGGCCTTGACCTGGAAGCCGCCGCCGGACAGCGGCCCGGCGGTGAGCTCACCGCCGACGGAGGCCGCCCGCTCGCGCATCCCCCGGATCCCGTGGCCCTGTTGCCCCGGGGGGGCGACCCTCCGGGATCCCCCCGATCCTGGGGGGGAGCCGTCCTCCCCAAACCCCCGCGGACCCCCCTGACCGTCGTCCGTCACGGTAATGACCAGGGCGCCCGGCTGGTAGCACAGGCACACGTCGGCGACGGCGCCAGGGCCTGCGTGCCGCAGCACGTTGGTCAGCGACTCCTGCAGGATCCGGTAGGCCGAGTGATCGGTCTGTTCGGGCAGCGGCGCCTGCTCGCCTTCGATGGTCACCTTCACCGTCGCCCCGGCCGCTGTCACCGCATCGCGCAGGTCAGCCAGCCGGGCCAGGCCCGTCCGGGCGGCGGCCGGCCCGGCCTCGGGGTCCTGAGGGTCGGCTCGCCTGAGCTGGCCCAGCACCGCGCGCATGTCGATCAGGGCGGCCTTGCTGGTGTCCCTGATCGCGGTCAGGGCCGCGCGCAGCGTGTCCGCGTCGGCCGCCGGCCTCCCCGCAGCGGCGCGGGGGCCAGCCGAAGCGTCGTTCGGCTTAATGGGCTTGTCGGAGAGGAGGTGCAGGGCGGAGCCGGCCTGCACGGTGATGGTGGCCATGCTGTGCGCCACCGTGTCGTGCAGTTCGCGCGCGATGCGCAGGCGTTCCTCGGCGACCAGCCGGCCCGCCTCGGCGGCGCGCTCCTCCTCGGCCAGCCGGAGCCGGGTGGCGGTCTCCGCGGCCAGCGCCCGGCGGCTGCGGACCGTCTCGCCCAGGGCCAGGCCGAGGGCGAGGACCGCGATCTGGGGCAGGAAGTCCGAGGCCAGCTGGGCCAGGCCCTCCCGGGTGCTGAACTCCACCACGAACAGGCCGGTCACCATGAAGCCCACGCCGATCGCGGCGCCCCAGACCAGGTACCCGGCTACCGCCGCGTCGTAGAACGGCACGGCGAACAGGGGAGCGGGGGAGATGTTCCTGCGGGCGTAGATGTAGTAGAAGAAGATCAGCATGGCGGTGGCGAGCATGACCTGGAACGGGTACCGGTGCCGGAACAGGATCGGCACCGCCAGGGCCGCGCCGAGCAGGTGGGCGCCGAGGGTGAGCGGGACGGCGCCGGGGCCGGTGCCGACGGTGACGTTAACCTCGATGGCCAGGATGACGAGGTGGGTGATGGCCAGGTCGACGAGGCGGATACCGAATGGGCCCTCGGCCACGGCCCAGGACGGCAGCCTGCGCGGCGCCCTCGCCGACGGCACGCTCCTCACGGCGTCACGCTATGTCATTCCCGTCCGGAGCGGAATGCCGCGGTCCGGGCCGCGGGCGGTATCGTCAGCGGGCCCGGCCGGCGGAAAAGCCGGAACGAATTGCAACGTTTAGCGTGAACGTGTCAACCTGAGCGGCCACCGTCGCGTCTCACCTAGTGAGGCTCAGCGAAAGCGGGACGCTGAGCCTCGTTTTATGCCCGGATCCGGGTATGGTGCCCCTGTGGTCGGGGACCGTGGATGACATCGACGGGCGCATCGTCGCCGCGCTGATCAGGGACGCCAGGGCCAGCTACGCGCTCATCGGTGACGAGGTCGGCCTGTCGGCCCCGGCGGTGAAGCGGCGGGTCGACCGGCTCCGCGCCGCGGGGGCCATCACGGGTTTCTCGGCCCGGGTGGATCCGGCGGCCATGGGCTGGACGACCGAGGCGTACGTGGAGTTGTTCTGCGGCGCGCGCACCTCCCCGGAGGAGATCGGGGCCGTGGTACGGCGCTACCCCGAGGTCGTCGATGCGTGCACGGTGACCGGCGAGGCGGACGCCCTCGTGCACATCAGGGCCGCCGACGTCCGGCACTTCGAGGACGTGATGGAGCGCATCAGGGCCGAGCCGTTCGTGGTCAGGAGCAGGAGCGTGATCGTGCTCACCCGGCTGGTGGACCGGGACCCTGGCACCGGCGGACGGATGCCGGCGCGGTAGCCCTGATCATCTCGAACCCGGACATCAGGGCGCCCTGAGCAGCTAAAGTCGTGGCCATGTCGGAGTTTGACCATGAACCGAGTGCGAACACCGCGGGTTTCCGGGCCTTCGTCGAACGCGGCGAGGAGGAGACGGCCACCGCGCGGCGCTTCCCGGTGTCTCCCGCCCTGCTTGTCATTGGGGTCCTGGTGATCGTCGCGATCATCCTGATCGTGACCCTGGCCTAGCGGAACATCGCCGGGCGGGCGGTCGTTGATCCTGCCGATATCGGAAGGACACAACATGACCGTCAGCTCCACCTCGCGCGTCGCCACTGACCGCGGCGAACGCTATCGCAAGCAACTAGCCAGCCACTTCGGGAACAAGGTCGAAGTGGAGGAGGCCCCGGCCGGCACGGTGCTGAAGTGGGGTTTCGGCGGGACGACCACGCTGACCGTGGAAGATGACGCCCTGGTCATGCTCGCGGCCGCGGACGACGGCGAGACGCTCGACCGCGTGAAGGACGTCACGGGCCGGCACCTGGAGCGCTTCGGCGAGAAGGACGGCCTGGTCGTTACCTGGCAGTAAGCCCTCGTTCGAACGTGCGTCCCGCTCCCGGTGACATGCTGGGGGAGTGACGAGCAGCCCCGTGGACGAGGAAGAGCAGCATAGGCTGACCGCCGTCCAGGGGCTGGCCGCGCTGTCCCTCGACGCGCTGTCTTCCGTGGCGTAAGGCCCCGAGGCCATCCTGGTCGTGCTGGTGACGGCCGGTGCGTCCGGGCTGCACTACTCCCTGCCGGTGACCGGCGCGATCATCGTCCTGCTCGCCGCGCTGGTGGTGTCCTACCGCCAGGTCATCGCGGCGTTTCCCACCGGCGGCGGCGCGTACGCGGTGTCCAAGGCACACCTGGGCACCCAGGCCAGCCTGGTGGCCGCGGCGTCGCTGATCGTCGACTACGTGCTCAACGCCGCCGTCGGCGTCTCGGCCGGCATCGCCGCGCTCACCTCGGCGTTCCCTTCGCTGTTCGGCGCCACGGTCTGGCTGTGCCTGGGCGCGCTGGCCCTGATCACCGGGCTCAACCTGTGGGGCGTCTCGGAGTCCGCCAAGGTCTTCACCGTCCCGACGCTCGCGTTCATCGTGGCCATGGCCGCGGTGATCTTCGCAGGCCTGTTCCGCGCGCATCCCGCGGTCGTGCTCGACCACCACGTCGGCGCGTCCACCGAGGCCGTCGGGATCTTGCTGGTCCTGAAGTCGTTCGCCTCCGGCTGCTCGGCGCTGACCGGGGTGGAGGCGATCGCGAACGCCGTGCCGGAGTTCCGCACGCCGCGGGCGCGCCGCGCGCAGCACACCGAGGTCTGGCTCGGCGTCCTGCTCGGCGGGATGCTGATCGGCCTGGGGGTCCTGATACACAGGTTCTCCGTGGTCCCGCACGCCACCACGACCGTCCTCGCCCAGCTCACCGAGGCGTCGCTCGGGCACAACATCGTCTTCTACGCGATCCAGCTGATCACCATGGTCCTGCTCGCGCTGGCCGCCAACACCTCGTTCGGCGGGCTGCCGGTCCTCGCCAGCCTGCTGGCCAGGGACAATTTCCTGCCGCACATGTTCGGGTTGCGCGCCGACCGGCAGGTGTACCGCTACGGGGTGGTCGTGCTGGCCGTCCTGGCCGCCGCCCTGCTGGTCGCGGCCAACGGCAACACCCAAGCGCTGGTCCCGCTGTTCGCCGTCGGCGTGTTCATCGGGTTCACGTTGTCCCAGTTCGGCATGGTCAAGCACTGGCGGACGCAGCGGTCTCGCGGCTGGGTGTACCGGGCGGTCATCAACGGCGTCGGCGCCGTCCTGACCACGGCGACCACGATCATCGAGCTGATCAGCAAGTTCACCGAGGGCGCCTGGCTGATCGTGCTGGTCATCCCGGGCCTGGTCCTGGCGTTCGGCCGGATCCACCGCACTTACGGCCGGATCGGCGCGCTGCTTGAGCTCGGCAAGACCCCGAAGCCACCCTCGAAGCAGAAGTCGCTGGTCGTGGTGCCGGTCGCCGGAGTGTCGCGGCTTACGGCGGCGGGCCTGTCCACCGCGCTGTCTCTGGGCGACGAAGTGGTCGCGGTGACCGTGTCCTTCACCGATCCGGATTCGGAAGCGGCCGACGTGTCGTTCCGCGACCGCTGGGAGGAATGGCACCCGAACGTCCCGCTCATCACGCTGCGCACCTCGCACCGGTCGATCGCGCCGCCGATCGTCAAGTACCTGGGCCAGATCGAGGCGGAGGATAGCTACCACCGGCTGGTGGTGCTGATCCCCGAGGTGCAGCCGAAGTGGTTCTGGTACGCCCTGCTGTTCAACCAGCGCGGCGTGATCCTGGACCGGGCGATCAGGCGAGGCACGTCCAACGTGGTGCTCTGCCGGCTCAGGTACCGGCTGGACCAGCTCGCCCCCGGCGACGTCCCGGCCGCGGTGACTACCCCGCCGCCCGCCATCATGCCGTGACCGTTACATGTCGAATTGCGTGAACCAGGGGCAGGACGGTGTCCGGCTGGTGGCAAGATGACAGCCATGAGAAACGTCGCGGCGGGCCGGGGCCGGTGATGCCCGTGTCCGCCGACCTTCCGGTGGCGGTGGTGACTGGCGGTAACCGCGGGGTGGGCCGCGAGGTGTGCCGCCAGCTGGCCCTGCTCGGGTTCGCCGTCGTCCTCGGCTCCCGCGACCTGCGGAAGGGCGAGCTGGCGGCCAAGGAGCTCGACCCGGAGGGCGTCCGGATCATCGCGTGCCAGCTCGAGGTGGATAACTCGATCAGCGTGGCCGCGATGGCCGAGTGGGTCAAGGAGCGGTTCGGCCGGACCGACGTCCTGGTCAGCAACGCTTCGACCATGTACGACCGGTGGGTGACGGCGAGCAACGCCGACCTCGGCACGGTCGCCGAGGCCCTCGACGTCAACCTGTTCGGCCCCTGGCGGGTGATTCACGCGCTGCTGCCGATGCTCCGTTCCAGCTCGCGCCCCAGGATCGTCAACGTGAGCAGCGAGGCGGGCTCGATCGCCGGGATGACCGGCGGTTCGCCCGCCTACTCGGTGTCCAAGGCCGGGCTCAACGCGCTGACCCGCCTGCTCGCCGGCGAACTGGCCAGGGACGGCATCCTGGTCAACGCGGTCTGCCCCGGCTGGCCCTCCAGTGAGGCCCGCCCGGGCGGGCGTTCGATCACCCAGGCCGCGGCCAGCGTGGTCTGGGCGGTAACAATCCCGAACGGCGGGCCTACCGGCACTCTCACCCGCGACGGGCAGCCGTACCCCTGGTAGACGGGCGTCAGCTTGGCTCGGGGGGTTCGCTCGGCGCCGCGGACGACGCGGGTCCGTCCGGATCCTCGTCCGGGCCCGGCTGGTAGCGGTACCCCATGCCCGGCTCGGTGATCAGCCACCGGGGGCGGGCGGGGTCGGGTTCTAGCTTGCGGCGCAGCTGGGCCATGTACAGCCGCAGGTTGCCCGTGGCGTCGGCGTACCCGGGTCCCCATACCTCGGTCAGCAGCTGGTTACGGCTGAGCAGCTTGCCCGGGTTGCGCAGCAGCACCTCCAGCAGGTGCCATTCGGTCGGGGTGAGCCTGATGTCGTCCTGCTGCGCCGCGCCTGAGCTAGCCGGGCCTGCCCCGGCCGGCGCCGCCCCGGTCGGTACCGCCGCCTGCCGGGTGACCCGCTTGGCGGCCAGGTCCACGACCAGCTGACCGAGCCTGATCTTGGGCAGGTCCTCCGCCGCTCCGGTCCGCCTGACGGCGGCGCGCATGCGGGCGAGCAGCTCCTCCACTCCGAACGGCTTGGTGATGTAGTCATCGGCCCCGGCGTCGAGGGCCTCCACCTTGTCCATGCTGTCGGCTCGCCCCGACAGGACGATGATCGGCGCCTTGGTCCACCCGCGCAGCCCCTGTATCACCTCGACGCCGTCCAGGTCCGGCAGGCCGAGGTCGAGGATCACCAGGTCGGGCGGGTACCGGCTGGCCAGCTGGAACGCCTCGGTGCCGGTCGCCGCGACGTGCACCTCGTACTCCCGCACCCGCAGGTTGATCCGCAGCGCCCGGAGGATCTGCGGCTCATCGTCGACGACCAGGACCCTCGTCACGCCCCGGTCCCGCCTGCTGCCTCACGTTCCCGGTGCCCGGGCTCGTACCCGAAGTCCTGCTGCGGCACGGCCGGGACCGACACGGTCATGGTCAGCCCGCCACCGGGGGTTTCCTCGGCGCTGAGCGTCCCGCCCATCGCCTCGGTCAGGCCACGCGACAGCGCCAGGCCGAGCCCGACGCCGGTCGTGTTGTCCGTGTCGCCCAGCCGCTGGAACGGCACGAATATCCGGTCCCTGTCCTCCTCGGGGATGCCCGGGCCGCGGTCGACCACGCGGAGCTCGACCCGGTCCCCGAGCGCGCTGGCGGTCAGCAGCGGCGGCCGGCCCGGCGGCGAGTACCGCAGCGCGTTCTCGGTCAGGTTCACGATCACGCGCTCGAGTATCGCCGGGTCGACGTTGATCTCGGGCAGGGACTCCGGTATGTCGACCGTGATGCCCCGCGCGGCCGGGTCCAGGTTGTCCAGCGCTTGGGACACGATCTCGTCCAGGCCGGCCGGGCGGGGGAACAGCGACAGCGCGCCCGCCTGGAGCCTGCTCATGTCCAGCAGGTTGTCTACCAGGTGGGTGAGCCGGTCCAGCGACTCGTCCGCCGTGGCCAGCAGCTCGTCGTGGTCTTCGGCCGCCCAGTCCACGTCCCTGGACCGCAGGCTGGTCACGGCGGCCTTCGCGGACGCCAGCGGCGTGCGCAGGTCGTGGCTGACGGCGGCCAGGAGCGCGGTCCGCATCCGGTCGGCGGCCGCGATCGGCCTGGCCGCCTGGGCCTCCGCGGCGAGCCGCTGCTGGTCGAGGGCGACGGCCGTGTAAGACGCGAATGCGCCGAGCACGCGGCGGTCCGCGGCGGGCAGCGGCCTGCCGCGCAGCGCGAGCGACAGGCGGTCGGTGACCGGCACCTCGACGTCCGCCTCCTCCGGCCGGGTGACGGGGTGCGCGCCGGTGCTGGCGACAACGTGCCAGCTGCCCGGCGTGCCCCGGAGCCGCTCGGCCGAGGCGCCCGCGGGCTGGCCGCCGTCGGGGGCCGTGGACTCGAGCAGCGTCACCGAGTCCATGCCGAACGCTTCGCGGATCCGGTCGAGCAGCGCGCTGAGCCCTTGCTGGCCGCGCAGCACGCTGCCGGCCGTGACGGCGAGCAGTTCCGATTCCGCGTTGGCCCGGGCGGCCTGGATAGTGCGCCGGGCCGCGAGGTCGACCACCCAGCTCACGAGCAGTCCGACGCCGACGAACACGACGAGCGCGAGGGCGTTGTTCACCTGCGCGATCGTGAGCTGGTGGACCGGCGGGATGAAGTAGTAGTTGAGCAGCAGCGAGCCAACGATGGCGGCCAGCACGGCGGGGACGAACCCGCCGGTCAGGGCGACCACGATCACCGTCACCAGGAACAGCAGCACGTCGCTGGTGAGGTTGAGGCTGCTGTGCAGGTTGGCCATCACCCCGGTGAGCGCGGGGGGGAGCGCGGCGGCCAGCACGTACCCGGCGATCTGCCGGCGTGGCGTGATCGCGCCGCGGGGGCGCGGCAGGCCGCGGCCGCGGCCCATCTGCCCGTGGGTCACGATGTGCACGTCGATGTCGCCGGAACCGCGGATGGTCCTGGACCCGATGCCGGGCCCGGTGAGCATGGCGGTCAGCCACGACCGCCGGCTTGCGCCGAGGACGAGCTGGGTCGCGTTCTCCGCGCGGGCGAAGGTGAGCAAGGCCTCGGGGATGTCGTCGCCGACCACCTGGTGGTAGGTGCCGCCCACCGATTCGACCAGCCGTCGCTGGCTGGCCAGAGCGGCCGGATCGGCGCCGGTCAGGCCGTCGGACTTGGTCACGTGCACGGCCAGCAGGTCACCGCCGGCCGAGCGCGCCGCGATCCTGGCCGCCCGCCTGATCAGCGTCTTGCCCTCCGGGCCGCCGGTCAGGGCGACCACCACCCGCTCCCTGGCCTCCCACGCGCCGGTGATCTTGTGCTCGGTCCGGTACTGCTGGAGCCCTTCGTCGACCTTGTCCGCCAGCCAGAGCAGGGCCAGCTCGCGCAGGGCGGAGAGGTTCCCGCTGCGGAAGTAGTTGGTCAGCGCGGCGTCGATCTTCTCCGGCGGGTAGATGTTCCCGTGCGCCATCCGCCGGCGCAGCGCCTCGGGCGTCATGTCGATCAGCTCGACCTGGTCGGCGGCCCGGACGATCGCGTCGGGCACGGTTTCCCGCTGCGGGACGCCGGTGATCTTCTCGACCACGTCGTTGAGCGATTCCAGGTGCTGGACGTTGACGGTGGAGATTACGTCGATGCCGGCGTCGAGCAGTTCCTCGACGTCCTGCCATCGCTTCTCGTTGCGGGAGCCCGGCACGTTGGTGTGCGCGAACTCGTCGACCAGCGCGATCTGCGGGTGGCGGGCGAGCACCGCGTCCAGGTCCATCTCCTCGAAGCTCGCCCCGCGGTACTCCAGCCGGGTGCGGGGAACGATCTCGAGGCCGTCGAGCAGCGCCTTGGTGTGGGAGCGCCCGTGCGTCTCGGCGAACGCCACCACGACGTCGGCGCCGCGCTCGGTGCGGCGGTGCCCCTCGCCGAGCATCGCGTAGGTCTTGCCGACGCCGGCCGCGGAGCCGAGGTAGATCCGCAGGTGCCCGCGTCCCGGCCGGCCCGGCGGACCTCCGCCCTGGTTCGCTCCGGTCTCTAGCCGGTCGCCGCTTTCAGCCATATCGGGGGCTGTTCCTTCTCTCGCCTACCTGACGCCCTTCATATCTATTGTGATCGCCGTGTGGCTTACCGGCGCGGGGCTCTGACCTTGAAGAACTCGCCGGACCGGCGCTGCCAGAGGAACACCACCGCGCCGCAGGCGATCAGCCAGCCGAGGGTGGTCAGCGCCTTGGCCAGGCCGAGGCCTGCGTGCTTGTTGGTGACCACGTCGAGGAAGCCCAGGGTGTGCAGGCCGAACAGGACCGTCCCGGTGATCCGGGCCCAGTTCTTGCCGTTCCTGCAGGCCTGCGCGATCCAGAGCCAGAGACCGATCTCGATCAGGCTGAAGAAGATGGTGATCGCCACCACGCCCCCGAGCGAGGTCGTATGGCCCGACGTGGCGATCGTGGCGTTGTGCTTCTTGACTAGGGCGGCGGCGACCACGATGACGCCGACCGCCTCGAGCGCTGTGAAGGCGGCCCCCGCGTACATCAGCCGGACCGCGTTCGCCACGCTAGGGGGTGCGGGCGCCGGAGGCGGGGTTAGCGGCACGGGCGGTGCGGGCTGGTACGGCTGCGGGTAGCCCGGGCCGTAACCGCGCGGGGCCTGCGGCCCCTGGGCACCGCCGTACCCTTGGGCGCCGCCGTATCCCTGAGCACCGCCGTATCCCTGAGGACCGGCGTATCCCTGAGCACCACCGTACCCCTGAGGACCGGCGGACCCTTGGGCGCCGCCGTACCCCTGCGGCGCGGGGTGACCAGGTCCCTGCCCGTACCCCTGCGGCTGGGGGTAGCCCGGGCTGCCCGCGGGGCCGGTGTAACCCGGCGAGCCCGGCGGGTAGGGCTGCGTCCCGCCCGGGTACGCGGGCGATACCGCCGCGTGCAGCGGCGGCTGCGAAGGCCAGCCGGCCATCGGGCCCGCGGCCGCGGCCGGTCCCTGGGCGGCGGCCGGGGCCGCAGGGCCAGGTCCCGAGTTGGACAGCGTGGTCGGCGGGTGCACGACCGTCCCGTCACCGGGCCGGCCGGACGTCTCCTGCTCGAGCCTGGCCTGGTAGGCGCCGATCAGGCTGCCGACCGACCGGGGCCAGAAGGCCACCGCGGACGGTCCCGTCCCCAGGTCGCGGCCGGCGATCAGGGCGGACAGCGCGCGCGGCGTCGGCCGGGCCGCCGGGTCCTTGGCCAGGCACCCGGAGACGATCTCGCGCAGCCGCGGCGGCATCCCGTTCATGGCGGCCTCGGCGTGGACGACGCGGTACAGGACCGCGGCCGCGGTGCCGGTGCCGAACGGCCCGGCGCCGCCCGCCGCGTAGGCCATCACGCACCCGAGCGCGAACACGTCGCTCGCGGGCCCGGCCGGCATGCCCTCGGCCTGTTCGGGCGACATGTAACCCGGCGTGCCGAACACCACCCCGGCGGCCGTCAGCGCGGTGCCGTCGGCGGCACGGGAGATCCCGAAGTCGATCACCCGCGGCCCGTCGGAGGCGAGCAGCACGTTGGCGGGCTTAAGGTCGCGGTGGACCACCCCGCAGGCGTGGATCGCCTGGAGCGCTTCGACCAGCCCGGCCAGCAGCGGCCACAGCGCCGGCTCGGGCAGCGGGCCGTGCTCGGTGATCACCTGGTCCAGCGAGGGGCCCGGCACGAACGCGGTGGCCAGCCAGGGCGGGGTCTCGTCGAGCCCGCTGGCCACGACCGGCGCGGTGTAGATCCCGCTGACCGCCCGGGCCGCGGCGACTTCCTGTCCGAAGCGGCGCAAGAACTCGGCGTCGCGGGCCAGGTCGAGGCGGACGACCTTGATGGCCACCGCCCGGCCCGCAGGGGACAGGCCGAGGTAGACCCGGCCCATACCGCCCTGGCCCAGCAGGGATTGCAGCCGGTACTCGCCTATCACTCGCGGGTCTTCCGCGGTCAGTGCCTTCATCTCCGCTCCCCGTGGATAGTCCTGCGCTTCACATTTTGCGGCATATCCCGTGGGGCTCGTACCGCCGATGGCCCGCAAGCCGGCCAGAACTCGGGGGAATTGGATTGATGGCGAGGTCACGGCTGGTACCTGTACCCCATGCCGGGTTCGGTGAGCAGGTGGCGGGGCCGGGCCGGGTTGTCCTCCAGCTTGCGGCGCAGCCTGGCCAGGTGGAAGCGGAGATAGTTGGTGCGCTGCTGGAAGCCCGGACCCCACACCCCGGAGAGGAGCTGTGCCGACGCGACGAGCTGTCCCGGCCGGAGCAGCAGGATCTCCAGGATCCGCCACTCGGTCGGCGTCAGTCGCAGCGTTTCGTGTCCGCCGCGATCCGGCCCGGCACCCGACCTGGCCCCCGGCCCGCCCGGACCTGGGGCGCGGGTCACCTGGTGCGCCGTCAGGTCCACCAGCCGCGCGCCGATCCTGGCCGGGTGCGGCGGCTCGCGGCCGAGCTCGCCGTCGTCGCGCCGCAGCGTGGCGCGTAGCCGGGCGAGCAACTCGGCCATGGCGAACGGCTTGGTCACGTAGTCGTCGGCGCCGACGTCCAGGGCGCCGATCTTGTCGCCGGGGCTGGTCCGGCCGGACAGCACGATGATCGGCGCCTTGCACCACCGGCGCAGCTCGACGATGACCTCGGTGCCGTCGATGTCAGGCAGGCCCAGGTCGAGGATGATCGCGTCCGGCGGGTGGCTCGCGGCCAGGGCCAGCGCCTCCCGCCCGGTCCGCGCCGTGACCACCTCGTACTGCCTGGCGCGCAGGTTGATCTGCAGCGCGCGCACCAGTTCGGGCTGGTCTTCGACGAGCAGGATCGCGGCCGGAGCGGCACCGGCGGGCAGGAAAGCGCCGGAACCCGGGACCGCGGGCGTCTCATCGGGTTCCGGCCGGGATTCTCCCAGCTCAGCCACGGCAGGCTCGGCAGCCTCAGCTACCGGACTGCCCGGATAGCTCGTCGAGCTTGATGTTCAGCAGGAGCACGTTGACCGTGGGCTCGCCCAGGAAGCCGAGCGTCCGGCCCGTGATGTTCTGCGTGACCAGGTTGCGCACCTCGGAGGGCGGCAGGTGCCTGGCCGCCGCGATCCTATCGACCTGCAGGTACGCGTTCGCGGGCGTGATGTCCGGGTCAAGGCCGGAGCCCGAGGCGGTCACCGCGTCCGCCGGGATATGCGAGACCGGCACGCGGTCGAACGCGGAGATCGCCTGCTCTTCGGACTGGATGTCCTTGATCTCCACCGGGTTCGTGGGGCCGAGGTTGGACGCCGAGGAGTAGAGCGGGTCGCAGCCGTAGTCGCCCTTCACCCCGCTGACGATCGCGTCCGAGGGCCGCGGCTGGAAGTACTGCGGCAGCGGGTTGCCCTTGGCGTCCACGAACTCCTGGCACAGCAAGCCCGACCCCACGACCTGGCCCTTGTAGCTCACGAGCGAGCCGTTGACCTTGTTGTGGAAGGCCGCCTGGCCGATGCCCAGCATGACCAGCGGGTAGACGAACCCGCAGATCACGGTGAACACCAGCAGGAAGCGGAACCCTGCGATGTGCTGCCTGACGATGACGGGAAGGCGGTCCATGCCGCTCACCTGCCGAATCCGGGAATGTTCATGATGATGAGGTCGATTAGCTTGATCCCGATGAACGGGATGATCAGTCCGCCGAAGCCGTAGATCCACAGGTTCTTGCGCAGCATCGCCTGGGCCGAGGACGGCTTGTACCGCACGCCGCGCAGCGCCAGCGGGATCAGCGCGACGATGATCAGCGCGTTGAAGATGATCGCCGAGGTGATCGCCGACTTCGGGCTGTACAGGTGCAGGATGTTGAGCTTGGACAGGTCGGGGAAGGCCAACGAGAACATGGCCGGGAGCATCGCGAAGTACTTCGCGATGTCGTTGGTGATGGAGAAGGTGGTCAGCGCGCCGCGGGTGATGAGCAGCTGCTTGCCGATCTCCACGATCTCGATGAGCTTGGTCGGGTTGGAGTCCAGGTCCACCATGTTCCCGGCCTCCTTGGCGGCCGAGGTCCCGGTGTTCATGGCCACGCCGACGTCGGCCTGGGCCAGGGCCGGCGCGTCGTTGGTGCCGTCCCCGGTCATGGCGACCAGCTTGCCGCCCTCCTGTTCCTTCTTGATCAGCGCCATCTTGTCTTCCGGCGTGGCCTCGGCCAGGAAGTCATCCACCCCGGACTCGTCCGCGATGGCCTTGGCCGTCAGCGGGCTGTCGCCGGTGATCATGACGGTGCGGATGCCCATCTTGCGCATCTCGGCGAACCGCTCGGCGATGCCCTCCTTGACGATGTCCTTGAGCTGGATAACACCGAGGGCCCTGGCCGGTCCGTTGACGGGCTTCTCGGCGACTACCAGCGGGGTACCGCCGGCCGCCGAGATCCCGTCCACCAGCGGGCCGAGATCGTCCGGCGGGGTGCCGCCGTTGTTCCTTACCCACTGGGCCACCGAGGAGGCGGCGCCCTTGCGGATCTGCGGCCCGTCGGCCACGTCGATACCGCTCATCCTGGTCTGCGCGGTGAACTCGACGAACTCCGCGCCAGTCAGCTCGCCCTCGGGACGTTCGCGCAGCCCGTACTCGTTCTTGGCCAGCACCGCGATCGAGCGGCCCTCCGGGGTGTAGTCGGCCATCGAGGAGAGCTGCGACGCGTTGGCCAGCTCCTCGGCGGTGGCCCCGCCGACCGGCAGGAAGGCGGTGGCCTGCCGGTTCCCGATGGTGATCGTGCCGGTCTTGTCCAGCAGCAGCGTGTTCACGTCCCCCGCCGCCTCGACCGCGCGGCCGGACATGGCCAGCACGTTGCGCTGCACCAGCCGGTCCATGCCGGCGATGCCGATCGCGGAAAGCAGCGCGCCGATCGTGGTCGGGATCAGCGCCACCAGCAGCGCGACCAGAATCACCAGCGACTGCCCCGCGCCGAAGTGCAGCGCCATCGGCTGCAGCGAGATCACCGCCAGCATGAAGATGATGGTCAGCGAGGCCAGCAGGATGTTCAGCGCGATCTCGTTCGGCGTCTTCTGCCGCTTGGCCCCCTCGACCAGAGCGATCATCCGGTCGATGAACGTCTCGCCCGGCTTGGAGGTGATGTTGACCACGATGCGGTCGGATAGCACCGTGGTGCCGCCGGTGACCGCGGACCTGTCGCCGCCGGACTCCCGGATGACCGGCGCGGACTCGCCGGTGATGGCCGACTCGTCTACCGACGCGATGCCCTCGACCACGTCCCCGTCGCCAGGGATGACCTGCCCGGCCTCGACCACCACGTGGTCGCCGAGGGTCAGCGCCGTGCCGGGCACCGGCTCCTCGCGGAGAGTTGAAGGGTCGGCTCCCGGGTGCCAGTTGATCAGCTTGCGCGCCATCGTCTCCCGCTTGGCCCGCCGCAGCGTCTCGGCCTGGGCCTTGCCGCGCCCCTCGGCCACCGCCTCGGCCAGGTTGGCGAACACCACGGTAAGGAACAGCCAGACCACGATGGTCCAGTTGAATACCGACGACGAGCGGATCGCCGTGTAGACACACAGCACGGCGCCGACCTCGACCACGAACATGACCGGGTTCTTGATCTGGACCCGCGGGTCCAGCTTCTTGAACGCGTCCGGGGTCGACCTCCACAGCATCTTCGGACCGAGCAGGCCGCCGCCGACCCGGTTCTCGACTCGCGCCTGCGGGCGGGCGGGCGGAGCGGCCGGGGTACCAGGGCTCTCAGTTGTCACAGACATCAGTGCAGTCCTTCTGCGAAGACGCCCAGCGCGAGCGCGGGGAAGTAGGTCAGGCCGACGAGGATGAGGATCACGCCGACGAGCATGCCGACGAACAGCGGCGTCCTGGTATCGAGCGTCCCGGCGCTGCGTGGCACCGGGCTCTGTCTAGCCAGCGACCCGGCCAGGCCCAGGGCGAAGATCTCCGGCGCGAACCGGCCGACCAGCATGTCGATGCCGCCGGTGATCTGGTAGAACGGCGCCCCGGTGCCGAGGCCCGCGAAGGCCGACCCGTTGTTGTTCGCCATCGATGCGTACGCGTACACCACCTCGGTCAGCCCGTGCGGTCCTGGGTTGAAGATCGGGCCCTGGCCCCACTTGGTGCCGATCGCGATCGCCACGAAGGTCAGGATGATCACGGGCAGGGTCAGGAAGTACAGCGCCGCGTACTTCATCTCGGCGGGCCGGATCTTCTTGCCGATGTACTCCGGCGTCCGGCCGACCATCAGCCCGGCCACGAACACCGTGACGATGGCCAGGATGAGGATGCCGTACATGCCGGCCCCGATCCCGCCCGGCGCGATCTCGCCCAGCGCGATGTCCAACAGCGCTATCCCGCCGCCGAACGGCGTCAGCGAATCGTGGAAGCAGTTCACCGCGCCGGTAGATGTCACCGTGGTGGACGCCGCGAACAGCGAGCAGCCCGGCGGCCCGAACCTGGTCTCCACGCCCTCGTACGCGCCGTGTGCGAGCTGCGGAGCGGCCCCGGCCGTGCTCAGGTGGGTCTCGAAGAAGCTGATCCCGCCGACGGCGCACGCCCAGATGATGACCATGGCGGCGACCAGCGCGTAGCCCTGCCTGTTGTCGCCGACCATCTTGCCGAACGCGCGCGGCGTGGAGAACGGGATCAGCAGTAGCAGGAAGATCTCGAAGATGTTCGTCAACGGGTTGGGGTTCTCGAACGGGTGGGCCGAGTTGACGTTGAACCAGCCGCCGCCGTTGTTGCCCATGTCCTTGATGACTTCTTGCGACGCCACCGTCCCGCCGGGGATGACCTGGTGGCCGCCGGCCAGCGTGGTGATCGTGTGGTAGGCGGACAGGTTCTCGATCGCCCCGCCTGCCATCAGGATGATGCAGGCGATGACCGACAGCGGGAGCACCAGCCGGATCGTCCCGCGGGTCACGTCCACCCAGAAGTTACCGAGCCGGTCGGTCCTGGACCGGGTGAACCCGCGGATCATGGCGATCGCGACCGCCAGGCCGACCGCGGCGGACAGGAACTGCTGCACCATGAGGCCGGCCTGCTGGGACAGGTAGCCCATGGTGGCCTCGCCGGCGTAGTTCTGCCAGTTGGTGTTGGTGACGAACGACGCCGCGGTGTTCCACGCGGTGTCCGTCGGGACGTTCGCCATCCCCACCGACCAGAACAGCCAGTGCTGCGTCCGCTCGATCAGGTACACGAACAGCACGGCGACCAGCGAGAACGCCAGGATGGAGCGCACGTAGACGGTCCACCTCATGTCCGCGTCCGGGTCAACCCCGACCAGCTTGTAGATGCCGCGCTCCACCCGCCAGTGCTTGGTGTCGGTGAAGATCTTCGCGATGTAGTTGCCGAGCGGCACGTAGCACGCCGCCAGGGCTGCGACCAAGAAAAGGAACTGCAGCCAGGCCGCAAGCGTGGAATTCATCAGAACCTCTCGGGGATGACGAGGGCCACGAACAGGTAGATCGTCAGGACGATGCCACCTATCAGCTCGATCCAGTGCTCAGCGCTCAAAGGTCTCGATCCCCTTCACGATGAGGTACAGAAAGGCGAAGACGACGATCGTGAGGACCACGTAGAACCAGTCCGTCAGGTACCACTGCACGGTGACTCCTAGTGATGAACCGCTGGTGAGGCTGCTCCTGCGGCATGCGCAGGCTGACAGCACATCCTTAGTCAACGGGTTAGGAGTGACCCGTTAATAGCGCCCTTGCAACACCCATGCGCCCGCCGCCAGGTTCCTAACGGAACCCATGCGGGGCGGCTAGATCTGCGGGGTGTCCGGGATGAGCGCGTGCCTGCGGACGTGCCAGGCGTGCAGGCTGCGGCTCATCTCCTCCATCAACGCCGAGGGCGGGACGGCGAGCACCGGGCACTTCGCGTGCGCCAGGCAGTAACGCGCCACCGAGCTCCGGAACAGCCGGCGGAGGATGCGCCGGCGGCCGGTCCCGATGATGAGTAGGTCTTCCGGCTGGCTCGCCACGTCGACGAGGACTGCCCCGGTCTGGCCGCGTTCCACGTGCGGCTCGACCTGCAGGTCGGCGGGCATCCCGCCGAGTCCGTCGTCGAACGCCGCCGTGAGCCGCTTCAAGGCGGCCTCCCGCCAGAGCTTGCGCAGGTACGGCGAGGAGTGCCGGCGCTCCGCGAGGTCGCCGCCCGGCGGGACCCAGGCGATGACCGGCACCAGTGGCACGTCCCGCTGCCTAGCCTCGTCCGCCGCGTAGCGCAGCGCCTGCAGGCTTCCGAGCGACCCATGCACGCCAACGATGATCCGACGCACGGTGGGCACGGCGATTCGCCTCCCGAATGACCCAGGGCGCCGTCATTTCGCGGCGCCCCGACCGCTTACCCATCCATTTAATCTCCACTCGCGCGTGCAGGTGTCGTCGCTAGCGAGATCCATGCGACCTGCGGGCGAAAACCTTGTGAACACGCCGGGATGGGATAGTCGTCACAGTGTGTAGGGGTGCCAGAGGGGCCGAAGAGACTCTAGAGGCGTATCGCGAACGTCAGCCCTTACCTGCTCCTGACGCCGACCTCGTCGAGGCGCGCGAGCATCTCGGCCGGGTCCGCGTAGACCCGGTACGCCCCGGCGCGCTCGAGTTCCTCCCGCCCGTACCCGCCCGACAGCAGCCCTACCCCGAGCGCCCCGGCGCGCCGCGCCGCGAGCAGGTCCCAGACGCTGTCGCCGACCACCATCGCGTACCTCGGGTCCACGCCGAGCAGGGCGGCCGCGGCCAGGAACAGGTCGGGGTCGGGCTTGGCGTGCCGCACCATGTCGCGCGTCACCATCGGGGTGTCGTCAGGCAGCCCGAGCAGCGCCAGCGCGGGCCGCGCGGTCGCCGCGTACCCGCTGGTCGCGATGGCCCACGGCACGCCCGCCGCGGTGAGCGCGCCGAGCAGGTCGCGCGCCCCGGGCAGCGGGGATACGGAGTCCGCCTGCGCCCGGTATTGCACCGCGTGCGCCTGCTGGAGCATCTCGATGTCCGCCTGGGACAGCGACCGCCCCGTCTCCCGCAGCAGCGCGGACACGAACAGCCCGCCGCTCATCCCGATCCGCCGGTGGATCCGCCAGACCGACAGGTCGATCCCGATCTCGGACAGCGCCGTGCGCCAGGCGATGACGTGCTGGTACACGCTGTCGATGAGCGTTCCGTCCAGGTCGAAAAGGAACGAGGGCACCGGCGGCTCGACGTAGGTCATGAAGACCATCAAACCCGTTATCCCGAACGAGCGGTGGTTCCTCCCCCGCGCCCAGTCAGGTCGGCCAGCACCTCGTCCAGCCGGTCCAGCGAAGCGGCGATCCAGGACAGGGCGCACGGGTCGGCCGCGTCCAGCGCGGCGGTGCGCTGGGCCTCGGTCTCGCCGTAGAGCAGCGAGGTCGCCGCGCGCAGCCGCAGCCGCCAGCCCGGCTCGCCGAACGCGCTGCCGGGCAGCACGCAGAGCCCGTACCGCGCCAGGAGCAAGGCGGCTAGGCCGTCGTCGTGGGTGATCCCGTGCCGTTCGAGCAGCACGTCCGCCAGCGGAGAGAAGTCCGGGTACACGTAGAACGCCGCCTGCGGCGCGGGCACGGACGCGCCGGCCCGGGCGAAGCGGAGCGCGACGGCCCGGGCGACGTTGGCGTGCAGCCGGCGGCTCAGCGCGACCCGCTCCGCCAGCGCGGGCGGTTCGGAGAACGCGACCGCGGCCGCCTGCTGGACGGGCCCGGCCGGCGCGGACCAGATCTCGCTGCCCACCGCGAGCAGCCGGACGGTGAGCTCACGCCCGAGCCAGCCGTCGGGGAGCCTGGCCACCCCCAGGCGCCAGCCGCCCAGGGCCAGGTTCTTGCTCAGCCCGGTAGTCACCACGGTCCGCTCGGGGGCCAGCGCCGCGGGGCTGGCGAACCCGGCCTCGCCGTCGTGGATCAGGTCCCGGTAGATCTCGTCGGAGATGATGATCAGGTCGTGGCGGTCCGCGACCGAGCACAGGTCCCGCACGGCGGCGGGCGGCGCCATTCTCCCGGTCGGGTTGTCGGGGAGCGTGACGACGACCGAGCGGATCCGGCGGCCCGCCGCGCGCGCCGCCGACACGGTGCGCGCCAGCTGGCTGGCGTCGGGTACGCCGGCGTCACCGGGCACGAAGTGCGCCACGTGCCCGGCCAGGGCCGCCTGCGCGGCGTAGCTGACCCAGCTGGGCCGGGTCACCGCGACGTCTCCGCCGATGGCGCTGACCAGCCCGAACAGTAGCGCCTTGCTGCCTGGGCCGGCCACGACCCGGTCCGCGTCGGTGGGCAGGCCGCGCCTGCCCCAGTACGAGGCGGCCGCCTCGCGCAGCCTGGGGTGGCCGGCGACCGGGCCGTACGAGGTGTAACCGGCCGCGTCGGCCAGCGCGTCCCGCAGCATCGGGTGGGCCGGGAGGCCCGCCTCGCCGAACCCCATGGGCAGCACCGGTTCGCCGCGACGGCGCCTGGCGTCCATCGTCTCGTTGGCGGCGAGGGTCGCGGAAACGGCCACGCTCGAGGGACCCAGGCAGGAACGGCCGGGGCGCGCGGCGGCGGACTCGGTAACCGGGGATGGCTCGATTTGCCCAGGCGCAATAGTGAGAGCCACGGGAGCGGCACTCCTAGCTGCGGGATATGCGGATGAATGCTGGATCAGGTCATCAGCGCGATGAGGAAACTGGAGGAGCTACTTCACGGTCACCGCGACCAGCCTGAACACCTGCTTAAAGTTTCACGGACCAGGACCATAAGCACAAGCGCTGATATCTATAGCAGAGACTAAGATTCTCTTATGCTTGACCTGCACAGGCTCCGTCTGCTCAAGGAGTTCGCCGCCCGCGGCACGATCGCCAGGACGGCCGCCGTCCTCGGCTACACGCCGTCCGCCGTGTCGCAGCAACTCGCCGCCCTCGAGCGCGAGGCGGGTACCGCGCTGCTCGACCGGTCCGCCCGCCGGGCCGAGCTCACCGACGCGGGCCGGCGCCTGGCCGAACACGCCGAGCGGATCCTGGCCATGGTCGAGGAGGCCGAGACCGACCTGTCCGCCCGGGCGGGCGAGCCGGCCGGGCGGGTGGTCGCGACGGCGTTCCCTTCCGCGGCGGTCGCGTTCGCGCCCGCGCTCGCGCGCAGCCTGCGCGCGCACCCGGGTCTTACGCTCGTGCTGCGCCAGACCCCGGCCCGTGAGGGCCTGCGTCAGGTCAGGTCCGGCGGGGTGGACGTCGCGATCGTGGACGACTGGACCGGCCGCCTGGCCGACGACATCGAGGCGGGCGGCTCCCTCCTGACCTGCTTCCACCTGGTCCGCGATCAGCTGGTCCTGGTCGTCCCCCGCGACCACCGGGCCGCCGACCCCGGCCAGCCCGTCGACCTGCGGGCGCTGCGGCACGAGCCGTGGCTGGCCGCGCCCGCCAGCGAGCCGTCCAGGCAGGCCGTGGACCGGCTGCTCGCCGCGGTG
>JBOHCK010000029.1:0-29441 GCA_050698755.1 Streptosporangiaceae bacterium | reverse complement strand
CCTGAGCGTCTCAGTCGGCCGCAGCATCGCCAGCGCCTCATCGACCCTGGCCGGGCCGAGCTGCGCCGCGCCGAGCGCTGACAGGACCTTGCCGCCGACCGGGTTCAGGACCGCCATACGATGCACGATGCTCGTGCCTCGCAGGCCGACGAACGCGCACGTTGCCCGGGCCCCGTTAGGCGCGACACCCTCGGCGCCGAGGTCCTGAGCGGTAGCCACCAGGGCGGCCACCGTGGTGTCGTGGGCGTCCGCCAGGGCGTATACCCGGCCGCACAGGTCGGCGATCGCCTGGAGTGCCTTGTTCAGCTCAGCGATCGTTGAGCCTGCGATCACCTTGTCGACCTCGGCGCCGAGCTGCTCGAGCGCGGTGATCCGCGCGGCCGTACGTGCCCGGGCGGCCTTCTCGGCGTCACCTTTGGCCTTCAGCTTCGCGTGCCGGAACTCATCGCGAAGCCGGCTGAGCTCCGATACGTCGATCTCGGTCAGCCCGGCCGCGAGTTCACGCTCGGCGTCTTCCACGCCGACCAGCGCCTTCGCGGCCGGGTCTTCAGCGTCCTTGACGCGCAATCCGCTCACGTTCCCTTCTGCGCCTGCCGTAGTTCTCGGCCGCGTCCTGGGCGATCTGCCAGTCGCGGCGTCCCCACCGGCGCGCCCGGATCCGACCACCGTGGGCAAAACGCTGGGCCTGCCGTTCGCATATGCCCATCACCTCTGCCGCCTCGCTCACGGTCAGCCACCGGTCCTGCACCTGCGCTCCCATGGTGGAGGAGAGGGGTCGGCTAGCCGACGCGCCGGTTTTGGAGGCCAGCGCTGCGAGCCCGGCCGCGTGGAGTTGCGCCCGGAGCCTGTTCAGGTCAGGGCTGCGCGGCCGGACGCCATCTCGGGCTTCCGTCCACTCAAGGCCGCGGCCGAGCAGCATGTCGACCCCCTGGCAGAGGCCGAGGGGGACGACGACACCCTGAGGCGTCGCGGGAGGTACTTCGAGAGCAGGGACGCTGTAGTCGAGCGTCTCCAGATGCTGGGGAGTCATCGGCGTTCCCGGAGGGGGTCAGCGGACACCGAGCATCACGGGGCCGTCCTATGGCCGATCGTGCTGCTCAGCTTCCCGTTCCAGGGGCACCGCCAGGATGCCCACGGGTGGGCTCCGCTAGGGAGCCTCGCGCCGTTCGCTGGATTCACGGGACCTGCCGGCGGCGTTTCAGGCGTTCCGCCTCGGCACCAGTGCCGGGTCCGTACTTCCAGCTAGCTGACTCGTGTCCAGTTATCAGGACCGATGTTGACATGTTCGGACGTCCGACGTCACGTCGCCACGCTGTAGGCGTGACTCGTAACCCCATCGCTACGGCCATGTCCGAGGCCGAGCTGATGGAGGCTGTCCGCGCACTCTGCACTGACCTCGGACTGCACGTCTTCCACGCGGCGGACTCCCGCCGGTCGTGGGGTCCGGGCTTCCCCGACCTGGTCATCGTCGGCCGCGGCGGCTGCCTGTTCGCCGAGGTCAAGCGCGAGGACGGCAGCCTGTCACCGCTGCAGCGGGAATGGCAGACCGCGCTGCAGGGGGCCGGGATGCGGTGGCGCCTCTGGCGGCCCAGCGACTTGCTCTCCGGGCAAATCGCGAAGGAACTGACCAGCCTGGCGGCTGTCCAGCCTGAACTATTCGCCGCGGCGGCGCCGTGACGTGGGAAGAATTCCTCGAGCTGTCTGACGAGCGCGACTGCTGGCACAAGCTGCTAGTCACCGCCCAGAGGGAGGCCTTCGACCGCGGCCGCGCAACCGGCCGGCGCGAGGGGTATTCCCGCGGCCGCGCCGACGAGACACGCGACTGGATGGACGCGCTCAGGCCCGCCCGGGCGCAGATCGCCGCCCGCGGGCCCGCGCACGCCGAACTCGACCTCAAACGCTGGGGGCCTGGTGGCCGACAGCACTTCGCAGACCCGAGGCAGGGCGACTACCCCGGCCGCGGCCGCGCAACGGAGGCCGCCGCGTGACCGAGGCGAACCCATTCCACGCCGACGACCACACGGCACCCCCGTCCCGGCCACTGCCCCGGTTCGACCTCGGCACCCTGGTCCGCGACGGCGTACCGCCGCCCGAGCTGCTCTGCGGGGACCTCCTGTACGCCGGGGGCCTGCACACCGTCTCCGGACCGCCGGACTGCGGCAAGACCACGATCGCCCTCTGGTGGGTCCTGCAGCATGTCCGCTCCGGACGCCACGTCGTGTTCCTCGACGAGGAGGGCGGCGCCGAGCTCGTCGCCGAGAAGCTGATCGCCCTCGGCGCGACCCCTGCCGAGGCCTCCGCGATCTGCTACGTGCCGTTCCCCGCCCGGGCGTGGACCGCCTACGACGTCCTGATGCTCCGCGAGCTGCTCGACGACATCAAGCCGGGCGTGGTCCTGTGGGACAGCGCCGCGGCGTTCCTCAGCCGGGCAGGCCTGGACGAGAACTCCGCCGCCGACGTCACCCGGTTCTGGGCCCAGGTCCTCACCCCGATCGCCCGCGAGCACAGCGCCGCCGTCCTGCTCATCGACCACGACACCAAGACCGGGGAGACATCCCGGTTCGCCCGCGGGTCCGGCGCCAAGCTCGCCGGCACCGACGTCGCGTTCAAAGTCACAGCCGTCCAGGCATTCGACCGGGCCACCAACGGCGTCCTGCGCCTGACCGTCACCAAGGACCGCCGCGGCTGGCTCCACAGGTGGTGGGAGGTCGGCGTCCACACCGGATCCGGCATGCGCCTCGCATTCACCCAGGCCACCGAAGACGGCGACACCTCCGCCGACACCAAGCTGACACCCGCCGAGCACAAAGTCCAGAGCGCGCTCACGACCACCCCGTCTACCGCGCGGGAGATCACCGACCGCATCGCCGGGCAGCACGGCCACGGCCTCACCCGCCAGACCATGAGCTCTGCCCTCAACAAGCTCCTGCGCCTCGGCACCGCCGACAAGCTCGACCCCGGAGCCGGAAAACCCGCACTCTGGTACGCACACGACGGATCACCCGCCGTAATCACCGCAGATCAGACCTGTCGTGACGACACCCCCTCCCAAATGGCCCTCAACCTGTCGCCAGCGCCATGACGACAGGTACCCCAAAACCCCAGGTCAGACCTGTCGGCAGCCCCGTGACGACACCCACCCGACAGGTGCACACCCACCTGTCGGCCTGTCGCCGCCCCCTTATAGGGGGGCGACAGGCGACGGGTACACCCCGCAACCCTGACGGAGGACCCATGACTACCGCCACCGCCACCACCACGGCGCTCAAGCCACGCGACCGGCAGCGCCTCATATCGCGCCTCGCCGCCCTACGCGACCTCGACCGCCTCATGCGCCAACCCGGCACCCTCGCCACACCACCCACCCAGACCCTCACCCAGCTCGCCACCCCACGGAGAACCCCATGACCCACCCAGACCGAGACCTAGCCGACGTCAACCCCCACCTAGACGCCCTCTTCACGATCGCCAACGCAGGCAAAACCAACCCCGAAGCCCTCGACAGGCAACTCCACGGATTCACCGCCCTCTACAGCCCCGAACAACGCCAAGCCATCATGCGGTACCTGGCCTGCTACGCAGCCTCGCTACTACGCAGACTCCGAGAACACCAGGCACTCCCCAGCGACCCAGCCGACTACCTCGACGACATCACCTCTCTCGTCGCTGCGACCGTACCCAGACCCGAATAGACCCGGGGGGGAGGCGCGGGCCGGCGCCGGTGCGGCGCCCCTGATCGGCAGAAACCCCGCACGCGCGTGAGGAGTATCGACCATGACCGACCACCAAGGACAGGAGTGGGATCGTCGGCACCCGGATTTCGAGCCGGGCAACTCGGTCGCGCTGCGCCACGGCGCCTACTCCGAACGGCTGATAGCTCCGGGCGCTGAGGCGCTTAAGCGCGAGCTACTGGCGGACCCGGACCTGCCGGCCTATCTGCGGCTCCCGCAGTTCAGCCATGCCGTCGATGCGTATTGCCGGGTCCAGTGGCGCTGCATGCAGCTCGACGAGTACATCGGGCAACTCACGTTTGAGGAGACGCTCACCGACCGGACCGAGCTGGACGAGACCGAGGAGCGTGACGGCGGCTCGCTGGTAAGGCATTCGGTCAACAAGCGTCTTGAGTCAGCTCAGGAGATATCGCGGCGATGGGAGGCCCTGGCGGCGAACCTCCGCAGCAAGCTCGGGCTCGATCCGGCAGCAGCGGCCAAGCTCGGGCGCAACCTGGCGGCCGCGTACGACTCAGCCAAGCACGTGATGGCGGTCCGGGCTGGCTGGGAAGCCAAGGACGAGGCCAAGTGACCGCGGCGGGCCGGCTGGACGATGCGACGATCGAGCGCTGTATCGAGTCGCCGACCGAGTTCTCGAAGGTCATCCTCGGGATCGACCTGTTCCCGTTTCAGCGCGAGGTCGCCGAGGCGCCGAACAAGTACCGGGTCCTGCTCGGCGGCCGCCAGATCGGGAAGAGCACCCTCCTCTCGGCGATTGGCTTGCACCGGGCGTGGCGGGAGCCTGGCCACCAGGTCCTCATCGCCTCGACGATCGACGACGCGGCCAAGAGGCTGATCGACACGGCCGAGGCGATCGCGGCCGCGGCGCCGATGCTCCGGGCGTCCGTCGATACCGACCAGGCCCACCTGATGAAGCTGTCCAACGGGAGCGTGCTGCGCGCGATCCCGAGCTCGATCCGGCAGGCGATCGGCTGGACCGTGGACACCCTGATCGCCGACGAGGCGGGCTACCTGGAAGCCGCGTTCTGGAATCACCTCGAGCCGGTTATCGCTGCGCGTCCGGACGCCCGCGTGATCATCGCCGGTACCCCTTGGGGCGCGCCCGGCCACTGGTTCAGGACCCTGTATCAGCGCGGCATCGACCACCCAGACGAATGGGCCCGGTCGTGGAAGCTCCCCGCCGCGGTGTCGCCACTGATCAGCAAGCGGTGGCTGGACGAGAAGCAGAAGACGATGGACCCCGACGAGTTCACCCGGACCTACCTCGCCGAGTTCACCGATGTCAGCGGCGCCTACTTCACCGAGGACGAGATCATGTCGGCCGTCGCCGACTACGACCTGATGACTCCCCAGCGGGCGCAGGAGTTCGCCAGCCTGGGCGAGGACTGGTACTACGGCGGCAAGCGGATGTTCCCGGCCTACGGCGGCGTCGTCGGCCTCGACTGGGGTTACGCGAGGGACGCCAACGCCGCGGTGGTGCTTGCCCGGCTGGACGACCAGGGCGCCAATGATCAGTCCGTCTTCTGGATCCCGTGGCTTGAGAGCCATCACCGGCTGCCCTATCACGCGATGGTCGGCAAGTGCCTGGACATCGCCCGCGGCTGGCAGGTCTACGCGTTCGCGTCCGAGCTGAACGGGCCCGGGCCGATGCCGACGCAGGAGCTGCGCCGCGACGTCATCCGCAACGGCCTCGGCAGCCCAGTGGTCGGCGTGTGGACCGACCAGCGCGCCAAGATGGCCGGCATGGGCGCGGTCAAGGGCGGCCTGCAGCGCGGCACGCTGATCCTGCCGCGCCATCCCCAGCTGCTCTCCGAGCTGCGGGGCTTGGTCTACGAGCAGACCGAATCCGGCGGCCTGAAGATCGGCCCCGCGGCCGGGCAGGCGTCACCGGACGTCGCGATGGCCCTCATGCAGGCCACGCGCTGCATGACGCCCGGCCCGAACCCTGAGTACCACGTGTTCGGCACGTCCGACCTGCGGGACGCGACACGGCTTGCCTGCGGGACGTGGTTCCCCGCGCGGCCGCGCGGCACGCTGGGCATGACCGGCTTCCAGGTCCCGCAGGGCGCTGAGAAGCCCGACGCCGGATGGTGAGCCGGAAGCCTTGAAGCCGCGAAATAGTGTCGTTTCTGCTGGGGAAGGGGGGTCGTCGCGCCATGCCACGCGATAGAGTGTCGATTAGATGGATTAACGACACTGGAGGCTCTGAGATGGCTGATTCCGGACGCAAGCGCCCCGCCGAGGTCCTCACCGAGGCCGAAGTCCGCTCGCTCCTGGCCGCGTGCTCGAGGCGGGCACCGACCGGTATCCGTGACCGGGCGCTGCTCACCGTGCTGTACCGGGCCGGACTCCGCATCGAGGAGGCGCTTGACCTCAAGCCCGGCGACGTCGACCAGGCCCGCGGCACCATCCGGATCTTGCACGGCAAGGGCGATCACGACCGCACCGTGGCCGTCGACGACGGCGCCATCGCCGTGGTGCAGCTCTGGCTCGCCGAGCGGGCCAAGCTGCCTGGCGTGAACGGCCGTCAGCGGCTCTTCTGCACCCTGAAGGGCGGCGCGCTGTCGGCTAACCAGGTGCGCCAGATGATCAAGCGCCGCGCAGCCCGGGCAGGCATCGACAAGCGGGTACACCCGCACGGCCTCCGGCACACGCACGCCGCCGAGCTCGTCGCCGAGGGCGTGCCCGTCAACGTGATCCAGAAGCAGCTCGGCCACGTCTCGCTTGCCACCACGGACATCTACCTGCGGCACATCGCCCCGGCCGACGTGATCGCCATGGGCCGCAAGCGGGAATGGCGCCCGTGAGGTCGCAGACTCGCGCAACAGCCGCCTACGTCCGATCGTGACGAGGGCGGCTGTTGTCTTGCGCGGCCAGACTCCGCGCGCGGCCAGCGTAACCGCGGCCACCGTCAAAACGGCCGGCCGAGAAGGCGACGCTCGCTCCCTTTCACGTGCCGGGACGCAAAGCGTCACGCTCGGTTCGTGACGGTCTTCTGGTATCTCCGCCTCGCTGCCGCCAGGGCAGCCGCCGCCTCGGCCTCGACCGGAGACGCGAGGGCGAGCACCAGGAGCTGGCGCGCCTTGGGGTCCTCAAGCAGCCGGTCGCCGCTGTCACGTTCCGGTCGTGACAGGGATCGGAGCCGCGACTCGAACTCGGCGTCGCTGAGCGCCGCCATCCGCCCGCGGCTGCCGGCGCGGATGAACGCCAGGCAGATGTCTGCGCCGCGGCTGACCATCTCGGCGTTGCGCCGGGGCCCGGCGGACTTCCCGTAGCGGTCCCACTCGGCCGGGTGTCGCTCGACCTGGCCGCCCCAGCGGCGCCAGGCGTGTTCGGCGATCGCGTCGGCGCCGCTCGGGCAGGCGCCAGACACCAGGACGGCCGCGGCGTGGAAGTGGCGCGCCAGGGCTGTGGTGATGACGGTGGAAGTGGCGCGCCAGGGCTGTGGTGATGACGGTGGTGTCGGTCCAGGTTCGTGAGCCGGTCACGAGGATCCGGGTGATCGCCGCCACGGCTGGCACCATAGCGCCGACCTCCGACATTGACGGCGGCGCTACTCCCGCGCTGCCCTCATAGCCTCGGCAAGTGCGTCCTGACGCCGGGCCAGCTCGGCCGTGACCTTGGCCGACAGTTCCGGGTCGGTGCGCACCTGGCGGATAAGTTCCCGGATCACGTCCGCCGCGGGCACATCGCGCGCCTGGGAGTAGTTGCGGAGAAAGCCGTACAGACTCGCGTCCAGGTCAGCCGTCGTCCGGACGAGGGCAGCAGGACCACACTTCGCCGGGGTCAGCTCAGCCACGGTCAGCGGCGGGCATTCCGGGCACCGGCGGGCGATCGCCAGCAGCGCGTCGACCGCGGCCCCGTTCGGCATGACGCCACGGTCGATCAAGGCCATGCGCGCGTTGCACAATCGGCATAGAGTCCCCCGGATCCAGCCGTGCCTGTGGCAATGGTCCGCGACCGGGCTGTGCGACCTGGCGCCGCAGGCTTCGCACGCCCGGCTCACGCTGCGCCGCCGACCGTCCGGGCCTCGGCCTCGATCTCTTCTCGATGCCGATCGAGCACGTTCACCACGGCACCCATGATCAGGTGCTTGGGCAGCCGCGTGGCGAAGTGGACGTCATCGACCAGGCCAGCGAGCCGGTCGGCCGAGGCCTTGGGCATGTACCACGAGCGCATCGTCATGTCCCCCGCGGCCGCGGACTTCGCCGACTCCGGCGCCGAGGCCGACTGCCTCGCAGGACTATCAGGTCTAGCAGAGCTATCAGGCCTGGTAGCGGGAACGGGCGCCGGGTCAGGCGTCTGTATAAGGGCGGCGAGGTTCTTGCGCTCTCCCGCCATCACAGCCTCCCGAGCTCGAGCAGCAGCTCGCCCTGGACGCGCCGGACGTCGGCCAGCGCCGGTGACCAGGAGCGGTCACCGCGGTAACGCGTGATCGGCACGCCGTCAAGCTGGCTCTGGCTGTGCGCGACGTACCGCCGCACGAACGAGACCATCCGGGGGACCTCCAGCTCATCGAGCAGCGCCCAGGCCGACTCGACCGGGCCCGCGCCCCTCAGCGGGTCGGCCAGGTTGACCACCACGCGGTGGGGCACCTTGTGATCGGCGCAGAGCCGGGCCGTGCGGAGCGTCGGCTGTACCGCGGCCCGCTCGGGAATCATCGGGATCAGCGCGTACGTCGCGGCTGACAGGACGCCGGCTAGCGTCTCGGTTCCCTCGAGCGAGCCGGGGCAGTCCACGATGATCGCGTCATAGTCGCGCACCGTCCGCAGGCGCTCCAGGACCCGCGGGTCGTCCTCGGCCGCGAAGTCGAACGCAAGGCCCGACGAGGCCGTGACGATCTCCTCCGCTGTCCGCTGCGGGTCGATGTCGACCACCAGGGCGCGGCCGGAGGTGTCGGCGAACACGGCCGCCAGCTCGAGCGCGAGCGTCGTCTTCCCGACGCCGCCTTTCTGCGAGGCCAGGGCGATCACCCAGGGCTCGCGGGTCCGGGCTTGCACCATGGCGGCACGGTACCGCAGGTACCCCGATGAGTCAGCTAGCAGGCCTGCTAATTCACGCAATTCTCCGTGACCTATCAGGCTTATCAATCCTGATTGACCTAGCAGGTCTATCTACCCTCGGACAGATAATGAACTGAGCAGGTCTGATACGTCTAGCAGGGCAGATAGGTCAATCAGGCCTGCTACGACTATCAGCCCTATCAGAGGCTTGCGAGCGGTATTGCCAACACGCCGAGAGCACAGTACCGCCAGGGGGGCGACATTCCCGGCTGCCCGCTCAAGGCCGCGGTGGCCAAGACCTCGCCGGACCCGCCTGCGGCGGGACTCATCTCTGCATTCGCCTGAGCTTGGCATGCCGCCACTCAGCATCAAGGGTGCTGCGCATTTCCTACGGAAACGGGCCTGCGGCCCGCCCCTTGACCCTGAGCCTCCGGCGGCATGCGGCGGCGCTCTTGCGGTGGCGGGGAGCCCCGCCACCCCGCCTTCACGGCGAACGCAACAACCGCCCGGACCCGCAAGGAGCAACCCGATGAAGAAGTGGCGACAGGACCCCGAGCCCGAGAACCCGTACGGCTACCACCGCCCCGAGTACGTCATCGTGGTCGCCCAGCTTCCCGGCCACGGCGGCCCGATGACCCTCGCCGAGGCCCTCCAGGTCGGCAGGACCGAGGCAGACCCGGACGCGGATGCGCACCGGCCGCCGGTGCCGTCCTAGCCCCCCCCTCAGCGATAGCGCCCGTCCGGTCATCCGGCGGGCGGCCTTGCTGTACAGCTGCTCAGATCCAGCCGTTGGCGACCCATTCAAACGTGCCCGACGCTGAGCGCAGGCCTTCCAGCGCGCTGTTCCATGCGGCCGAGGCCTCCGGATCCGCCTCGTCATCCAGCTCGAACCACTCCTGGCGGCGCAGCTCGGCCGGCCGCGGCCTCCATGGATGACGTGGCACGGCTCAGGGCTTGGAACACTGCGATCGCGTCCAGCGAGCGGCCGGGGTTCGCGCCCGAATGCGGTCAGCAGCTCGGCTAGTCGAGCGGCGGCGTCCGCCACGGGGCCACCGCGCCGTCAAAGTTCGCAGCGAAAGGGGAGGGCAGCCAGACCGACTCGAAGCCGTTTCATTACATTACATTGATTTCATTACCTCATAGACTAGCGTGATGAAATGAAATGGTATAGGCTCGTGAGTAGCACCGCCAAGAGCCCAGGAGGCCCACCGTGACCGAGCCGACCAGCACCGTGGCATGCAAGTTCCCCGGCTGCCAGAACGCGCCCGAGCCAGCGGGCGCCAAGCCCGGGCGGCGGCCCGAGTACTGTGCCGACCCGGCGCACAGTCCCGTGACCGCGTGGCGAGAGCGCAAGCGGCAGGCCGACGCCGAGCGCGGCGTCACCACCAGCGACGCCGAGACCGAGCAGCCCGTCACCATGGCCCGGGTCACCGGCGCCGAGCTGCTGCGGCAGATGCGCGAGCTGGCCGGCACGATGACCGCCACCGCCGAGCGGCTGACCGCCGCCGTGACCACCATCGGCGACCCCACCGCTGCCGAGGCGGAGGTCGAGTCAGCACGAGCCGCAGCCGAGCAGCGGGCCGCAACCGCCGAGGCCGAACGGGCCGAGGCAGAGCGCCGCGCTGCCACCGCAGACCAGTCCCGCACCATGGCCGACGCGGCGGCCGAGGAGATGAGCGAGCACCTGGCCGCCGAGCAGGCCCGGGCACGCGAGGCTCACGAGCGGCTCGCCGAGGCCACCGCCGCACACGCGGCCGAGCTCCAGCAGATCCGCGAGGAGACCCAGGCCCGCATCACCATCGCCGAGGAAGACCGGGACAGCGCGATCGCGGCCGCCGAGGCGGCAAAGGCGGCAGCCATCCAGGCGGCAGATCTCCGTGTCACGCAAGCCGAAGCGCGCGCACGCGCCGAGATCGAGCAGGCGCAGGCCGAGGCCCAGGGTCGGGTCAACGAGGCCCTGGAGGACATGCGGGCGGCTCAGGCGGAGCGGGACGCGGCGCGCCAGCAGGCCGAGGAGGACCGCAGGGCAGCCGCCGCGGCTGAGGCGCGCGCCGAGGACGCACGCGCAGAGACCACGCGGGCCCGCGACGACGCGGCGCGCGAACTCGACCAGCTGCGCGCCGACGCCGAGCGGGAACGGGACGAGATCCTCGCACGGCTCACTGACACCGCTAACCGGCGAATTGACGACGCCGCGGCGCACGCCGCCGAGGTCGAGCGGATCCGCGCCGACGCAGCACGCGAGCGGGACGAGCTGCGGGCCGCGCTGGAATCCCGCGCCCAGGTGCTCGAGGAGTCGCGCGGCGAGCTGCGCGCCCGGGCCGAGCGTGCCGAGCGTGACCTCGACGCCGCGCGTGCCGAGCGTGACCTCGACGCCGCGCGTGCCGAGCTGACCAGGGCACGCCAGGAGACCGGGACGGAAACCCCGGGTCCGGCCCGGCGGCGCCGCAGCGCCCAGCCTCCGGAGTAGCGCAGGACCAGGACACCCGCCGGGCCAAGGCGGGTACTTCCTCCAGCAGGGACGGGGGCTACGTCAGCCCCAGCTCCGGTACTCCTCGGCCAGGCTCATCGGTGCCGCCGGGGGATCGGCGGACTCAGGCCGCGAAGGCCGGGCCGGGAGCGCCACGGTGTCGATCACGAGCCAGCCAGCGCCGCTCAGCACGACGTGATCGATGTTCGCCGTGCCCAGGCTCACCGGGCCGAAGCCGTGCCCTGCGACGCTGCGGAAGCCACCGAGATCGTGGAACAGGTGCAGCCCGGCGCTATCCGGGCGGTCAGTCAGCCACTTCTCCAGGGCCCGGGCGGTGGCTTCCTCGATGAAGCTCGCCCGGATTGCGACACGGCCATAGGCGCGGATGCCATCCTCGCGGAGGCTCTGGCCGGGCGTCCCGTGGACGTGAACCATGCTCCGACCGTAAGCCCGGGGTACGACAAACCGCGGGACGCGGGGTTACTATCCAAGGACAGTGAAAAGCTATCCAGTCACATGCATCTACGAACGATGACCGTGGTCGTATCGCTCGCTGCGCTCGCTCACGATGGCTAAGGGGGTGGCATGGCGCTAGTAAGCCTCAAAAGCGGGTTCGATGTGGATTACCACCTCGGGCAGGTGGGCGTGGACTACCACCTGAACGCTGCGGGCGAGCCGCCCGGGCGGTGGATGGGCCGCGGCGCCCGTGCGCTGGGCTTGTCCGGCTGGGTTGGCGGCACCAGCGCTGCGGGCAAGGCGAACGCCGACAAGATGCGCGCCCTGTATCACCACGATGTTGCCCCGGACGGCACGCCTCTGGTGACCTCGCAGCGGCGCCACAAGTACCCGGATAAGGCCGACCAGCTCGCCGCGGCGCAGGAGCGCATAGACGCCGCGGTGGCCGAGCTCGGCCGGTTCGCGACGCCGGAGAAGATCCGGGATATCGAGATCACTGAACGGGCCAAGGTGCGCAGCGCGACCCCGTTCATCGACATGGTGCTCAGCGTGGAGAAGTCGGTGAGCCTGCTGCAGGTCGGCTTCCTCGCCGCGGCGAAGCGCGCGCGCGACGAGCAGCGCGAGGAAGACGCGGAGCAGCTCGAAGCACGCGCCGAGCAGATCGAGGCCGCGCTGGAGGAAACGGCGAGCGAGGTGGTTGCGTGGATGGAGCAGCACCTCGCTTACGTCCGCACCGGGCATCATTCGGCGACGTCGGGGGAGTGGCGCGACGCTGACGGCCTGGTGGTCGTCGGGTTCCCGCAGCACACCAACCGGGACGGCGAGCCGAACCTGCACATTCACCTGGAGATCCTCAACCGTGCGCAAAGGGCCGACAAGGCCGACGATAAATGGCGCGCGCTCCATGGCGCGCCGCTGTGGGCCGATCGGCTCTACGTCGGTGCGCTCACGACGCGGATCCTGGCGGGGAAGCTGGCCGCGATCGGGCTGCCGCTGGTCAAGCAGGAGGACGGGAACGGCTTCGACGTCGCGGGGATCGAGCGGGAGACGATGGCCGCGTACTCCAAGCGCAGCGCCGACGTTGACGCGCGCAGGCGCGAGCTCATCGCGAAGTACGAGGCCAGTCACGAGGGCCGCGCGCCGGACCGGACGGCGCTCTACAAGCTCCGCAAGAAAGCGACCGTCGACACGCGCGAAGCGAAGGCGCACCCGCCGGAGCGCACCGGCGAGCAGGAAGCCGAGGCGGCCGCGCGGGTGCTCGCCGCGTGGATGCGCCAGGCCGAGCGCGAGAGCGTCCAGCTGCTGGAGTCGCTGCCGGAGACGGTCGACCGCTTCGCCGGGGAGCACGCGACGAGCAGGATGCCGGGCGGCGCGGAGCGGGCCCGCGCAATCCGCGTTGGCGTGGCCGAGGTGCAACGCCAGAACGCCACGTGGACGCGCGGGAAGTTGATCTGGGAGATGCACCGGGCGCTCGGCGCGCTCCCGGCCGACGTCGACGCGGTGGCCTACCTCGAGGCGATGGCTGATGACGCCCTCGGCGGCGCACCGGGCCCGGATCCGGAGGACAGCGGCCCGGGGCCGACCGCGCCGACAGGCGCGATCGCGGGTACGGAGATCATCCGGATAGCCCCGGTGCCGGACGTGACCGACACGGCCAGGCTCGGCCTGCGCAGGGACGGGACCAGCGTCTACCGCCGCCCGGGCGAGGAGCGGTTCGTCACCAAGCCGCACCTGGACAGCGAGGAGTGGATCGTCAAGCGGGCCGCGGCGCGCAGGCCCCGGCTAGTCACCGAGGAGCAGGCGGACGCGGCGCTGGCGGGAACGGACTTGGACTACGAGCAGCGGGCCGTGGTCAAGGGAATGCTCACCTCGCGGACCATGGCCGAGTGCCTGATCGCACCCGCCGGCACCGGCAAGACCCACGTCATGGCCGCGTTCGCGAAGGCCTGGGCGCAGCTCACCGGCGGCCGAGTCATCGGCATCACGCTTGGCGAGAACGCCGCCCGGGTCATGGCCGACGAGGGCATGACCGAGACCTACAACCTGGCCCAGTTCCTGGGGAAGATCAAGGGCAGCGACAGGACCCGGGGGCACGTGCCGGTGTACGCCGACGACGTGCTGGTCCTGGACGAGGCCACTCAGTTCGGCACGGGCGACCTCGTGAAGCTGTGGCAGATCCTGGAGGCCTCCGGGGCCAGGGTCAAGCCGGTCGGTGACACCGAGCAGCTCGGCCCGGTCGAGGCCGGGGGGATGTTCCGCCTGATGGCCAGCAAGCACGGCAACTTCGTGCTGCGGGAAGTCCGCCGGTTCGCGGAGTCGTGGGAGGGCCCTGCGTCGCTGCGGCTACGGGACGGCGACATCCTGGCCCTCGGCGAGTATGCCCGCCACGGGCGCATCTACCACGGCCCGGCCGACCGGATGCGCGAAGAAGCCGTCAGCCTGTGGCTCACCGATTACCTGCGCGGGAAGAACTCCCTGCTGCTCGCAGCAAGCAACGAGGACGCCGCGGCGATGGCGCGGATGGTCCGCGAGCAGCTGATCGAGCGAGGCCGGCTCGGCGGCCCGGACGTGGTCACCCTGTCTGACGGGAACAAGGCCGGGACCGGCGACCTGGTCCGGGCCCGGCTCAACACCCGCATCGACGCGGGCGGCCAGGACCTGGCCAACCGGGACATGATCCGGATTACGGGATGGCGGCGCGCCGCCGGCCTCCTCGCCGCCGAGGCGGTCCGGCAGACCAAGGACGGCAGCTGGTCGGCACCGTTCCTGGTGCCCGCGTCCTATCTGGAGAAGTCCGCCGAGCTCGGCTACGCCGGGAACGTCTTCACCAGCCAGGGCCGCACGGTCGACGCCGCATACGGCCTGGTAACCGAGTCCATGACCCGGGACCTGGCCTACGTGATGGGCACGCGCGGCCGGGAGCGCAACGTGCTGTTCGTGGACACCGGGCCGCCCGATCCGGCCGCGCCGTCACGACAGGACCGGGACCGAGCTGAACGGGCCCGGCTCGAGGCGGCCCGCGAGCACCTTGAGCGCGGCGACACCGATGCGGCCCTCGAGGCTTTCGAGCCGGGGCCCGAGCCCGAGCCGACATGGCAGGCCCCCCCGTGGGAAGCGGTGATGGCCAAGGTCCTGGCTAAGGACGACCCGCTCGGTACCGCCCTCGAGCAGGTGAAGGCCGCCCAGGACGCCGCCACTAGCGTCGGGCACCTGATCACCATCTCCGAGGCGTTCTGGTGGGCCGACGTCGTGCCGCAGATCGACCAGGCCATACAGGCCCGGCTGTCACCCGCCGAGGCCGCCAGGTACCTGAACGACCCGGAGAGGGCGAGCCTGCTTCAACTCATCCGCGAGCACGAGCTCGGCGGCAGGCCCGTAGCCGAGACGGTCGAGATGATCACCAGCAGGTCGATGCAGGGGGCGCACAGCATCGCTGCGGTGCTGCACGGCCGCCTGGAAAAAGCAGCGCCCCCCGCCCGGGGCGAGACGAAGACGTTCGCTGAGCGCGTGCCGGGCGGGGCCGCGCCGCAGATCGGCGAGGTCTACGAGGCAGCCGACGCCCGGCAGGCCGAGCTCGGGCGCCGGATCGCCGAGCGGCCCGAGCCGTGGGCGCTGAAGGCGTGGGGAGTCCCGCCGCCCGAGACGGCATCGGCGGCCTTGCGTGCCGACTGGGAGAAGCTGGCCGGGATCGTCGGCGCCTACCGTGAGGCGGCCGGGGTCACCGACCCGCAGGTGGCGATCGGGCCGGTGCCGTCCGGTAAGGGCGTGCTGCGGGAGATGTTCGGCGCCAGTATCCGGGCGCTCAGGCTGCCAGACGAGCGGGCGCTGATGGCCGCCATGGGCAACGAGGACCTGGAGGCCCGGCTCGTCGAACGCGAGCGGGCTGTCGCGGTCGCGCCGCCGGATGTCAGCAAGCGCCTGGCGGCCGCCGAGCACCAGCGGGACGCGGCAGCCAGGCAAGCCGAGCGGGCGGCCGAGGTGTCAGACCAGCCGCTGGTGCAGTCAGCTGGGGTCCTGGCGAGGATCCATGACCGTCAGATGGCGTCGCTGCGGGTTGCTGACGCCGCGCACCGCGAATGGGCTGAATCTCACGCGCCGCTCGAGGCCTCAGCGATCGCTGCAGAGCGCGAGCTGCGGGCCCGGCGCCTGGAGGAGCGGATCCCGGTCACGGATGCCGCGGCGCAAGAGCGGGGGACGCCGGCGATCGACCCGGCCGAGGCGGCTAGGCGGCAGGCCGAGCAGGCCGCCGAGGCCGCGGCCCGTGAGGCGGCGGCTGAGTTCCGGCGCCGCGGTGCCGAGCCCGGCCGGGAATCCGGCCCCGAGTCCGAGGCCGAGTTCCTGGAGCGGCTGCACCGGATCGTCACCGAGGCCGAGACCGGCCGGCAGGCGCGGGCCGAGGCAGAGGCCTCAGCCGGGCCCGAACCGCAGCGAGAGCCCGAGCGCGAGGCTGAGGCGGCGGCCGACCTGGACGCCGACGTGGCCGGGGCTCGCGAAGCCGAGGCGGCCGGGATCGACCACGACCGGGGCGCCGGGCTCGGCGGCATCCGGGAGGAGATCGAGGCCGTCAGCGCGAAGGCGGACCGGCTCGCCGAGCAGGACGCGCAGCGAGACGCCGGGCGGCGCGCTGAGATGGACCAGGCGGGCATCGACGAGCCGGTGGTACACGAACCCCAGGCCGAGCCTCAGCTTGAGCCGTCGTGGCAGGCTGGCGATGCTCAGGGCCAGTATGAGCCGCAGGCTGAAAGCGACTACGAGGCTGAGATCGGCTGACCGGGCCTCCTAGCGCCTCGGTTCCAGGTGCGTGATGTCGTGCGGCGGCTCGTAGAACACCACGTCCCGGGCGTCTTCCTCGTGGCAGGTCCCGCACCAGACCCACAGGTGGCCCATCCCGCGGCCGCGCTCGGCGGCTTCCCGGGCCGGTGCGCACAGGCACGGTTTCCAGCCGATGCGCTGCGGCTTCCCTGCCGCCCAACGTGTGGCCAAACGGGCACCGCTCCGGCCCGGTGGGCGAACAGGGGAACAGGCATCCGGTAATTATGCCCTGAACTGGACGGCGCCATGCATGCCGAAGGCCCCGGCGCAGGGGAAGCACGCCGGGGCCTTCGGGCCGGTCAGGGGTACCGCGGGGGCGATCGCTCATACGGCGAGGACCTCGCCAGGGCGCAGCCGGTCAGGTCGCATTTCGCGAGGGCGCTCCCCACGCGGGCCACGCCGCCTGGTAGCCAGCGCTCGTGGAACCACAGCGCGTCCTGCAGGGGCCGGTACTCCGGGTCGCCGTATATCCGGACCCACTCCGTCATGAGGTTGGACAGCTCCCACAGCGCCTCGCGGTGGGCTGGCCAGCAGGGCGGGATCTTGGCCAGGTAGGCGGAGTACTCGACCCGGGCGAACCGCTCGACCCAATCCTGGAGCTGGGCCAGCTCGGCGGCGAACTCGTCCTTGGACAGGCCGCGCCAGAACGGGGCCGGCGGGTCCTCCATCTGCCGCTGAGTGAGTGCCGCGTCGATCTTCTCGCCGAGCTTCTTGATATCCAGGCGGATCAGTGACTCTTGGCCGGAGCGCTCGTCCAGGCGGCCGCGCAGCTGGCCGAGCTGGCCCGCGTAACGCGACAGCTCGCCGCGCAGGTGTGCGACCTGCTCGGCGAACGTGGCGTCCGGACCGGGTTCGGTCATCAGGCTCCGATCTCCGCCTCGCGGGCCTGGCGCTCCAGTTTGCGGATCCCGGGAGGCTTGAGGAGCGGGAACAGGTCCCGCCAGAAAGGGGAGAAGCCGACGACCGGCGGTCCGCAGATGATCCCCGGCTCCGCGATCCGCCGCCGGAGGGACTCCTCGTAACTGATCGCGTTGGGTGGCGGGTCGGCGTGGCGGGTCATCCTGCCTCCAGTTCGGGTTCGGGTTCGGGTCTCGGGACAAGTCCGAGGGTCAGCACCGACAGCCACCAGTGCAGGAGGGCGGCGTCGGCCTGTCTGCTTTCCTCCGGGGTCATGCGGCGGGACGTCATGCGCTTGCCTCCAGTTCATGCTCGGCTTCGCTGCCGCGCCGCCCGGGGTAGTCGCCGGGGCGAGGGTCGGCGAAGTGCTCGCGGCCGCCAGGTCCCCAGCGTCGTTCCTCCAGTTCGGCGTACGCGATCCCGTGGGCCACGGGCGCCGCGAGCCGGCGCCACGCCTCGGCCTGCTCTGCCTCGGCGGCGCGGCGGCCGAGCTCGTACATGTCGCGGCCCACCTGCCACCGGTAACGGGTCTCAGCCTCGATCAGTTCGGCGGCCGCGATCGCCTCTGCTGGTGTCACGGCTCAGCCTCGGGTTCCGGTTCATCCGGGATGGCCTCGCGGGCGCGCAGCAGCTCCCGGTCGTACCCCTCGAGGTAGGCGGCCTCGGTCTGCTGCCGCTCGAGCACGAGGCGGTCATACTCCGCGGCGCTGCATCCGGCGCGGTCCGCCTCAGCCGGCGCGTCCTGCGCGCGCCACACATCCTCCATATCCGGGAACTGAGGCCCGTAAGCAGCCCCGGTCATAGCCCGGCCTCTGGTTCCGCCTCGGGCTGAGGCAGCGGCTCGGGCTGTAGCATGCGCGCGTGCAGCCGCCAGCCGCCGTTATCGGCGGAGGACGGTACGGAGATCTCGGTGACGTACTCGGGCGCGCTCACCAGCCGGCCCCGGTCAGGTCGCCGGGCTGGCCGCCATGGCCGTTCGCTGCGGGGGCGAACTCCGGCACGTCCACGGCCGCGGCCTCGGGTTCCGGTATCCGCAGGTCAGGCAGGCCGGGCGCGGGTGCCCAGGCCCGGAGGGGCAGCGGGCGGAGGCCGAGGCGGTAGGACAGGCGATGCCAGGCGGGCCGGACCTTCACCACGGCCGGGCTCAGGTTCATCCGCAGGACGAGGGCCCGCCAGTCGGGCAGCATCCGGAGCAGCTCGGGCGGCACGACCGGGTCGTTGCCGTCGCTGTTCCTGACGGTGCCGCACAGCTTCGACGTGCGCTCGAGGGTGTCCGGGTCGGAGATGCCGCCGAGCAGGATCTTGGTCCCGCAGGTCGACCAGATGGTGTCGGCGCCGTGCTTACCCCACCGTTCCTCAAGCTGGCTGACCGAGTGGCACACGGCAGTCATGAGGACGCCCTTGCCGGCGCTGTCGGACAGCATCACCGGCAAATCCACCGGGCAGACCTGGGTCACCTCATCCAGGGCCATCAGCAGCGGCGGGTCGAGCCGGTTGTGCGCCTGCATACTCCCGGCGAGGCCCGCCTCGTAGTGCACCCAGCTGGCCAGGGCCCGGCAGACCGGCGTGAGCGGCGAGTCATCGTCGCCGGAGGCGATCAGGTAGAGCGCGCCGCACGAGGTAGTGAAGTCGGCGGCGCTGAACCCCTGACCCGGCGGCGGGGTGACCGCCTCGGCCAGCCCCGGCAGGATCGCCCACGACAGCGTCAGGTCGATCGTGTCGCGGATCGAGCCGGAGGTCCGGTTCTCCTCGAACATCCGCTTGACCACCGCGAACATCTGCCGGGTGCCGCCCGGGTGCTCCGCCAGGATCTGCAGGCAGGTCGCGTGGTCGTGGAGTTGCACCCATTCGTAGACGTCGAGGATGGTGCGGCCGGTCACCGCGGCGGCCCACAGGAGCGCCGCGAGCGCGACGTCGCCCTTGGCCTCGAACCACCGCAGGTCACCGCTGACACCGGGCACCTTCAGCCACGACGCCATCCGCCGGGCCATGACCAAGTCGCGGCACGGGCCCAGGAGATCCCACTTCAGCGTCGACGTGATGCCGCCGACCCCTTGCGGGTTGAAGACGTGCACCGGGCCGCGGCGGAACCGCGCGCCCGCAGTCGACTCGTACAGGTCGGCCCGGGTCGACGTCACCAGCACCGGGCCCGGATGGTCGAGAATCCGATCGGCGACCATGCCGGACTTGCCGGTCCTCGGCGCGGCGCAGATAAGGACCTGGTCCTCAAGCCGGGCGTAGGCCCGGCGAAGCCACTGGCCGCGGCCGAGACGGACCGCGTAGTCCGTGGTCCGCGCCCGCAGCCGGTGACGGAAGCGCATGCCCGGCCGGGCCCGGCGGCCGTGGCCAATCGCCGCGTGACGGGACCAGCGGCACCACAGCTCGGCGACCGTGGCGAACCCCGGGCCCGGGTGCAGATGCAGCCGGATCCGCCAGCGCAGCCGCCGGACCCGGTCACCGGAGAACACCGTAGTGCGGAAGAACAGGCCGACGGCGAGGACCAGGGCGATCGGCACGCAGACGACGGCGCTCACGAGGCCCGGCCGTCCACTTCGGCGTACAGGTACGCCCGGGCGGTGCCCGGCTGAAGGCCTGCTTGCGCGGCCAGCTCGGCGGCCACCTTGCCGACCTTGCTTCGGTTCCCGTAGTCGGCGTGCACCCGGTAGAGGCCGAGGAGCGCGGCCTTCTTGGTCGGCGGCGGCTCGATCGCCGCCGACCCTGCGCCGGGCGGGAGGCCTGGCAGCGGCGCCGCATCGAGGACTAGGCGGCGCAGCCCCTTAGCGGTCTCAGGGGCAGCGAGGACGAACCGCAGCGAGTAGAGCGCGACCAAGGCCGCGAGCCTCGTGACGGCCACCACGGCGCGACCCAGGGCGGTCCACGCCGAGGCCTCCTCGTCAGCCAGGACATGACGGCGGATCACCGCGACGACCCGGTCGACCACCACCGCGAGCGCCACCGGCGCGACCCCGTAGGCGACGACGCTGCGAGGCGACGCGGTGTCGGCCGCCGAGACGTTCATGTAAGCGGACGCCATGGCGCAGGCCAGGATCAGGCCCCGCTCGGTCCGGGAGGACTTGCCGGACCGGGACAGGCCGAGCGCCAGCAGCGTGAAAACGATCATCAGCACGTCGAGCAGCAGCGCCTCGATGATGCTGGCCGCGTCCTGGTGCCGGGCGTGGAACACGTAGGTGTACTGCGCGCTGAACGAGACGAACAGGGCACCGGCGCCGGTCAGGGCCAGCAGCCACGCCGCCCAGCCGATCAGCACAGACCCGGGCGCGCGCTCGGCGCCGGCCAGGCGGCGGACGTTCGTGACCAGCCGCGCGGGCTCATCCGGATCGTGGCCGTCCATGCCGGGGGTGATCTCGAAGAGGCCGGGGCCTCGTGGAAGATTTGTAGTGCTCATCGGTAGGGACCTCCGGGTCCTTGCTGGGGAGACGAGTGAGCCCCGGCCCGCTGCTGCGCCCTCAGAAAGCTCGCAGCGGGCCGGGGTGAAACAGAAGCGGGCGGGTCAGGCGGCACGGCTCACCGCCGCGATCGCCGCCCGCATGGCCGCCACGTGGGCGGGGACTGCCCGCCCCGGCGCCCCGGTTCCAGGCGATCCACACGGCCCGGCGGATCGGCTTGGGGACCAAGTACCAGTGCCCGGAGCACATCAGCTGGGCGGCGTCCACCTGCTCAGCGCATTCCGGGCCCGGGCACTCGTGCGTCATAACCCGGCCCCGCCGTTAGCTGCGCGCCGGTAGGCGTGGGCGGCGTTCTCCGCCCGCAGGCAGGAAGAGCACGGTTTCCGGCCTTTGCGGCGCTCGCGGCGGGCCCGGGCCTCCGTGCCGTGGGGCCGGATGTCGAATCGCTCATGCGGGCGCCAGTCGTCGTTCGGGACCAAGCCGGCGGTCTCAGTCGGCGTGCTCACGGGGTCACCTCCGGAGCGCGGACGCCGGCCATGTCGATGCCGTGGCGCCGGGCGAAGTTCAGCGCGTGGCGGACGCACAGGAACCCGGAGCGGTGGCGGAGCGTGCCGCCCTGCAGGTACCTGAGCGACGCGAAGTACCGGGCCGGACGTAGGCAGCGCGTAGCGTCGCAGTGCCAGCCGTTGGCCTCGTGGTCGGCGATCGAGTCCGCGCTCATGCCCGACAGGCGCGCGCCAGGGCGCGGGACGGGGCCATGGTCAGGGACATCGCCCTCTTCCGGCGCCGGGCGGACGGTCAGGCCCTGGCGGGCGGCGAAGGCCTCGCCGTGAGCGGTGCACAGCTGCCTTTCGGACCCGATCTGACCGCCCAGGGCGGCCGGGTAGTACCACGCGTAGATCGTGGCTGGCTCGCGGCACCCGCGATGGCCGCAGTGACGGCCCTCTCCGGTAAACCGGGCCGTCTCGGCGGGATGCAGGTGGCGGGCGAAAGGCTCCAGGCGGTGCGTGCTCATCAGGCACCCGCCTCAAGCTCGGCTTCGGCCTGGAGCTCGGCCTCGGCGCCGGGCTGGAGCAGGTAGGCGTCAAACGCCGCCTCTTCGAGCTCGGCGGCCCGCTCGACATCCGCGGGACTCGCGCCGGGGTCATTGATCACGGCCTGGGTCCTGGCAGTAGCCGAGTCCAAGTCGACTCTGGTACCCCCGACAAGGTGTAGGTGGGCGGCACGTTCCGCGCGGGCCCGGGGATGATGGGCACCGGCGCGGCCGCGGGAGAAACCCCGGGCCTCGGCTCGCTGTTCGATCTCGTCCAGGTACGCCTCGTTGAACCTCTGGCCGGGGTTCCGGGCCTGTGCGAGCGCGTCCTGCGGTTCCCGTCGGCAGAACGCGTCGGCATCGAGGTCGCGGACCTGAGCGGCCAGGGTCGTCATGCGGTCCTCAAGGGCGAGTTTCTGCTGTTCGGCGAACTGCAGTTGCGCGGCCGGACCGGCCGCCTGGCGCTCCAGGGCCGCGAGGCGGAACTCTGTCGTGTCCGCCGGGGTGGGTGTCGGCGGATTGGTTACGGTGACCATCAGGTCTCCTGTTCCGGTTGAGTCGGATCGAGGGATCTAGGGCCGTATCGGGTGCTTCCAACACCAGGTGCGGCCCGCTCTTGTTGTGGCGCGGCTCACGGTGAACCGCTTGCTGCTACTATACGATCTGTCAAACTAGATAACCAGGCTGAACCGTGAATAACCACTCTCCGCAGGTCACAGGGCAGTTTCTATACGCCGCAACAGCTATGCGACACGGTGTTACAGGACTACCGTTGGACCTAAGATCGCCAACAGACCGGGAGAGGTCATGAAGGTAACCGTGCTACGGGTGATCCGGGACAGCTGCGCAGACGGCAACACTTGCCCCTCGCTGGCGCTGACGGACCGCGGCTCGTATGTCGTGGTCGGCGAGGTGGTAACCGACCCGGAGGCGCTCGGCGCGCTCGGGATCGGCGCCGGCGAGATGGCAGTGGAGGTACCGGCCTCGCTGCTGAGGGAGTGATCATGAATGCTTGATGAGCGAGAGCTAGGCCAGTTCATCAACGAGCACTTCCGCCGGAGAGCGTTCCGCCTCGAGGTGCGGGACGCCTACGCGGTGCCCAGCGATGGCGGGGACTTCGCCCGGTACCTGGCGGGCGAGCCGGCACCGGACCTGGCCCGCAAGAGTGCGTGGCTGGACACGCTGCGCGCCGAGCGGCAGGCAGGCAAGGTCCGGCAGTGGGTCCACGTGGTCCACGGGCCGGCGCTGTCCGACTACCTGCGATTCGAGATGGAGTGGGGTTACCTGCCGAACCTCCAGGCGGGCGCCGAGGTGAGGATCCTCGACCTCGTCGAGCAGACCCGGCCTGACGGCCTGGTCAATGAAGACTTCTGGCTACTGGACGACCAGGCCGCGCTGATCTTGCACTACGACAGCGCCGGCCGCTTCACCGGAGCCGAGCAAGCGGCCGACGTGGACCGCTACCGCAGGGCGCGGGATGCAGCCTGGGACGGCGCCGTCCCGGTCGCCGATTACTGGCAGGATCACCCGCAGTACCACCGGGCAGCGTGACGCGTGGCCGTGCGGCAAGACTGGCTGAGCGGCACCCTGCGGGACCTGCGCCAGGCGGCCGGGCTGTCCGGAATGGAGGCGGCCCGGGGGGCGGGGAAGTCTCAGCGGTGGGTCTCTGACATCGAGCGGGGGAAGCTGGTGCCTCGCGAAGCCGACCTGCAGGCCCTCGCTGAGGCATACCAGGTCAAGCCGACGATGCGGCGACAGCTCCTGCAGGCAGCGCGCGACCTCGCGCCCGAGACCCGCAGGGCGCGGGTGATCATGACCCGCGGCGGCTGGCAGATGCAGGTCAAGGTTGGCAAGGCGGAGAGGCAGGCTGCGCGGATCCGCTCATTCCAGCCCGTGATGGTGGTCGGCCTGGCGCAGACGCCGGCCTACATGAGGTCGGTGTTCGCTGCCGGGGGCAGTATCGCCGGGGAGGACCTGGACAGGTCCGTGGCCGCCCGGGTCGCCCGGCAGGGCGTCCTCGGCTCCGGCCGCGACATCGCCATGATCATGACCGAGGGCGCGTTGCGCTGGCAGGCCATGAACCCCGCAGTGATGACGGAGCAACTCGACCACCTGGCCGAGATCAGCCAGCGGCCCGGGGTACGGGTCGGGATCATCCCGTGGACTACCGGGGTCGACACGTTTCCGCGCGGCGGCTTCCACCTGTACGACTCACGCGCCGCCGAGGTCGCCACCGACGTAGCTACGGCGTTCATTGCCGACTCCCAGGACGTGAGCGCCTACGAGAAACTATGGGGCGAGCTGGAAGCGCTCGCGTCGTGGGATGCCGAAGCACGAGAGCACATCGAACGGATCGCAGCCGATTACCGCGGGCTGCGGAACAGCCGGAACTGATCACCCCGCCACACGATCGACCCGGTCAACCGTGATCACGTCATCGTCGACCACGTACATGATCCTGTAGCGGCCCACGCGGAGCCGGTGGTACCTGCCGCGGTGGAACCCCTCAGGCGGGTACGGGTCGGTGGCCAGCGCGGCGACCGCCTCAGTGACCGCCCGCATGCCAGCCTGGTCGCGCATGAACCGGCGCGCTGAGGCTGCGGCGGCCGGGGACCACTCGATTCTCACCGGCCGGGGCCGAGCAGCTCGGCGACGACCTCCTCGTGAGTCAGCGCGCCCGGGCGCCCCGCGGCGACCCATTCGTCATGCGCGGCGAGGGCCGCCTCGATCCCGGCTTCCGTAGGCTCGTCAGGGCGGCTGTCTGGCTGCGCGCTCATGAAACTCACGGTATCGCCCCGGCCGCCTACGCCGTCAGCAGCTCGGCAGTCTCGGCGTGGCCGGCGCGCCGGCTCGGGATCAGCGGGCCGGCCGGCGAGGATGCTGACCGTCTATTACCTCGACCAATTCGGAGCTCTATAGGCCTAGGAAATGCCGAAGGCCCCCGTCAGGGGGCCCATCTACGACAACCAGATACTGCTCGATTCCAGACCCGCTCAAAGGCTCCCAACCAAGGCCGGGTCCTGAAACGAAAGCCCTTAGGTCTCCCAACCGAAAGGCATCACCCCTCCTCACGAAGGGGCCGTAACCGTGGCCACCATAACAGGCCGCACGGTCAGACTGCTATACCCCGCAGCCGACACGCCGGATGTGCCGCCGGGCTTGCTGGCCGTCCAAGCGGGCACTGACCGCCCAGCGTTCACCTGCGCTGACGCGACCACTCGCCAAGCTGGCCGCGCGCCGCCGCACGCCTTCTAGACCACCCGTCCCTGTCCACCTGGACCTCTGGGGCCGGCTAGAAGGCGATTCGCGGTACGGACCGACCTCCCGGTGCCACGTCCCCGAAGACCTCGCAGCAGTGGGTAAGCCGTTAACAGCAGCGGCGTTGCCGGGCGAATACCCGGCGGGTAATCCTGAACGACCGGAAACGGTTCCGCGCGAGCGGCCAACCGGGACAAATCCAGATCAGCTAGGGCTGGTCTGGTCCCCTCGGGTTTTCCTGGGGGGAGGGGGGGCCGGTTGGGTTCAGGCGGGAGTCCCCCATTACCTGAAGCATCGATTCTGTTGGGCGCGGCCGGGGGCGTGACATGAAACACGCAGCCCGCTTGTCGGCGGTAGCGCTACATTGAGCACATGAGGCCGCAGCGGCGCAGGACCATCACCGGGGAGATCGTCGGACGGTGGGTGATCGCGTTCGCGCTGGTCCCGATCGGCCTGCTGGTACTCCTGCCTGCCCACGGCCACGTCACCGGCGGCCTGCTCATCTGGCTGATCGGGATCATGGTCGTGGTAGCGATCGTGCGCGCGTCGCGGCACCACTGACCGCCTGTCCGGAACGGGATCGGCCGCGTGGCCGCCGAGATGACCGGCAGGCACGCGGGCCGAAGCGCCGGGCCTGCTTTCCCCTTACAGCGCGGTGCCTGTTATGCCGCTGGATGTGAGCGCGTAGATCCCGCGGTCGGCGGGCGAGCCGCCCCGGAACGTGACGCTGACATAGGCGGTATCTACGGTGCTGACGTTCGCGGCGGCAACCGAGACGTCTACCGCGTTGCTCCCGATGGCCCACCACTGCGACCACGAACCGCTGCTGTACAAGCGCGCGAAAGCGCTGCCTCCGGTATCCAGCACGGCCTCGGCGAGAGTGCCATCTGGCATAAGTGCGATCTGCGAGGCCTTGAGTGGCCCGGGTGAGAGGCTCATTGAATCGGTCCTTTCTGGGGCGCATTCCCCCTTTGCTAATTCGGGCTTATTGGCGTGTCTGCGCAGGAATCGCACACGCGCGCTATGACGAGGACGGACCCTTCGGCCCAGCCGGTAAAGCGCATCCGGGCGCTCGCACCGCAGCACGAGCATCCGGCCGCTGCGGCGAAGACCTCGGGGAAAGTCAAGGCATATGTGCAATCGGCACAGGCCAGGACGCGCCCGGGAAGGCTCAGACGGTCAGCGGTCACCGGGTGGGGACAGGCACACGGGATGCGGCCGGCGGCCAGCTCGGCGGCGATCTGCTCATGGAGGATCGCGAGTGGCGAGCCGGGCAGCGAAATGCTCGGCCCGAGGAAGCAGATTCCCGCGGTCACGAGGGTGCCGAGCCGATGGCCGAGGTGAGCTTCAGCTGGATGGCATACCATTCCTCGTCCGTGGGCTTCTGGCCCTCGAAGGTCAGGTTGAACACGTTGCGATTGACCACCGACGAACCCGCCGGGGCCGCAGCGCCGTCGCCGCCGCCGACGTGGCCGCCGGAGGCGTACCGCATCGCGTTCAGCCCCTCGAACAGCCCGGCCCCGTACCGGCGGACCGCGGGCGCCGAGATGACGTACTCGTCGTCGGACAGCAGGGCCGGGATGTCATCGGCACCCGGGCGGCCGGACCCCCCGCGGACCGGACCGCCCTTCGCCCGCTGCGTGACCCGCATGCCGCCGGTCGACGGGGTCTTGCCGCCGCCGACGACCGCGCCGGCGAGGATCTCCTGGATCGTGATCGTGCTCGTGACATGGGCCGGGATCCGCGACTCGGCCTGGGCCAGCCGGACCACAGACGCCCACAGCTTGTCGGCCGCGGTCTTGCTCAGGCCGAACGCGATCGCCATCGTGTCGAACTCCTGATGCGCCTGGACCGTGCTCCCGGTCATGTTGATCATCTCGGTAGCCACCTGCGCGGCCGAGGTCTTCAGCAGGCCGAGGTTGCCGTGGTCGTGCATTATGGCGGTCGCGAACGCGTTGAACGCCTTCTGGCCGCCGGACGCCTGGAAGATCGCCGCCGACATGGCCTGGTTCAGGCTCTGGTTGAGTGCCTGCGCAAGGTTCTGCACGTCGGCGGACAGGTCCGCGCTAGCCACGGTCAGCCGGGCGGTGATCTCCTGGAGGTTCTGTTCCGCGTTCTGCGTCTTCCCGACCCAGGTCACGAGGGACTGGAATGCGTCGGGGCCCTGGTAGCCGGCCTGCTGGGCGAGCGCGTACAGCTGGGCGGTCGCGTCGCTACTGCCCTGCGCCATCGGGAGCAGCTGCGCGACCATGTCCTTGCCGGCCTGCGTCAGCAGCGTCGTACCCTTCGCGCCGAGGCCTGCCGCGCTGGCCATCATCAGCAGCGAGTTCATCATCTGGCTGCCGTCGGTGATCGCCCCGACCCACGTCTGCTGCAACTGCAGGCTGGCCGCGTTGACGCCGTCCAGCGACGCCCCGGTGGAACTGGCCGCGGTGGCCGCCTGCCGGGCGACGGTCCGCGTGCTGGACAGGTCCGCGATCAGCTTCGCGCGCGCCCCGGCCTGCGCAGCGCTCCCCACGCCGCTCGCGGTGACCGAGCTCGTGTAGGCGTCGACCGCGGTCTTGGCCTGCGTCGCGCTGGCACCGCCGACCTGCAGGCTGGCAGTGAGTTTCTGCTGGTAGTTCGCCGCCTGCTGCTGCGCCTTGCTGCCCTTGATCAGGTAGCCGGTATAGGTCGTGATCGCCGAGTTCGCCGACGACGCGGACATCGCCGTCGTCGTGTAGGACGACGACACCGCCGCGGCGCTCCTGATGCTGGCCTTCCCGCCCGACACCGTGATGGTCGCCAGATCGGTGGCGGCCGTGCCGAGGCCGGCGACTTGCGTCTCGAACGTCGAGAACGACGACATCCCGCCGGTCACCATGCCGATGAACGCCGACCATCCCTGGGTGAGGGCCGTGATCTTGGAGGACTGCTGCTCGCTGGCGAAGGTGACCGCGTTGACGCTGTTGGCCAGGATGCCGCCCTGCACCGACATGTCCTTGTACCCGGTGATCAGGTTCGCGACCTGCTGCACGGCCGCCAGGTAGGCCGCGGAGCCCTTCTTGGTGACCTGGGTCAGGTTCACCCCGGCCACCGTGGCCAGCGCCATCGAGTCGGTCAGGGTCGTGCCGTACGCCTTCCCGAGCCCGGTCAGGAACCCGATCTGGGCCTGCTGCGTCGTGCTGAGCTTGGACTGCTCGTCGGTCAGCTCGCTGACCGACTGGCCCAGGCGCACCGTGTCGATCACGGCTCCCTGCGCCGCCTCGCTGTAGCCGCCGAACCTGGCAGAGATGCCGCCCAGCGAGCCCTGGCTGGCCGTAACCGCCTGCGACAGCTGGTGCTGGCCGGTGGTGAGCTTCGCCGTCACCGCAGTCATGGCCTGCATGTTGTTAGGCAGCGTGTTGAACCATGTGCCGCTGCCAAGGCCCTGATTCAGGGTGTCGATCCACTGCTGCGTGGCGTCCTTGGTGCGGCCGAACTCGACGGCCAGCGCCACCAGCGCGGCCGTGCCGACCGCCGCCCACGTCCACGGGTTCGTGGCCAGGGCACCGAGCTTGCCCAGCAGCCCGGCGCCGGCGTCTTCGGCGTCTGCCTCGGCTGCCTTCATGGTCTTCAGCTCGACCGCGCTGGCCTGCGCCGCCGAGCCGACCATGCCCGCGCGCTGCGCGGCCTGGGAGACGTTCGACCCGAACGTGGAGAACCCGGTACCGATGTCAGCCAGGGTGGCCTTGAGCGTTGCCAGGCCGCCCGCTTCCTCGCCGAGCTGCCCGACCGCGGAGGCTTCCTTCCCGACGCCGCCCAGCGCCAGTCCCAGCGAACGCACCGGGCTGAGCAGCGACGCGACCCCCGTGCCGAGCAGGCCGCCCCACAGCAGGAACGCGTGGATCGCCAGCGCGGTCCGCAAGATCGGGGCCGGGATCTCGGTGAAGACCTCGACCAGCTTCGATGCGCCTTCCAGCAGGTCACCCAGGTAGTGGACCGTCCCCGGGTCAGCCTTCACCAGGTTCTCGAACGCCACGCCCAGGTTGTCCAGGATGACGGCCATCTGCGCGAGGACCTCACCGCCCGCCGAGACCAGCCCGTCAGTGTGCGACTGCTTGTCCATGAACAGGTCAAGCTTGGCCATCCAGTCGTCGAACCCGGTCGTGATCCGGCCGACGATCCCGGCCAGCACCGACCCGTTCTGCGACAGGGTGTTCAGCGCCCCGCCGTACAACTCGAGCATCTGCGGTGCGAGAGCCTGCCCGAGGGCGTGCAGATGCCCGGTCACGGGGGGAATGTCGATCCCGAGGGCGTGCACCACGTCGTCCACGGACTTGATGTGCGTGTAGACGTCCTCGGCTGTCGGCGCGGCCGCCAGGCCGAACGCGATCAGTGCCACGCTGGCCTCGG
>JBOHCK010000028.1:0-29691 GCA_050698755.1 Streptosporangiaceae bacterium | reverse complement strand
GGCGGCTAACTTCCGCGGCGCGTACGCCCGGGTGTCGGTCGTGGACACCGACCCCGTCACCAGGCTCAGGGCGCACCTGGACGGGTTCAGCACGCCGCCGCGCGACGTGGCCGTGGCCGAGGCCGACATGATCATCACCGTGACGGGGGCCAGGAACGTGCTGACCGCCGCCGACCTTCCGCTGCTGCGGGACGGCGTGACCCTGGCCAACGCGGGGCACTTCCCGGCCGAGATCGACGCCGCGGGCCTGATCGGGGCGCAGGCGGTTTCCGAGGTCCTGGAGTACGCGGATGACCTGGTGACGCTCGTGCTCGCCGACGGCAGGCGGGTCCACGTGATATCCCGCGGGCACATGTTCAACCTGGCCGGCCCCCGCCCGCTCGGAAACTCCATCGAGTCGATGGACCTCGGATTCGCGCTGCAGGCCCGGTGCCTGGAGGCGGTGGCCACCCGCGCCGTGGACGCCACGAGTTGCGTGGTCCCCGTGCCCGGGGCCATCGACGCGTCCATCGCCCGCGCCTATCTCGACCTGAGGTACCCGCCGGTTACTGCGTGACACCGGAGTGGTTGCTGGCGTGGTCTTCCTAGACTTAATAGCCTTTACGAAGAGTTGCCTGGTGCTCACGGAGAGAACTCGGAGTAGAGGCATGGGTTTCTGCACGGCGTGCGGTTGCGAGCGGATCGGCGCCAATCAATACTGCGATGGGTGCGGTGCGGAGTTCGGCGAACCGGAACCGCGGGAGGATCACGGGGCTGATCCCTGGCCGCCGGTGCAGGCCGGTTCCGGGCAGCCTCGTTCCGGCTCGTGGACCCAGCCTGGTTCCGGGTCGTGGACACAGCCTGGTTCCGGGTCGTGGGCGAGCGGGTTCTCGACGCCCTGGTCGTTCGCGGGTGCGTCAGGTCCGTTGCCCGCCGCCCCGGCCACCCGGCCGGACATAGGGATCGGCCTGCTCGACAGCTTGCTGGCCCCGCCCGATCTGGCCCGGGAGGCGTGGACCGATGTAGGCGGCGCCGACGCCGAATCCAGGCACCGGTCGCCCGGCCGGTTTCGCTGGCTCGTGGTCGCGACGGTGGCGGTCGTCATCATCGCCGGGCTGGGCGGGGCGGCCGCCTTCGAGCTCAGGCATGGTCACGGGCGGGCCGCCCTCCGGGAGGGTAGTGCCGCGGTGCACGCCAGGACGCCCCGCTTGGTGCCGTCGTCGGCTTCCGGGCTGCCCAGTCCCTTCGGTCACGGCGGAACGAGCGTCACGGTGACGGTGGCGGTGGCGCCCGCGGTGGGGCGCAACGCCGCTCTGCGGCAGGTCATCGCGCTACTTGACCGGTACTTCTCGGCGATCAACCAGCACGACTACGCGGCGTACGCTCAACTGCTTGATCCGCAGGCGCTGCAGCGGAGTCCGGCCTCGGTCTTCTACGCCGGCGACGGGTCCACCACGGACTCCGGCGAGACGCTCACCGGCCTGGCTGGCATGAGTTCGGGTGGGGAGGCGGCGGCCGTCACGTTCACCAGTCACCAGCAGCCTGCGGACAGCCCCGATCACAGCGACTGCGATGCCTGGTCGATCACCTTGTACCTCGTGCCGCAGGGCGCCGATTACCTCATCGGGCTGCCGCCCGCCGGCTACCAGGGCGGTTTTACTTCTTGCTAGGGCGCGGTCAGCGCTTCGGCACCGGCGTCGACGAACTCGACCGTTCACGAGATCGCTTCGCGCGGCCTCGGCGCTGGCCAGCCATTAGGCCAAGTTGAGACCGAACGGAGTTCCCAAGTGGTGTCCGGCTTCGGTAACTTGCTGACCTGATGCTTTACCGGGGAACGTTCACGCTGCCCCGGCTGAACGCCCACCGGGCGGTGCTAGCCGCTGCAGCACTCACCACACTCGTGGCGGCGGCGCTTGCGACCACGCTGGTGGTCTTTTCCGGCCAGGCCCTGCCGCGGTCGGTGCGCCAGGGCCTGATTGCGGCGTCCGGCACGCCCATGGTCATCGACGGCCCCATCACCAGCGAGGACGCGGCTGGCTACACCGCGGCCTTGCATACGGACGTAACTCGGGCCCTGGAAGGCGCGCCGTCGGCGTTCCACTACGCCTACTATTCAGACCCGCTGGGGCTGCCGTTCACGAGCGGGAAGAACATCCCGATCACCGAGGCCGCCACCTTCGACGGCGTCACCACGCACGCGCACCTGGTGACCGGGGCCTGGCCGACCGCCCCGGGCCCCAGCGGGCCGATACCGGCGGCACTGCCGGCCAACGCCGCAGCCCTGCTGCACGTGTCCACGGGCGAAGTGCTGCACCTGCGGGACCGGGTCACCAAGCACGAGGTGTCGTTCCTGGTCACTGGGCTGTTCCGGGCCGCCCCTGGGGCGTACTGGAACCTCAACCAGATCGCCGCCAGCGGAGCCAGCACGCTCGGCGGATTCATCACTTACGGACCGCTGGTGGTGAACCCGGCGGTCCTGCCGGGCCGGCTCGCCGTCTTCGGAGGTTCCTGGGTCGATCAGCCGGACACGCCCGCGATCCCGCTCGGCAACTTCCGCACGGTCGCCGCCAGGGTGTCCGCGCTGCGGCAGACGGTCTCCAACTCGACCGCGATCGTCGGCCTGACCCTGAACACGAGCCTGGACTCCGTGCTGACCGGAACGGCGACCAGCCTCGGCGTTTCCCGGTCACTGCTGGCCATCACCGCGGTCGAGCTGTTCCTGCTGGCGGGCGCGGCCCTGGTCGCGGCCGCGCAACTGCTCGCGGCGCAACGGGAAGGCGAGTACGCCATACTGGCCGCGCGGGGCGCCACCCGCCTGCAACTGGTCCGCATGGCGATGGCCGAAGCCATACCGCTCTGCCTGATCGCCGGGACAGGCGGCGCGGTGGCCGGGGTGTGGCTGGCCGGGCGGATCGCCGCCCACCAAACCGGCACGGTGGCCGGAGCGTGGTGGGCCCCGGCCGTCGTGGCGGCCGGAGCCGCCGTCATCCTCATCGCGCCCGCGGCCCTGGCGCCCACGCCGGGTGACGCCCGGATCCGGCGGGGCCGGCAGGCGGCCATCTCCGCGGCCAGCCGAGCCGGAACCGACGTCGCGGTGCTGGTCCTCGCCGTCCTGGCCGGATGGCAGCTTCGCCGCTACACCGCCGTGTCGGCCGGGCCGAACGGCAGTACCGGCATCGATCCGGTCCTGGCACTGGCCCCTGCGCTGGCGCTGGCCGGCGGGACGATCGCGGCGCTGCGGATCCTGCCCTTCGCGGGCAAGGCCGGGGACCGGCTGGCCGCCCGGGGCAGGCGGCTGACCGCGGCCCTGGCCAGCTGGCAGGTCAGCCGTCAGCCGCTCCGCCAGGGCGGCACCGTCCTGCTGATCGTGCTCGCCGTCGCCACCAGCACGCTGGCCCTGGCTCAGCACCAGAGCTGGCTGAGGTCCAACCACGACCAGGCGGCGTTCGCCGCGGGCGCCGACGTGCGCGCCGACCTGTCCCAGCCGCTGCCGGTCGCGCAGGCAGACCGGCTGGCCAGGGTTCCTGCGGTGCTCGATGCGACGCCCGTGGTCGTCGCCGACTCCGCCACCAACGCGGGCAGCCCGCTGGTCGCGCTCGACCCCGGCCGGGCGGCGCAGATCGCGCTGCTGCGCCCGGACCAGTCATCGCTGCCTGTTACGGCGCTGTTCCGGAAGATCCAGCCCGGCGGCATCCGGCCGGGCGTCGTGCTGGCGGGGCAGACCGGGGTGATCAGGCTCACCGCCGCCCTCGGCCCGGCGCGGCTCAAGCTCCCGCCCGCCACGGTGACGATCACGATCGACGATGCCGACGGCGACGCCTACCAGCTTCCCGCGGGGACGATAACGGCCGACGGCCGGCCGCATACCCTGGCCGTCCGCCTCGCGGGAGCGAGCCGTCAGGTCGCCTATCCCCTGCGGCTGACCTCGATCATCGTGGACTACGACCTGCCGTCGGCTCGCGGGCAAGCCGCGGCGGCGTTCCGGGTCCTGTCGGTGAACTCCGCGACCGGGGGCGCGCTGTCCGGCTGGAGGGCGAGCGCCACGTCAGACGAGCTGATCGCGCTCACCCAGGCGTTCGGGGCGCCGGACAACAGCTACGACGTGCCCTTGGTCCTCTCGTCCCGGCTGGGCGCTGGAGCCGCGTGGACGGCCACGTTCGACAGCGGATTTGGGACGACCGGCGCGTTCGGCGCGTTCGGCGTGTTCAGTGCGCCAGGAGGGCCGATCCAAGGCGAGCTCGACCTGGCGGTACCCTCACCCGTGGCGGGCGCTTCGGTTCCGGGCATCGCGACCCGGGCGTTCCTGGCCGCGAACAGCGCCAACGTGGGCGACACGGTGTCGGTGACGATAGGCGGCGGCGCCACGCTGGGGGTGACGATCGTCGCGGTGGTCTCGACGTTCCCGACGGTGACCTCACCGTACGGCGCGGTCATCGTCGACCTGCCGACGGTCCAGGACTACCTCGCCAACCAGTCGCTGCCTCCGCTGCCGGTGACCGAGTGGTGGCTGTCCACCGCCGGGCAGCGGGTGCCGCCGAGCCTGCTGACCGCGTTGCCGGCTGGATCCTCCGTCACGAGCGTGGCGCAGCTGGCCGCCGGGCTCGCCGCCAACCCGCTGTCCGCCGTGCCGCAGCACGCGCTGCTGGCTATCGCGATCGCCGCGGCGGTCCTGGCTATCACCGGCTGCTGCGTGGCCATCGCGGTCGGCATCCGCCAGCGCCGGGCGGAGAACGCGCTGCTGGCCGCGCTCGGCGTGGCCCCGGGCGGAGCCGCGCGGCAGCTGTGCCTGGAACGCCTGATGCTCGGCCTGCCCTCTGCGCTGGCCGGCCTGGTCCTCGGCGCGGTCATCGCCGAGCTGCTCGTCCCCGCCGTCACCCTGACCGTCACGGCCAGCCCGCCGGTTCCCTCGGTGCTCATCCAGTTCGCCTGGGCCCAGGCACTGCCGCTGGCGCTCGCCGTGGCGGCCCTGCCGGTGCTGGTCGCGGCGGCCGTCATCGCGCGCAGGCCGGACCCCGCCGCCGAGCTGCGCGCGGCGGAGGCGGCATGAGCCGTCATCGCGCGCAGGCCAGAAACCGCCGCCGAACTGCGCACGGCGGAACCGGCACCAGGCGATCGTGGCTGCGCGCGCAGGTCGGCGGCACAACGGTGAGCGCCCTGGCCCTGACGCTGCTCGTACTCGGATGCGTCTTCGTCGCGATGGCGGGCCCGAGGTACAGCCTGCATTCGCGGACCCGGGCGCTGCAGCACGAGCTCGCCGGGGTCACGGCCGTCGACCGGGCGGTCCAGGTCGCTGACGACTGGTACACGTTCGCCGACACGGTCAGCGACTCCACCCCGCCCGCCCTGGACGACAGCCAGCTCGGCGAATCGCGGAGCCAGATTGGCCACTTCCTGGCGAAGACGCCGCTGCCGCTCGGGCCGGGTCAGTGGGCGGGCCTGTCGACCAACCCGCTGATCGTGACCGCAGGCGCGGCGCCTCGCGCGATATCCGGCGGAGTCCCGCCGGAACTCGAGGTCATTTACCGCGACACGCTGACGAGCAACGTCACGCTCGTCGCCGGCTCCTTCCCCCCGCCCAGCCGCCTCGGCCAGACGCTGCACATCGCGGTGACCGTGGCGACCGCGGCGCGCTTCGGGCTGCACCCCGGATCGGTGCTCAGGCTGGACGTGGAGACGGTCAAGGTACCTGTGATCGTCACGGCGATCGTCCGCCCCCGGGGGATTACCTCGGCATTCTGGAACGTCGACGCCGCCGCCCAAGCGCCGTCGTTCAACGTTCCCGGTCCGGCGGCCCACTCGGCGCCCTACTGGTCGGGCGCGGTATTCGCCGATCCCGGCGAGTTCGTCACCATGCAGTCCGACTTCGCCCTGCTCCCCATGACCATCCAGTGGGAGTTCCCGCTCAGCCTCTCCGGCTTGCAGGCGGACCAGGTTCCGACGCTGCAGCACTCGCTCTTCCGCGCCTCGGGTGCGTCCGTGACCCTGTCCGGTGACCTGGCCGGCGGGGCGGTGCCGCTGACGGTCCACGCCGAGCTGCTCACTCAGCTGACCGCGTTCGCCCTCACCGATACCGCGGTGCAGCAGGTGCTGTCGCTGCTGTTCGTCAGCCTGACCGTGGTCGGCGCGGCCGTCCTGCTCCTCGCCGCGCGGATCAACGAGGCGCGCCGCTCCGTCGAGCTCGAGATACTCCGTTCGCGCGGGGCGTCGCTGCGGCAACTGGCCGCGCTGACGCTGCGCGGCAGCGGGCTGGCCTGCGTGCCCGGGGCGCTGGCGGGCGGCGGCCTGGCGGTGCTCCTCACGCCAGGACCCGCGGCCGACCTGGCCTGGTGGCTGGGCGGCCTGACGGCGCTGGTAGCGGTGCTCGGCCTGCCCGCCATCGCGGCGTGGCGGTACCGTAGGCCGGCCCCGGCCAGGAACCCTGGCGTGCGCGCCAGGCGCGCCCCGCGCCTGTCGCGCCGGGCCGTGGCCGAGGTCACCGCGTGCGCCGCCGCCGTCGGTGGGCTCGTCGTGCTGCACGATCAGGGGGCGCCACCCCCGGGAACGGTGAACCTGTACGTCGCGATGGCTCCCGCGCTGGTCGCGATCCTGGCCGTGATCGCGGTCGGCCAGCTCTACCCGCTGGTCATCCGGGGCCTGCTCAGGCTCTACGCCGGCCGCGCAGGCGCGTCCGGGTTCCTGGCGCTGACCCGGGCGGCGCGGGCCTCCCTGGTCAGCGTCGCGCCGGCCTTTGCCCTGGTCCTGGCCCTCACCGTAGCGTCGTTCGCCGGGATGGTGCGGGACGCCGTGGCTCGGGGTGAGGTCGCGGCCTCCTGGGCGCTGACCGGCGGCGACGCGGTGCTCGACGCGACCGGGGTCACCCCGATCGTGACCCCGGCCGCCCAGCAGGCGGTCGCCGGCGTGCCGGGCGTCCGGCGCACCGCCGTCGCCTGGCTGATGTCCTGGCAGGTGCCCGACGGCCAGATCGTGACGGTCGTGGCCGTCGACCCCGCCAGCTACGCCGCCTACACCGCGAGCGTCCCGTTTCCCTCGGCCCCGCTGGCCCGGCTCGGGTCGTCGAACGGGGTCACGGCCGTGGTGGCGTCACCGTCGGCGGCCGCGCTCATCGGCTCGGGGGTCGCCGAGCTGACCTCCCAGGCCGGCATGGGACCGCTCCAGGTGCGGGTGGCCGGAACCGTGGCGAGCACTCCGGCCGCGATCGGCTCCGGGTTGTTCGTCATCATGCCGCTGCAGCGCATCATCGGCGAGACCGGTCCGCCGGCGACCAACCTGCTGCTCATCACCGGGACTGGGATCAACCATTCCGCCTTGGCCGCGGTGGCGGGCCAGGACGTACCCGGCGCGGCGGTGAGATTCCGTTCGGCGGTACTCGGCGCGCTGGCCAGCTCACCGCTGCAGGCTTCCGCGGACGTGATCATGCGGCTGTCGCTCGTGGTGGCGGCCGGGTTCGGGCTGGTCATCCTGCTGCTCGGGCTGGCCCTGGGCGCGGCGGACCGTGACCTGACGGTGGCCAGGCTGACCACCATGGGCCTGCGGCAGGGCAGTCAGATCTGGCTCGTCCTCGGGGAGGCGCTGCTGTCCGTCCTCGCCGCCATCGCCGCCGGGGTGGCCTGCGCGGTGGTGCTGCCCATGCTCACCTCCGGGGCGCTCAACCTGTCGGTGTTCACCGGCTCCACCGCGCCGGTGCCGATAGCGCCCGACCTGGTGGCCCTCGTCGTCCCGGCCGCCGGGCTGGCGGTGCTCGCCGCGGTCGTGGTGGTCGCGGAGACGCGGCTGCTCCGCCGTCGCGGCGTGCCCGGACTGCTGAGGATGGGCGCCTGACGCAGCAGGATGACACCAGGAGCGGGGATGCGTCATGATCCAGCCATGGCCCTGGCAGCGGAGGATGCATGAGGGATGAGGCAATCGGCCGGCCGGACATGGGGTCGCTCGCGCTGGCCGAACCGACCACGCACGTGCGGCCCCGCTGGATCGTGGGCCTCACCCTCGCCATGCTGGGCATGTGGATGGCGGTCCAGGCGCCGTCGCAGGTCGTCCTGGCGCTCCAGCTACAGGACATCACGCCTCGCCACAAGATTGCCGCCCTCGGGATAGTGACCGCGGTCAACGCCGTCTCCTCCGCGCTGGCCACGCCGATCGTCGGCGCGCTGTCCGACCGCACCGCGCACGGCCGGCGGCTGGGCCGGTTCAGCGGCCGCCGACACCGGTGGACGCTCATCATGGTGCTGCCGGCCGCGGTCTGCGTGGGGCTGCTGGCCAAAGCGGGCACGGTGCTGGTCGTGGGCGTGCTGTGGTTCTTGTTCGGCGCCTTCCAGAACGGCGAGTTCGCCAGCCTGAGCGCGGCCATCCCCGACCACGTGCCGGTCCGGCAGCGGGCCACGGTGTCCGGCTGGATCGGCATGCCGATCGCGCTCGGCCTGGTCCTGGGCACGGTCCTGGTCGTGGACGTCCTCAACCAGGACCTGGTCACCGGGTATATCGCGCTGGCGGTGCTGATGGTGGTCCTGGCGCTGCCGTTCGTATTCTTCACCCCCGACTATCCGCTCGCGCCTGAGCACCGGGAGCCTTTCTCGTGGCGCCGGGTGGCCTCCTCCTACTGGATCAGCCCGCGCGAGTACCCCGACTTCGGCTGGGCCTGGCTGACCCGCTTCCTGGCCACCCTCTCCATCGCGATGGGCACCTTGTACCTGCTCTACTTCCTGCGCGACAAGGTGCACTATGCGCTGCTGTTCCCCGGCCAGACGGCGGCGGACGGCCTGCTCATCCTGATCCTGATCTACACCGGCGGCGTGGTCGTGGCCTCGATCGTCGGCGGCGTCATATCCGACCGCAGCGGGCGCCGCAAGTGCCTGCCGACCTGCGTCGAGCCGGGCGAACCGCCCCGCTACGAGCCCGTGCTGGCCGGGCCGTACCTGATGAGCAAGTTCCGCAGATCCGTCACCTTCCCAGGAAGCGAATGATCGCGGCCGCCAGCGCCTTGGCTATCTCCTGCTGGAAGCCTGAGGAAGTCAGCAGGGCGGCGTCGGTAGCGTCCCTCATGTTCCCGCATTCGACGAGGACCTTGGGGACGGTCGTGAGGTTGAGCCCGGCCAGATCGTCGCGGTAGGCGATTCCGTCCGCGCCGTCGTACGTGCTGACGGGCATGGTGGTCATGGCCAGGAACGCCGAGCGGACGTCGCTGCCGAATCGCCGCGAGGAGCCGATCACCCGATCGTTCGGCCCGTCCGCGACCGGTTCCAGGACCGTGAACCCGCGTCCTGACGCGGGGCCGCCGTCGGCATGGATATCGATGGCGACGTTGGCGTGAGCACGGTTGATGATCTGTGCGCGGGTGGTCACGCACGGTCCCACGCCGGAATTGCTGGTCCGGGTCATCATCACGCGCGCCCCGTCGCGCTGGAGATCACGGCGCAGGAAGGTGGCGACGTTGAAATTGAACTCGGCCTCGGTATAGCCGCCGTCGGTCTCGGTGCCGGCCGTATCGCAGGTCTCCCGTTCGCGGCCGTTCCAGATCAGGCGGTTGATGTAGGACGGATCATCAGCGTTGCGGCCATTGTGCCCGGGGTCGATGCCGACGGTGATCCCCGCCAGCGGCTCGGCGGACGCGTTCGCGGCGGCCCGGCCAAGAGCCGTGAGAAGCACGGCCGGACGCGGACCACCACCGCCAGGCGATCCGCTCCTCGCGGCCCAGGTGACCAGCAGCAGGACCGCGACGGCCGCCAACAGTACCCGTCTGCCGTAGTTGCGCCGCATCATCTCCGGAGCAATGGTGACAGGATTCTCCCGCGTCCGGTGAGAGTTCACCCGGATAGTGGTCGCTGTTCCAGGTCAGCGGGTTTGTCAAGGTCGCTTGACTTTACCGGACTGTCAAGCTACCTTGACATCATGCGGAACCGGGTCCGGGAACAGCGCGCCCAGCGCGGCCTATCCCAGGCTGAGCTGGGGACGGCCCTGGGCGTCTCCCGCCAGACGGTGATTTCCATCGAGAACGGCCGTTACCTGCCGTCGCTGCCGCTGGCGTTTAAGATCGCCCGGTTCTTCGACCTGCCGCTCGACAAGATGTTCGACCCGGACGATGAGGGGGCAGGGTCATGACGAGTATCAGAGGCCGCCGGCGGGCACCGCTCTCGATGCTGGCCCTCGGCGCCGTGATCGCCGTGGCCGCCGGCCTCGGCCAGGGCTGGGGCGCCGTGATCGCGGTGGCGGTGGTGACGATGGCCGGGGCGGTCTTCTACTACGGGACGGGGCTGCGCCGATACGGTGCCCGCGGTGAGCATGCGGACGATCCGGGCCCCGGTGACGACACCGACGACCGCGCACCGGCGCCGGTATCGACCTGGTAGGGCGGGCCGGCCGACTCAAATTCACCCACCGCCTCCATCCAGGTCAGGTAGCTTGGCTGGCAACCTATGACCCTGGAGATGCTAGGACCTGACCGTGACGCCGGACGCCAGGACCGTTACCGTCCGTAAGGCGATCGTGGTCGTCCTCGCGGTCCTGTCGCTGGTTTCCGCGTGTGCGGGGCGCTCGCTGAGCGTGGTGGCGACGCAGGCGCAGCGCGGGGTGCCCAGCGACCCGGCGGCCAGTTCCACCCCCGAGGTCACCGACATCGGCAGGCCCGGCGCCTACCAGGTCGGCCAGCGGCGGATGACCTTCTTCGAGCCCGCGCACACCGGCCCGACCGGTCAGTTCCTCGGCCAGCGGGCGCTCGTGGTCGTGATCTGGTATCCGCTGGCCCGGCGGCCGGCCGGGCCGCCAGCCGCGCACGGCCCGTTCCCGCTGCTGGTGTTCGCCCCGGGGTTCATGCAGTGCGGCGTCCAGTACGAGGACCTGCTGCGGGCCTGGGCCGGCGCCGGGTACGTGGTCGCGGTCGTGAACTTCCCGCGGACCGACTGCACCGTCGGTGCCGCCGCGTACGAGCCGGACCTGGTCAACCAGCCGGAGGACATGTCGTACGCCCTCAGCAGGCTGCTGGCCCTGAGCGCCGCGTCGCATGACGTGCTGTCCGGCCTGCTGAGCCAGCGTGAGGTCGCGGCGGTCGGCCAGTCTGACGGCGGGGACACCGTGGCGACCCTCGCGGCCGATACGTGCTGCACCGATCACCGGCTGAAGGCCGTGGCCGTGCTCTCGGGGCAGGAGTGGCCGCCCATGCCGGGACGGTACTTCGGCAACCCGGCGCCGCCGATGCTGTTCGTCCAGGGGACCGCGGACACGATCAACGCGCCGTGGACCAGCCTGCAGCTGTATCGCGCGGACCAGGCCAGGGCCAGGTACTACCTCGACCTGTTCGGCGCGAACCACGTGACCCCGTACATGGGAACCAACCCGGTGGAGCGGCTGGTGGCCCGCGTGACCGTGGCCTTCTTCGACCGTTACGTGCTGGGCCAGGCCAGTGCCCTGGCCACGATGACCCGTGAAGGCAACGTCGGCGGTACCGCCGCCCTGGTTAGCGGCGGACAGCTGCCACCGTGATCCCTAACCAGGGAGCGTCTCGACCGGGTGCTTGGATGGGCGCATGGCAACGGAACAGGAAACGCGTATCGTCAGCGCCAGCCGTGAGATCGCGGCCAAACCCGGGCAGATCTTCGAGCTGATCGCCGATCCGGCCGAGCAGCCGCGCTGGGACGGCAACGACAACCTAGAGTCGGCAGCGGCCGGGCAGCGCGTGCGGCGTACGGGGGACGTGTTCACGATGGCGCTCACCCGCGGCGGCATCAGGGAGAACCACGTGGTGGAGTTCGACGAGGGCCGCCTGATGGCCTGGAGGCCATCCGAGCCGGGACAGGCACCGCCCGGGCACCTGTGGCGATGGGAACTCGAGCGCGTCGCCGCCTCCCGCACGAGGGTCACCCACACGTACGACTGGACCGAGCTGACCGACGAGAACCGCTTCCGGGCAGCCCGGGCGACCACGCCCGACAGGCTCCTGGCCTCGCTCGACCGGCTCGCCGCCCTGGCCGAGGGATCCTGAGGGGACGTGGATCCGGCGGGACCAGGGGAACTGGGGACGGCGGGGCCGCTTCCCGATCCTGCGCTGATCGTGCTGGTCGGGCCGTCAGGGTCTGGGAAGTCATACTGGGCCGCGGAGCATTACCGCCCGGCTGAGGTGGTCTCGTCCGACCGGCTGCGCGCGGTGGTGGGTAGCGGGGAGCACGACCTGGACGCGTCGGCCGACGCCTTTGCCCTGCTCGATCAGATCGTGGCGGCCCGGCTCCGCCGCGGCCTGACCGCGGTAGTGGACACCCTCGGACTCGACCCGGCACGCCGCCTCGGCTACCTGGGGCTAGCCAGGAACAACGGCATGCCCGCCGTCGCCGTGCTCTTCGATACCGATCCGGCGGAGTGCCGGCGCCGCAACCGCGCCCGCGACCCGGTCGGCGGGTCGGTGCCCGCGCCGGCGCTCGAGGGCCAGCTACGGCGGATGCGGACCACGGCGACCGAGATCCGCGGCGAGGGCTGGGACCTGGTGACGACCGCCGGGTCGGCTCGGCCCGAGGCCTCCCACTCCCCCGGTGCGCGGGCGGCCGCCGGCGAGCAACGGCAGCGGCCGGTCCGCATGGGGCTCGTGCTGCAACTGTCCCGGTTTACCTGGGACTCCGATCCGGAAGGCCCGGCGCACTGGCTCGCCGGGGTAGCCCGCGCGGCCGCCGAGGCTGGCCTGCAGGGAATCGCGCTGATGGATCACCTGATCCAGATCCCCCAGGTCGGCCGCGCCTGGGAGCCGATCCCCGAGCCGTGGGTGACGCTGGGGATGCTGGCGGGCCTGGAACGGGGTCTCCGCCTCGGCACGCTGGTAACACCGGTCACGTTCCGCGCGCCTGGGATCCTCGCCAAGACGGTCGCCACGCTCGATGCCCTGAGCGGCGGACGGTCGTTCTGCGGCATCGGGGCGGGCTGGTGGGAGCGCGAGCATGCCGGGTTCGGCCTGCCCTTTCCGCCCGCCCGGGTCCGGCTGGACGAGCTGGAGTCGGCCATCGAGACGCTTCGCGCCCTGTGGCAGCCCGGCACCAGGGAATACCGGAGCGAGCGGGTCTGGCTGCCGGAAACCACCTGCTATCCGCGGCCTGCGTCCCCGATCCCGATCATCGTCGGCGGAGGCGGCGAGAAGCGCACCCTGGCCATCGCCGCCAGGCTCGGCGATGGCTGCAACCTTCCCTCGGACCTCGACACGCTGGACCGCAAGCTCGCCATCTTCCGCGAGCACTGCGTGGCGGCCGGGCGTGATCCGGCGCAGGCCGAGGTCACTGTGCTCGACGTCCCGGTCATCGGCCGGGACCGTGAGGAGGCCGCGTCGATCGTGGAGAGGCTGCGCGGCAGGTCCACCGCCGCCGCCTTCGCCCGGAGCCATCACGCCGGGACGGCCGACGACCACATCGGCCGCTACCGGCTGCTGGCCGACCGCGGCGTCACGACGGTGTTCGTCTCCCTCCCCGATCTGACCGGACAGCAGGACGTGCTCCGTCTGGCTCCCGTCGCCGCCGCCTTCGCCTGAGCCTCCGGCGGCGTGTTGACCGGTTAGCACCGATCGTCCGGCCTGGCTCTTGTCTATGCTCCGTGAGCAGCTCGCTGTTTAGGCAGGAGGGCAGGGAGAGCCAGGTGGCCAGTAAACGGCGCGGATCCCTCGAACTGGACGCGGCGCTCGAGGGCACAGGTGAACGTCCGGCCAATCCGGCTCGGGCCCGGCGGGCGCCCTGGGTGCGCCCGGCGTCGGCCGACTGGCGGCTGGCGCTACTGACACTCCTGTTGGCGGCGTTCGGCGCTGGATTGATCTTGATTTTGGATGGCGCCACGGCCCCGAGCCGGGTCTATACGAGCACTCCGGAGTTCAAGGTCTGGGCCACGCTCACCATTGGCTTGATCGCGGCACTGCCGACGGTGTGGCGCGTCGGTATCGACCTGCTCCGCCGGCTGGGCCGGAACCCGCGCCGCGTGCTGCGGGCGGAGGCCGTGCCGGCCGTCCTCGGCGTCGTGGTGGTGGTCGTGGCCGCCGTGCTCTCGGGGCGGTACGCGCGCGGCAGCGTCACTCCGTATTACGGCGGAACGGTGCGCATCGCCGTGGTCTACCTGCTGGCGGTCACGGCGGCCGTTCCGCCGTTCATGGCCATGTGGGAGTGCTACCGCCAGCTAGGCCATCATGGCACCGGCGGGCAGGACGGCGCCGCCTGAGCCGCCGGGCCAACGCGACCATCGACGCGATCCTGCCCGTGCTGCCTCCGGGTGCCGACGGGTGGCAGAACCGACTGCAGGAGCGCAACGACCTCGCGGGCCTCCTGCAGGTCACCAGTGGCGTCAAGGACGTGCTGACCTCTGCGGTTCTCGTAGCCGGGCCGCTGATCAGCAGCGCGTTCTCGATGTTCCTGCCTGGTCCGCCGAGCTGAATTGCGGCTTTAATCTGGGCGCGCGCGTCCGGCCTAGGCCCTATCGTCGGGCCCATGATCCGGACTCTCGCGATCGAGAACTACCGGTCACTGCGCCGGGTGGTCATGCCGCTGGTGTCGTTGAATCTGGTGACGGGCGCGAACGGGAGCGGCAAGTCGAGCCTGTACCGGGCGTTGCGCCTGCTCGCCGACAGCGCGCGCAACGGTGCGGTCGCGGCGCTGGCCCGGGAGGGCGGGCTGCCCTCCACGCTGTGGGCGGGCCCGGACAAGATCGGGTCATCGGTCCGGGAGGGGCGCTACCCGGTTCAGGGCACCGTCCGGGGCCAGCCGGTAGGCCTGCGGCTAGGGTTCGGCGCCGACGACTTCAGTTACGCCATCGACTTCGGGCTTCCGCCGCCCAGCCAGACGACGGCGTTCGCCCTCGACCCCGAGATCAAGCGGGAGTGCGTATGGCGTGGCCCGGTGCTGCGTCCTTCGGCGCTGCTGTGCGATCGGCACAAGGGGATCGTGCGGCTGCGCGGCGCCGACCGGGGCTGGGCTGGGCCTGAGCCGATCAGCGTCTACGACAGCATGCTGAGCGAGTTCGCCGACCCGCAGCGCGCGCCCGAGATACTGGCCTTGCGCGAGCGGATCCGGTCCTGGCGGTTCTACGACTACTTCCGGACCGACGCGCTGGCACCGGCCCGTCGCAGTTCGGTCGGGACTCGCACCCCCGTACTTGGCCACGACGGCGCGGACGTGGCCTCGGCGCTGCAGACCATCTGCGAGGTAGGCAACGCCGCGGCGCTTGACGTGGCCGTCGACCTGGCCTTCCCTGGCAGCCGGATCAGACTCGAGTGGGACAGCCACGGCCGCATCGACCTGCGCCTGCACCAGCACGGCCTGCTCCGTCCGCTCGGCGTGGCCGAGCTATCCGACGGAACGCTGCGCTACCTGCTGTGGGTCGCGGCGCTGCTCACGCCGCGCCCGCCCGGCCTGCTCGTGCTCAACGAGCCCGAGACCAGCCTGCACTCCGACCTGCTGGCGCCGCTCGCGCAGCTCATCAGCATGGCTTCGGACGACTCGCAGATCATCGTGGTTTCGCATTCTCGTGCCCTCGTCGAGGCCCTCGGCCGTGCCGCCAGACACGGAGGCACCGAGATGAGCGCTGTTGAGCTGGAAAAGGAGTTCGGCGAGACGCGGGTGGTGGGCCAGGGCGTGCTCGACCAGCCGGCCTGGCACTGGCCCAAGCGCTGATCTGTTACGTGACGGCTCTGGTTCCTGGTCTGGTCGTCCGGCGCGACCTGATGACCACGGTGATCACGTAGGCGATGACCGGGGCGGCCAGTAGCAGCCAGCCGGTGACCAGGGCGGGTGCGGGCGCTGAGACCAGCAGGCGGGGGGTCGGCATGGTGGCGAAACAAGCGATCGCCGAGAGGGCAGCTACCAGGCGGAGGGTCCATCCCTCGGCCACCACCGCCAGGAAGACGAACGCCCACGCGTAGTACCAGGGCCAGATGACGGGCCCGAGCAGCACGAAGGCGAAAATGCTCCAGCCCAGGGCGCGGACGGGCTGGGGCTCTGGGCCGGAGGCCGGGCCTGGGCTCGGAGCCGGGCCTGGGCTCGGAGCCGGGCCTGGGCTTGGGGTCGGGTCTGGGCTTGGGGCCGGTCCTGGGCTTGGGCCCGGGACCGGCGGCCGGATGAGCAGGCGGAGGGAGACGGCGGCCGCGACGGCCAGCCCGATGGCCCTTGAGGCGCGGACGAACGCGGTCTCCCCGCCGTGGTAGCCCGCGGCGTGAGCCAGGTGGGCCAGGGCCAGCCCGATAGCGGTGACGGGATCAAGCCACGAGACGACCGTGCCGGCGCCGAGCAGGGCGGCGACCCAGCGCCAGCTCAGGTCCACGGCCGCACCGATCGCGGCCATCACCGCGAGGGTGAGGCAGACGGATAGGACGGTCTTGGCCAGCCTTTGCTTTCGGTCTTGGCCCTGTCCCCACCAGGCCCAGCCGATGAAGAGCACGGCCAGGAGCGCGGGAGCCTTCACCTCGGCGGCCAGGGCGCAGCAGGCGAGCCCGGCCAGCGGGTGCCTGCGGGCCGCCAGGACGCAGCCCAGGACGAGGAGTCCCAGCATGAGCGAGTCATTGTGCGCCCCGCCGAGCAGGACGAGCAGCACCAGGGGATTCAGGACCGCCACAGCGAACGCTTTGGTGTCATCGCGGCCTGCGGCGCGTGCGAGTTTAGGGATCCCCCAGGCCACCAGCACCAGTCCGATCACGGCGACCAGGCGGAAACCTACGACCGCCCACACGACGCGGTGCCCGGACAGTTGCACCACCCATCCCGACAGCCGTTCCCACGCCGGGCCGTACGGGGCCGTCGCGTGCCGCCACAGCGGATCCACCAGGGACAGGAACGAGCCGCCGCTGCTGCTGCCGCCGCTGCCGAGCACGCTCGGGCCGCGCAGGTAGGGGTTCAGGCCCCTGGACACCATCTGGCCCTGGGCGGCGTAGCTGTAGACGTCCCGGCTGAACAGCGGCGGCGCCAGCAGGAGAGGGACCGCCCACGCCACCAGCATCAGGAGCAGTTGCCTCAGTGGTATCCCGGAATCGGTTCTAGTGGCCCGGATCGTCTCGAACCATGCACCGAGCAGCAGGGCGATGCCCAGGTACACGAGCATGATTCCGAGGAACTGGCCGGTGCTCTCCGGCCGCCCGGCCCGGACCGCTGGCGAGGTCCAGAACCACGACGAGGCACCCTGGGCGACGAACGGCGATCCGGGCCTTAGCACGCCGAGCAGGACGCAACACGATCCGAGCACACCGGCGGCGCCCAGCAGGAGAAGGCGCACGCCGTGGCCGCGGGCCGCGGCCAGGGCAGACCCTGGCTGTGGTCCTGGCGTTTGCCCTGGCCCTGGCTTAGGCCCTGGCGTTTGCCCTGGCCCTGGCTTAGGCCCTGGCCCTCGCTCGCCGCGTGGCCACCTCGATACGGTCGCCGTCGTGGGGTGAGGCGGCGTCGGCTCTGGCTGCGACGTCGTCTCCATATCCGCCTTCCGTTCAGCTGAGACGAAGCCCATGCTAGGCCCGGGGTTGGGTTGGCCGGTGCGCCTAGTCCCACCTCCATCCAGTCTGCCGGCTCGCCAGCCAGGTCGGAAGCAGGCGCCACGGGCGGTGGCTAAGCGGTCTGTGAGACATGTGAGGTGGTTGATGGCGGATGGCCCATGCAGGCGGAGCCGTGAACGCGGTCTCGGGCCGCGCGGCGCTAGCGGGCCTTGCGGCGCTGGCGGGTCGCACGGCGCTGGCGGGTCGCACGGCGCTAGCTGGTCGCACGGCGCTAGCTGGTCGCACGGCGCTAGCGGCCCTTGCGGCGCTGGCGGGCCTTGCGGCGCTGGCAGACCCGTGGGCCCCGGGAGCCTTTGGCTGGAAATACGGGGACATGGTCGGCCGAATGGTGGGACGGGACTGGGCGAAAAGGCGGGAGGCGCGGGCGCGGTTGTCGCTCTGGAACTAGTTGATAGGGCCCTACCCTGCAGAGACACCGAAGTAGATGGGGTTACGCTTGCTGATGGGCTGGCTTGCGGCTGCTGCAGTTGGCCGGGGAGGGCGAGGCATGCAAGCGCATGAGCAGGATGGGCGGACTATCGGCCCGAATGGGCTGCGGATAACGCTGCTGGGGAGTTTCAGGGTCGGGGTGGGGCCGGAGCCGGTGCCGGACGAGGTGTGGCGGAGGCGCAAGCCGGCCGCCCTGGTAAAGATCCTGGCCCTGGCGCCGGGCCATCGAGTGCACCGCGAGCGGCTGATGGACCTGTTGTGGCCCGAACTCGAGGTGGCCGCGGCGGGCGCCAACCTGCGCAAGGCGATTCACCAGGCGCGTTCGGCTCTGGACGGGGTGTCGCGCGGTGCGGCACGCCTGATCGAGTTCCAGAATGACGTCGTGTGCCTGGCCTCGGATGGGCTGATCGTCGACGCGGCGTCGTTCCTTTCCGCGCTGACGGCGGCCCGGCGGTCGGGCGACGCGGACGCGTACCGGTCCGCGCTGGCCTGGTACGGCGGTGACCTGCTGCCGGATGAGCCCTATGAGGAGTGGGCCGACGCGGCCCGGCGCGAGTTGCGCGACGCGTACGTGGGCGGGCTGTCCGAGTGGTGCGTGCTGCTCGAGGCGAACGGCGACATCGAGAGCGCCACGGAGGCGGCGCGGACCCTGGTGGCCGCCGAACCCACCCGGGAGGAGTCCCACGCTCTCCTGATGCGCCTGTACGGCCTGGCTGGCCGGCGTAGCGATGCCCTGCGCCAGTATGACCAGCTCAGCGAGACTCTCGACCGCGAGCTGGGCATCGAGCCGAGCGCCCAGGTCCAGCGCCTTCGCGAGGAGGTCAACGCCAGGCGGTCCGAAGAGCCTGAACTCTCCGCCGAGCTGTGGGAGCGGGTCGGCGACCTGCGGGTCCTGGCCGGCGACGGCGCCGGCGCGGCCAAGGCCTTCGCCCGGGCGCTCACCGCGGACAGGACGAACGATGCGGCTCGTCTCGAGCGCAAATGCGCCGAGGCCTGGCTCATGCAGCACCGGCCGGACATGGCCGTCGCCCATGTGGACGCGGCTCAGGCCCATCGCGCCGAACGCGCCGAGACGGGCCGGGTCCTGCGCGTCCGCGCGATTCTGGCCTGGGAGACGGGGCAGATCCCGGCGGCCCGGCAGTTCGCCGAACAGGCCAGGGACATCGCCACGGAGTGCGGGACCGCTGACGACCTGGCGGCCGCCCGCGAGGCGGTAGCCATCGTTTCGCACTTCGAGGGGGAATGGCGACAAGGGCTCGAGTCGGAGCTGGAGCGGCTGGCCACCTCCGACGGGAAAGGCGAGCTGGCCCGGGTCTTCGACATCCATCACTGCATCGGTCAGTACCACCTCTACAGCGACGGCCTGTTCGAATCCGTCGAGGGATACGCCCGGCGGATCCTCGACCAGGCCGAAGGGGCGGGGGCGGTCCGGGCCCAGGCGTTCGCCTGGTGCCTGCTGGGAGAGTCGCTGCTGCTGCAAGCCCGCTGGGAGGAGAGCGACGGGTGCCTGGAGCGAAGCTGCGTGCTGCACGACTCCCTCGGGTCCCGGTCGGGCGCCCTGGCGTGGCAGCGGCGCGCCGAGCTGGCCGTATGCCAGGGCCGCCTCGCCGACGTGGACGCCTACCTGCGGCGGGCGTCGGGGATCGCCACCGTGTCGCCTATGGCTAGCCACCTGTGGGGGCGCATCCACGCGACGGCCGCCTTCGCGGCGATGGAGCGGGGCGACCCGGCGGCCGCCGTGCACGCCGTACAGGCCGCGGCCGCGGCAGGCGCCCGCTACGGCGACTGTCCCACGTGCAGCGCGCTGCTCAATCCCGTCGCCGCCGAGGCCTTCGCGTCCCTGCAAGACACCGACAACGCCCACTACTACCGTGACGCGGCCAGCCGGGTGGCCGACAACTTTTCCAGTTCGGCCTGGCGGGCCATGGCGGAGTCGGCCGCGGGGAGCGTCCGCATCCTCGAGGGGGACCGGGCCGACGCCCGTGATCATTTCGGTACGGCCAGCGAGCTCTACGCCGCGGCCGGCCAGCCGTTCTGGGCCGAGCGCCTGGCGCGGCAGGTGGCCTGATTCTTAGGCTGACCGGGGGAACGCTCAGGGAACGGCCGGTTCATACCTTCATGCCCAGCGGGCCAGTGAAGGCCACCTACACAGAAGGAGTGACACACATGGGACTGTCCATCAACCAGACGGCACCGGACTTCGAGGCTGACACCACCGAAGGCCGCATCAGCTTCCACGAGTGGATCGGCGATTCGTGGGCGATCCTGTTCTCTCACCCCAAGGACTTCACCCCGGTCTGCACCACCGAGCTGGGGTACATGGCCAAGCTGCAGCCGGAGTTCGAGCGCCGTAACGTCAAGGTCATCGGCCTGTCCGTCGACGCGACCGGGGATCACGAGGCCTGGGCCAAGGACATCGAGGAGACCCAGGGAGCCCGGCCGAACTATCCGATCATCGGTGACGCCGACTTCAACGTGTCCAAGCTCTACGGCATGCTCCCGGCCAGCGTCGAGGGCGACGCGAAGACCCGCACCCCGGCCGACAACCAGACCGTCCGCAACGTGTTCGTCATCGGCCCGGACAAGAAGGTCAAGCTGATCCTCGTCTACCCCATGACCACCGGCCGCAACTTCGACGAGGTCCTGCGCGTGGTCGACTCCCTGCAGCTGACGGCCAAGCACCGGGTTGCCACCCCGGTCAACTGGAAGCAGGGAGAGGACGTCATCATCTCCGGCTCGGTCTCCAACGACGAGGCCCGGCAGGTCTTCGGCGACTGGAAGGAGCCGAAGCCCTACATCCGTATCGTCCCCCAGCCGAACTGAACGCCGCCGACCAGACCGACCAGGCGGACCAAGAGGAGGTCTTACCAATGTCACAGTTCCCAGGCCCGGACGGGCTGGCTCATAACCGGGGCTTGGTCGCCGATCCGACGGCCTTCGCGAAGGAGAACGGGGCGGCGTCATGGCTGTACCTGTGCGGTCAGGAGTTCGCCACCATGGAGGGCGGGATGTCGTACGCCGACGTCGAGGCGGCGGTCCCCGAGTCCGTGAACCTGATCGCCGACCCGCCGCACCCGTTCGACATGGACGTCGCCCGGCGCGGGGTCGAGGCGCTCGACCGGCTGCCCAGGCCCACGCTCGTGACCTGCCGCACCGGGCCGCGGTCCTCGGCCCTGGTCTATCTCTACTCGGGGCTGCGCTCGGGCGCCTCCCCCGCCGACGTGCTCGCGCGCGCCGAAGCGGACGGCGCCCCGTTCGTCCAGGCCGAGCCCCTGAAGCAGTGGGTCGCGCAGGGGCTCGCCGAGCTCTCCGGGGGCTAACCGAATACGACGACCGCCGCCCGGCTGCCGGATCCACGGCGCGTGCGCACTCATTCCGGCATCCATTCCAACCAAAGAGGAGCTGAAGAAGATGATCTTCACGCAGCACTATCTGGGATGCCTGTCGCACGCGTCCTACCTGATCGGTGACGAGACGACCGGCCGGGCGGTCGTCGTCGACCCTCAGCGCGACATCGCGGTGTACCTGGAAGAGGCCGCGGCCAAGGGCCTCCGCATCGAGCGGGTCCTGGAGACCCACCTTCACGCCGACTTCCTGTCTGGCCACCTGGAGCTCGCGGCCGCCACCGGCGCGATGATCTCCTTCGGCGAGTCCGCCCGGCTCGAATTCCCCACCGAGCCTGTGACCCACGGTCAGCGCATCGACCTCGGAGAGGTCTGGATGGAGATCCGCTCCACGCCAGGCCACACCCCCGAGTCGATCAGCGTCGTGGTGTACGAGCACCCGACCGACGGCACCCCGTTCGGGGTCCTAACCGGGGACACGTTGTTCGTCGGTGACGTCGGCCGGCCGGACCTGCTGGCCTCCAGCGGGACCGGATTCGACGCCGACGCGCTGGCGCGCCTGCTCTACCAGTCGCTGCACCAGCAGATCCTGGGTCTGCCGGACGAGACGCGGGTCTTCCCGGCGCACGGCGCCGGATCTTCCTGCGGCAAGCAGCTATCCAGCGAGACCAGCTCGACCGTGGGTGAGCAGCGGCGCTACAACTACGCCCTGCAGCCCATGACCGAGGATGAGTTCGTGGCCGCGGTAACCGAGGGCCAGCCCACCCGGCCGCACTACTTCGCGTTCGACGCCCAGCAGAACAGGCAGCAGCACCAGCTGCTGGACGAGACGGCGCGGCCGCCGGCGCTGAGCCTGCGCGAGGTCCTCGACCGGGTGGCGGCCGGAGCCATCCCGCTCGACAGCCGCGAGCCTTCGGACTTCGCGGCCGGCCACCTGCGCGGCGCCATCAACGTCGGCCTGCAGGGCCGCTTCGCCGAGTACGCGGGCGACGTGCTCGACCCCGACCGTGAGATCGTGCTGGTCGGCGACGCCGAGACCGCCCTGGAGAGCCGCGTGCGCCTGGCCCGGATCGGGTTCGACAAGGTGGTCGGCTACCTCGGCGACCCCGGCGAGCTCTACCTGAACCGTCCCGATCTGGTCGAGGCCAGCTCCAGGCTGACCGCCGGGCAGCTCGCCGACCTGGCCGGCCAGGTGGCGGACCTCCAGCTGGTCGACGTGCGGAACCCGGGCGAGGCGGCCCTGGGCACCCTGGCCGGGGCGCGGGTTATCCCGCTGGCGGTGCTCGTCGACTCGCTCGACCAGCTCGACCGCCACGCTCCCGTGGTCGTCAACTGCGCCGGCGGTTACCGGTCCATGATCGCGAGCAGCCTGCTGCGCCACGCCGGGTTCGCCGACGTGTCGGATCTGGTCGGCGGCTACGCGGCGTGGACCGCCGCCGGCCTGCCGGTCGCGGCTGGCCGGAGATAACCGGCGCCGTTCAAGAAACAGGGAACTGGGCGGTGTCCTCCGGGCGCCCGACGGGAGCCGGACCAAACCGTCCAGAAGAGCTCGGTATCCCGGCGGCCTCAGCGGAGGCAGACGGTCAGCGTACGTCGAGGAACGGCGTGATCAGCGCGAGCACTTCGTCGGTGCGCCGGCTGACGTCCATATGCGTGGCCCCGGGAAGCACCGCGAGCTGGGCGTTCGGCAGGAGCTGGAACATCTCCACCACGTCGGGCAGCGGCATGAAATCCCGGTCGCCGAACAGCAGCAGGGTCGGCGCCTGAAGCGAGCGCAGCTTGTCGGTCCACCCCCGGAACTCGTGCACCGCGGTCCCCGTCTTGGCCTGAAGCTCGCTGAAGTGCGTGGGGTCGGGAGCGACCGCGTGGTAGGCGTCGCGCCACTCCTCGAAGTCGGCCAGCGTCGGCAGGCGGTCTTCGCCGAGCGGCGGGCTCTCCCGGCCGGGCGGGCGGTGGGCGTCCGCGGAGGCGACGATCAGCGCCGCGATGGCCGGATGGCGGCGGATCTTGTCCAGGTACCGGCTGCGGGTCGGGCCGATGCTGCCGACGGGCACGCCCAGCCGGGCGCTGATCTCGGCGTACGGCAGGGGCGGGTCGGCGATCAGCATCGCGATCAGGGCCTGGCCTTGGCTGGGCAGGTGAGTGAAGGCCTCGCGCAGCGCCGCGTGGCGCTCGGCTTCGAGCAAATGCTGGTCGGGCGCGCCGGACTGCTCGTCGCGCAGCCGCCGCGGCCGCCGCCCAGGTCAGGCCGGCCGGCGTCAGCCGCCGGGCCCGCACTGCCCGTTCCTGAAGGCCCAGACCCACATTCCCACGATCGGCCCTTTCGGTCCCGCTGTCACGGGACGGGTGTCCCGGGTGAGCCGGGATAATGTGACCCGGGTCCCGGCGGTCCACCACCGGTGGCGAGGTCCGCGCAAACCAGGACACCGCACCTATATCACTGTTTTCATTAGCCCGAACGGGCGTTGGTGGCACCCCCGCGTCACCCTGGGCGCCAGCATGGTCGCCCGTGACTTTCATCGCGTTTCCCCAAACCGTCTTATGCGGCCCCGTGGCCACCTGACCTGATGGAGGCAGGTCGGGACGGCGTGATACAACCGGGGATATCAGCCCCCGGACGGCCGGCGCCAAGTGTTTCCGCGGGACAATCTGCGGTAGTAGTGAACCCCTATGGGGGAAATGCGTGCCGCTGCCACGGTGAAGGAGCGGGCTGGGCGTGCCTGATCGTGCGCTGGGACGCAGGCTAACTTTGACGGGCTTGGGCTCCGCTGTGCTGGTCCTCGGCCTGGTGATCACTGCTGCCCTGGCCTGGGTGACCGCGCATGACTTCAGCAGGAACGAGCACCGGCTGCTGTCCCTGCAGACTCAGCTGACCGCTGACGCGATCGTCGCGGAGGACCCGCTGTACGTGGAGGATCATCTCGGCGGCGCCGCGAACCTGGCGGCGGCCACCAACGGCGATGTTTCGGTGTTCAGGAAGGCGATGAGCGGTTCGGTCACCGCGAGCGGGCAGTTCGCCGCCGCCTCGCTCTGGCAGGTCACCACGGGGACCGCGCGCCTGGTCACCAGCCTGGGCAGCGGGTCGCTGCTGGCCCCGGCCCAGGCGGCAGGCCTGATCCGCCGCGCGGAATCAAGCAGCACGTTCCTGGTCACCGAGCTCACCGGGCCGCACGCCCTGCGGATCGCGTACGCCGTCGCGGCCAGCGGGCACGGCAGCACCTTCGTCGCCTTCGCGGAGCAGCCCCTCCCCGTCAACCGGCGGATTTCCATACCGTCGAATTCACCGCTCTCGCAGCTCAACCTGGCCGTTTACCTGGGTCGCGCCCAGACCGCCGCCGCGCTGATTGAGACCGATTCCACCGCCCCGCTGCCGCTGCGCGGGACGACATCCACCAGCACGATCCCGTTCGGGAACACGATGCTGACCATCACGACCTCGCCTCGTTCCGCGCTGTCGGGCTCCGTCTCGCAGGTCCTGCCCTGGGCCATCGGGGCGGGCGGGGTCCTGCTGACACTGCTGGCCGCGCTGGCCACGGAGCGGCTGATCCGGAGGCGGGATGCTGCAGCTCAGCTCAGCGAGCAGGTCACGCACCTGTACATGGAGCAGCGCTCGGTGGCCGAGACCCTGCAGCATGCCCTCCTGCCGCAGCAGATCCCCGCCATTGCCGGCCTGGAGATCGCGGTCCGCTATCGTTCTGCTGCGGAAGGGACCGATATCGGCGGTGACTGGTATGACGTGGTGCCGCTGGATGAGGACAGGTTCGTGTTCGTCATCGGAGACGTGTCCGGCCACGACCTGCGCGCCGCCACGGTGATGGCATCGCTGCACTACGCGTGCCGCGCCTATGCGCTGGAAGGTCACCCGCCCGAGGTGATCCTGGGCCGCCTGCGCCGCATGCTCGACGTTAGCAGGGACGGGCACGTTGCCACCGTGCTCTGCGGCCTGGCGGAGGTCAAGGCGCACCGGGTGACCCTGGCTAATGCCGGGCACCTGCCGCCGCTGGTAGCGAGCGACACGGACGCGGGTTACCCGCCGGTCAAGCCGGCGCCTCCGATCGGGATACCCGAGGGCCGCATACCGGATCCTGCCATCATCACCATCCCGGCCCGGGGCCTGCTTATCGCCTATACCGACGGCCTGATCGAACGCCGGGGTGAGACGCTGGACGACGGGATGAAACGGCTGGCCGACGCTGTCGTCGCGAGGACATCCTCGCTCGAGGACCTGCTGGACAGCACCATCACCGAACTACCCGGCGACGAGCCCTCCGATGACGTCGCGCTGATTGGACTGAAATGGCTGACCTAGGCGCGCCCGAGCAGAACCCGTCCGTAGTGGACGTGCGCGAGGAAAACGGGACCACGGTCATCTGGCTATCCGGCGACCTGGACCTGACCAGCGTCAAGCAAGTCCGTGCGGCAATCAACGCCGCTCTGGGCAGCCACCCACGCAGCGTGATCCTAGACGCCAGCGGCCTGGAGTACATGGACAGTTCCGGCGTCGCGCTGATGGCCCGGGCGGCCCAGATGGCTCAGGAGGTACAAGTCCGCAACCCGACCCCCATCGTCCGGCGACTGCTCGAACTGACCGGGCTCGGCGAAATACTGCAGATCACCTGATGAAAACCAGCCGTGGCTTCGCCGCCGACCCAGGATCCGCCAGGTCGGCACGGCACTTCGTGCTGCAGGCGGCCGGGACCCTCCCTCCCCGCCTCCGGGATGCGATCGCCGTCATGACCGGCGAACTCGCGATGAACGCCGTCCAGCACGCGCTCACCCACTTCGAGGTAACTGTCGAGCTGACCGGTGGCACCCTGCGGGTACAAGTGACGGATTCGGCCGGTAACCGCCCGGCGGCGGCGCCGATGCCGCCGCCGGCCAGTTCGCGTGGCCGCGGCCTGCCGATCGTGGCGGGCCTCGCCGACGACTGGGGCGTCATTCCGTCACCTCACGGCCCAGGGAAAACCATCTGGTTCACGATCGCCATACCATCGCCGGCCAGGCCAAGCCTCAGGGCAGCGGGGCGGCCAGAGCCCTGTCCAGGCTGGTGAAGCAGGGGAAGAACCCGTCCAGGCCGGTCAAGACCAGGATGCGGTCAACGGGGCTCTCGGCGGGGATGACTAGCCGCACCTCTCCGCCCTTATCCAGGGCCTGCCGGTGCGCGGTGGCCAGCACCTGAAGTCCGAACGAATCGCAGATCCGCGTGCCGGTCAGGTCGACCACGACCGTCGCATGACCGTGGGCCGCCGCTTCGAGGAGAACCGTCCGGAGCTTTTCACCCGTGATGACGTCCACGTCGGCGGGTGCTGACACGACGGGCACGCCGTTGATCACCATGGGATTTCTGACGCCGGGCACCTGGCCTCACCTTCCGCGGGATGTGCGGTGATCCACCGCCTACGACTGCCCGGACCACGGCAGTCCATGCGTGCCTCCCAAGGCCGGGGACTCTCCAATCTTCGCGCCAGACGTTAGAGCCGCCGTTCGGCGGGTAGCGGCGGAGACTTGAGGCACTGCGACCAGACGAAGGCGGTCATCATGGGACCTTCCAGCACGGCCCCGGTTCCCGGTGGCCAGGAGCACTCGGCCGGGGAACTGGTCAAGATGATGTCCGAGCAGGTCAGCGTGCTCATCCGAGACGAGATGAAGCTCGCGCGGCTCGAGCTGGCCAGCAAAGGCAGACAGGCTGCGCTCGGGGGCGGGCTGTTCGGGGTCGGTGGCGTGGTGGCGATATACGGTGCGGGGTGCCTGCTCGCCTGCGCGATCATCGCCATCAGCGGTGTGGTGGCCGCCTGGCTCGCGGCGCTCATCGTCGGTGCGGCCCTGCTGGCCGCCGCCGGCGGCCTGGCGGTGCTGGGCCGGCAGCGCCTGCGAGGGTCGGCGCCCCCGGTGCCCGCCGACGCCGTCGCCAGTGTCAGGGCCGATGTCAGGGAAGTCAGGGAGCGGGCGCACCGATGAGCCGACAGGAAATCGAGCAGGAGATCGAGCTGACCCGGCAGCGTCTCGGCGAGACCGTGGAGGAACTGGCCGCCAAGGCCGACATCAAGGCCCGGGCGCGCGACAAGGCGCTCGGATTGGCCAGGCGGGCGCGGCAAGGGGTGGTCGTGCACCGCCATTGGCCGGCCGCGGCAGCCGCGGCGGGGCTCGTGATCGCCGCTTCCTTCGCCTTCTGGAGGCGGCGCCGGACATGACCGCGGTTTCCTTGGGCGAGACTTGTGTCCGGCATGGCAGGCCATCACGGCGACAGCCGAGTACCCGGTCAGCCGGTGCCGAGCCGGACTTTGGAAGTAACCTGGCTGTCCGGGGCTCCTACAGGGATGTCGGTCCGCCATGACGGCTACAACCAGTGACACTCGGGCAGACACGCAGTTCGGCCATCTCGCGGTCTTCTACGAGACCGGCCAGGACTACCTGGATCAGGTCGGCGCGTTCGTCAGGGACGGCCTCGCGGCCAGGGAACCGGTGCTAGTTGCTGTCCCGGCTGCGCGCCTGCCCATGCTGCGCCGGGCCCTGAACGGTGCCGCAGACGCCGTGACCTTCACCGACATGAGCCAGCTGGGCCGGAACCCGTCGCGGATCATCCCGGCGGTCCGCCGGTTCACCGACGCTCACCCGGGCCGGACCAGGTTCGTCGGCGAGCCGATCTGGGCAGGCCGCGCCGAGGCGGAAACCAGGGAAGCCACCCGTCACGAGGCGCTGATCAACGCGGCGTTCTCCGGCGTGCCGACCACGATCTTGTGCCCCTATGACCGCGCCGGCCTGGACAGCCAGATACTCGAGCAGGCCTACCAGACCCATCCGCAGATCGCGGCCCACGGCACGGCACGGCCGAGCCGGGCCTACACCGGCATCGACCTGGCCCTGGCGATCGCCGGGCAGCCGCCGCCCCCGGCCCCGGCTGATGCGGCGGTGCTGAGCTACGATCGCGGCAACCTGGGGCGGGTGCGGCGCTTCACCCGCGACCTCGCGGCCCGCGCCGGCCTGGCCGGCGAGGTGCTGGACGATCAGGTCATCGCGGTTCACGAGTTGGCGACCAACACGATCGCGCACGCCCACGGCCATGGCACGCTGCGCATCTGGACCAGGTCAGACCGGCTGGTGTGCGAGGTCACCGACACCGGCCAGATCCGCGACCTGCTCGCAGGCTGCCGGTCCAGCGGTGCCCAGGAGGGCGAGCACGGGCTATACGTGGTCCACCAGGTCTGCGACCTAGTGGAAGTGCGCTCCGGCAGCTTCGGCACCAACATCCGCGTGTATCGCGACCTGGCCTAACCGGGCCGGTAGGAAGGTCTCGTCTGTCGTGGCGACCTGGGCAGAACTAGCGGGGAGCGCGAGTTCGTGCACGCGCTGCGACCTGTACCGGCGCGCGACGGCGACGGTGTTCGGTGAGGGCAAGACGGACGCGGCGATGGTCCTGGTGGGCGAGACGCCTGGGGACCAGGAGGACAAGCAGGGACGTCCGTTCGTCGGGCCGGCGGGGCATGTGCTGGACCGGGCGCTGAGCGACAGCGGCATCGACCGGGCCGATGTCTACCTGACCAACGCCGTCAAGCATTTCAAGTGGACCGAGCGCGGCAAGCGCCGGATCCACCAGCGCCCGAACGGGACCGAGATCAGGGCCTGCGGGTACTGGCTGAATGCGGAACTCGAGGTCGTCCGTCCCCGGGTGCTCGTACTGCTCGGCGCGGTGGCGGGCGAGGCCGTGTTCGGCTCTAGATTCCGGGTGGGCGAGCACAAGGGGAAGGTGGAGGAAGCGGAGTTCGGACAGTGGCGGGGGCTGGTGGTGGGCACCATCCACCCGTCCGCCGTCCTGCGAGCCGAGGACCCGGCGGCCCGGGAGACCGCCTACGCCGGCCTGGTCGCCGACCTCGGGACCGCGCGCGAAGCCTGCCGGGGCGCCTCGTAGGGGGTCCGTCAGTCACCCATAGGATGATCCAGGCCAATACCGGCCGTCCACCGTGCGGAGGGGAGTTGCCGTGAGCGACATCGACCTTCGGTCCGACACAGTGACGCTCCCCACGGCGGACATGTTGCGGGCCATGACGACCGCTCCGCTCGGCGATGACGTCTTCGGCGACGACCCCACCGTGAACCGGCTCGAGGAGACGGCAGCGGAGCGGATGGGGAAGGAAGCCGCGCTGTTCGTCGCCAGCGGGACCATGGGTAACCTGCTCGGCCTGCTGGTCAGCGCCCGCTCCGGCCAGGAGGTCATCGCGGAGGCCCGCTCTCACCTGTTCCTGAACGAGGCGGCCGGGGCCGCGGTGGTCGGCGGCATCCAGGTCCGGCAGGTGCCGACGGAGCGCGGCGTCCTGACTCCGGCGCAGGTCCTGGCCGCGCTCCGCCCCAGCGACGATGATCACCAGCCACTATCCGCGGCCGTCATGATCGAGAACACGCACAACTCGCACGGCGGCGTGGCCTGGTCCCTACCGGATCTGCAGCGCCTCAGCGAAACCGCCCGATCTT
>JBOHCK010000027.1:0-29999 GCA_050698755.1 Streptosporangiaceae bacterium | reverse complement strand
AGCAGAAGTCCGTCCTGAGGAACGGTCTGAGCAGGCCGCCGTGCGCAAATCAGTTTACAAACCACATGCAGAAGGTCCTTTCTCTGTTGGAGAAAGGACCTCTGATCTGGAACTTTGTAGCGGGGGAGGGATTTGAACCCTCGACCTCTGGGTTATGAGCCCAGCGAGCTACCGAACTGCTCCACCCCGCGTCGGTGTGCCCTTCACTGTATGAACTCCAGGCGGCCAAAGCAAATCAGTAACGGGTGCCGCGCCGCGCTACCGCGAGGCCCGGCAGCGCGTAATCTTCCGGCATGACCGAGGTCGTGATCTACACGGACGGGGCGTGCAGCGGGAATCCCGGGCCGGGCGGGTGGGGCGCGGTGCTCCGCTGGAACGGGACGGAGAAGGAACTGCACGGCGGCGACCCGCAGACCACGAACAACCGGATGGAGCTCATGGCGGCCATCGCGGCCCTCGAGGCGCTGAACCGCCCGGCGACGGTGTACCTGCACACGGACAGCAAGTACATGCTGGACGGGATCACCAAGTGGATCAACGGCTGGCAGCGGAACGGCTGGCTGACCTCGGCCAAGAAGCCGGTCAAGAACGCGGACCTGTGGCGCAGGCTGACCGAGGCCATGAACGGGCACGACATCACCTGGTCGTGGGTGAAGGGTCACGCCGGCGACGCGGGCAACGAACGGGCCGACGCCCTAGCGAGGCTCGGGGTTGACGAGGCGGGAACCAAAGCTCGTTCGGGATAAGCGGGGTTACGCGCGGAAGCTCAGCTCGCGCCGCGCGATCCGTACGGCGGGGCGAAGATGACGAGCATGGCCAGGTCCTCGAGGACCTCAGTGAACCGGTGCGCCTCCATCGCCGGAACGAATACCACGGTGCCCGGGCCGACCTGGGCGGTCCCGGAGTCCGTCACCAGCGTGGCGCGGCCGGATCGCACGATGTAGATCTCGTCCTCGGTGTGCGGGGTCTGGTCGTCCAGGCCGCCCGCGGGGATCGAGTACGTGCCCACGCTCAGGTCGTCGCTGGCGAACTGCGGGATCCAGCTGTTGTGCTCGCCGCTGTCTGGCGGCGTGTAGGTCCCGGCCTCCGCGATGATGCGCACGTCGCGCCCCCTAGCTGTGGACGATTTCGGTGTGATGGCAGAAATGGACGCGGTCGGGACGCAGCGAGTGGATCCGCCGCACCGTGTCGCGCCAGGCCGGGACGTCGCTGGCCTGGCCGGGCGGGAGATGCTCGCCGGCCACGTCCGCGTCCGCGTAGAGCCGCGGCGTGTAGGCGGCGTCGCCGATCAGCAGATCGGTCGGGCCACCGTCGCCGCGCACCACCACGCACTGATGGCCCTGCGTGTGCCCGGGCGTGGCCACCACCTCCAGGCCCGGCAGGACCTCGGTGTCCCCGTCGAGGAGTTCCCACCGCGCGTTCATGAAGTCGAACCAGCCGCATAGCTCGGGATCCTCGCGCTCGGCCCGGGCTAGCTCGGCGCGCTGGACGTAGTGCGGGGCGTGCCGGAAAACGGAGTTCTGGCCGCAGTGGTCGAAGTGCAGGTGGGTGTTGATGACCAGCCCGATGTCGGCCGGGGTCATGTCCAGTTCGGCGAGCGCGTCCGCGACCGAACGGTTGACCACCCGCCAGTCGTCGAGCGCGTCCTGCGGACCGCCGACGCCGGTGTCCACGAGCGCGGCGCCGCCGGGGTGGGTGACCACGAACCCGTGCACCGGCCAGCGGCCGCCGCCGGGGCCCTGCAGGCTGGCCAGGTGCAGGCGCGTGATCTCCAGCGGCATGAACGGCCCCTTCGTCTCGGTGGACTACGGCGGATTACTGCGGACTACGGCTGCGGCACCGCTCCGGGCGGCGTCTCGCTGCGCCGGCACGGGCGCTGGGTGAAATCGTCGACGCCGCACTTCGCGCAGATCCGGAATTGCTCCATCAGCTCGGCCCGGCCCGCGATGCCGGACCGCATTCCGCTCAGGCTGCTGCTGCTGGCCCAGGCCCCGCGGGTCGCGCCCATGGCCGACATCGCGGATATCCCCCGGATCCCGCGGCGCGCGATCGATCGCGGCACGCGCCACGTGTAGCCGCACTCGCGGCACGTGCGCTCCCACTCTCGCGCGAAGAACCCGACCGGCACCCGTTCATTGTTCGCCCGCGGCCCGGCGCAGGTCAACGTGAGTTAGCTTCAGTGCGCCGGCGGGCTGCGCCGGACCACAAGCACGACCGCCCCGACGATGAGCACGCCGCCCGCGAGCATCCCCAGCGTGACGGGCTCGTTCAGGATCAGCGCGCCGAGCAGGACGGCGATGACGGGGTTCACGTAGGCGTACGTCGCTACCGTCGCGGTCGGGAGCATCCTGACCGCGATGACGTAGGCGGAGAACGCCACGATGGACCCGACCAGGATCAGGTAGGCCAGGGCGAGCCAGGACCGGTCCGACACCGCGGAGACCCTGAAGTGGCCGAACTCCCCGCTCGCCGCGGCCAGCACCAGCGCGAAGACGCCCCCGATGAGCAACTGCATCGCGCTGGTCAGCGCGGGGCTGGCGGGGGTCGGGACGCGCCTGGCCATGATCGTGCCCGTCGCCCACGCCGCCGAGGCGCACAAGATGATCACCACGCCGGACGCGGACACCCCGCCGTGGCCGCCGCCGAGGCCGGACAGCAGGCCGACGCCGGCCAGCCCGATCGCCAGCCCGGCCATCGGCGCGACCCCGAGCCTGGCGTGGTTGAGCACCGCGTCGATGCCCAGCAGCCACAGCGGCACCGTGGCGACGAGCAGCGCGGTCAGGCCGGACGGTACGGTCGTCTCGCCCACGCACACCGCGGCGTTGGCGCCGATGAGCAGGATCCCCACGACCGCGCAGCCCAGCCACTCCGAACGCCGTGGCCAGTACCGCCCGGACGGACCAGCCTGCCCGGCCGCGCGCGCCGCCGAGGCGGCGTTCCTGTAAGCAAACGGGAACATGATCACGCCGGCGATCACGTACCGCACCGCCGCCAGGACCAGCGGCGGGATCGTCTCGTCGCCCACCCTGATGCCCAGGTACGTGCTCCCCCAGACCACCCACACGATCAGCAGCGCCACCCACGCGCCCAGGCTGACCCGCCGCACGACGTCTGTCTTCTCCATCGGCCGAACGACCTGTGGTGCTTCCCCCGGGACGACCTCTTGCTCCGCGTGCGGGGCGTAGACCGTTACCTTCCGCTCGCTCATGATCATCAAGCCTGCCAGGCGATGCCCGGCCGGACGAGTGGCAGGATCGTCAACCTTCCGTCAGATCCTGCCAATATCTCGCGGGAGCCGGAGTTACGCCTAGAGGGGGGCCGGCCAGACGCGCGGCGCGGGCGCAGGGGGCGCGGGCGGTTGCGGCCCGGCCTGCGGTTGCGGCCCGGCCTGCGGTTGCGGCCCGGCCAGGGCTGCGGGCTTGCGCCCGGCCTTCGAGACGAGCAGCCACACCATCATCGCGCCCGGGTAGATGAAGTAACCGAACCGCGTCGACGGCGCGAGCACGAACATGGCCGTGAGCCCGATGACCAGCCGGATGGTGGCGGACGGGACATCCCGGGGCGGACGGATCACGAGCGACACCGCAATGGCCAGCCCCGAGCCGATCAGCAGGACGACCGCGATCGTGTGGCCGAGGACGCCGGTCTGCGCGAGCACGTGGCCGAGCAGCGGGCTGGCCGCCTGCGATTTGACCTTGGCCAGGCCGAGCGGGAACAGGATCGTGTTCCGCACCAGCGCGCTGGGTCGCAGGATCGCGAACGGCCCGACGATGAGGGCGACCACGACGAGCGCCACCAGCGTGAACCGCCACGCCGCGCGCTTGCCGTCCCTGACGTACAGCAGCGTGAAGGCCACGATGAGCGCGGGCCAGGCGGTCGCCTTCATCGAGGACGCGATGCCGAGGGCCAGCCCGGCCGCGACCGGGTTCGGCTGCCAGAGCAGGGCGAAGCCGAGGCACAAGAACGCGACCATCGGCACGTCGGTGCCGCCGACGACCATCTCGAACGCGATGATCGGAGACGCCGTCACCAGCAGGGCCCACCGGATGGAGTCCCTGGCCCCGGCGATCTTCAGCGCGAAGGCGAACACGACGAGGAACACGATCCCGAACCAGATCCGCGGATCGGTCAGCACGCTGTGCCCGAGTACCGCCTGCGGCACGCCGAACACCGCCATGAGCGGCAGATACGGGTTGTACTGGTTGGGATCGGTGGTGGTGGCCAGGACCTTGGAGCTCTTGTACGGCGTTCCGTGCTTGATGAGGGTCTTGGCGGAGTTGGCTACGACGCCGACCTCTGGCTCCCCGTGGCCGGTCAGCACCATCAGCAGCAGCGGGACGAGGATCGCTCCGCAGATGAGCACCCCGAGGCCGATGTCGACCCCGGTCGCCGCGCGCGACCGCCACGCCATGATCAGCAGGGCGGCGACCGCGTAGGCACAGGCGGCGGAGACTCCCCACAGGCGGTGCAGCGAATCCGAGCTGAACAGGGAGACCCCGGCCGCGAACAGGGCGCAGGCGACTAGACCGCTCACCAGCCAGACCCGAGGCAGCGTGGTGATGGACTGCCATCCGGTGGGCATACTGCTCTCCCCGTCGCCCCGGAGTGCCGACGTGGAGGCGAGTACGCGAATGCCGCGACCCTCCACCCGACCTATGTTACGCGTCATTACGCGACTACCGCGACCCTGTTTCAGCCGGTCGCTTGCAGCCAGCCGCTGAGGTAATCCCAGCAGAACAGGAGCCATAGGTAACCGGTGAGCGCCGCGTAGGCGAACGGCGCGACGCCGACCGCGGCGGCCAGGCCCGTCAGCAGCATCCGCCCGTCCCAGCCGAGGCCGAACCGGTCGGCCGGGATACCCAGGCCGACCCGCGCCCGGTAGGCCAGGTCGGCGTGGCGCAGTAGCACGGCGGCGATCAGCGCAAACATCAGGGGCGCGGCGACGTGGCGGGAGAAACCGAGCGCGGCGAGGAAGACGCATTCGCTCGTCTGGACCAAGGGCGGCGCCAGCCAGTCCAGCCGGCCGTCGTGCCGGTGGCGGGCGCCGAGGGCCGGGAACAGGGTGACGATGAGAGGGAGGACGATCAGGGCGCCGGGCAGGTTGCCCAGGCCCAGGAAGGCCAGGATGCACGTCACGACGAGGGCTACGAACACGGGCAGCAGCGGGGGAAGGGTGCCCCGCGTGATTTTGCCCAGCCGGTACGCCAGGGCGCCGTCGCCGCGGTAGGCCGCGAGGCGCCCGTCTTGGGCGGCCGTGCCCTCGGCCGGGTCGGGCTTGGGCCGGGCGAGCAGGTAACCGACCGCCACCACGCCCCAGGCCAGCAGGACCAGGAACGTCAGCCGCGGCCCGGCCAGGATCGCGGTCACCGCGATCACCGCGTACCTTTCCCCGGCCGGGAGGCTGATGACCTGCTCCGCGATGCGCCGCACCGACCCTGGGTAAGGGTCGGCCGGCGATCTCGCCGCCGCTTCGTAGCAGAACCAGGCGATCCGGCGCAGGCCGAGCATGACCATCGCGGCGACGGCCAGCCGCCACACGCCGGCCGTCCCGGGCCCGCCCAGGCTGGCGACCAGGGTGTGCCGGAGGTGGGCGCCGTAGACGCCGTCCAGCCCCGCCAGGCGGGCGGCCGGGCTTATCAGGCGGGAGGCGACGGCCAGGGCGGCGTAGACCGCGAATTCGGACAGCAGGCCCGAGGCGGCCCCGAGCCAGTCGACGGCGGGGTTGAGCCGTCGCTCGCTGCGTGGCTCGCTGGCGGCCAGCAGCGAGCCGGCCCGGCCGACCGCCAGCGAGCCGAGCAGCACGATGGCGCCGACCACCCTCGCCCGGGTCGACGGGTCGGCGAACCACACTGCGGACAGCAGCCCGAGGCCCAGGGCGATCCCGTAAAGCGCGGCCGGCGTGACCTGGCGCCGAGCCAGCCACCCGGCCGTCGCGGAGGCGACCGGTTCGACGACCAGCCGGGCGACCACGCCGTCGCCGTCCGGCCCGGCGTCGAGCACGCGGACCCTGACGCCGCGCCGTCGCAGTTCCGCGATGAGCGCGCCGATGGCGGCAGGTGCCTCGGGTGCCTCGGCGGCCGCAGCTAGCGCCTGCAGGTCCTGCGTGTCCACCACCAGCGCGCCGACCCCGGTCCTGGCGAACGCGGCGGTGCCGCCCGCCGTGAGTAGCCGGGCCAGGATCTCCTCGGGGACGGTGCCGTCCCCGGCGCAGATGAGCACGCGCTCCCCCGCGACCTGCGCCGCGCCCGCGACGGACAGCAGGGCAGGTCCCGCGCGGTCGGCGGCGTCTACCCGGCGCACGCCGAGGGCCGTCAGCTGGCCGCGCAACCCGGCGTCCGCCTGGTCCGCCAGGATCAGCGCAACGGTCATGGATGTCCTCCCAGCGGCACGGCCGCCGTGACTCGCGCATAGACCGTTACCAACGGTAGCCGACGTCCGGTGCGGAACAGGGAGAACTCGCCGGCCGGTCACAGATTACTAACGGATGCGGTTAGAGTCCGGCTCATGCGGATGGTTGCGGTGGTGCTCGGCGGCGGGGTGGGGCAGCGGCTCGGCGCGGGGATGCCGAAGCAGCTGCTGCGGCTGGCCGGACGGACGCTCATCGAGCACTGCGTGGCCGCGTTCGAGCAGGCCCCCGGCGTCGACGAGATCCTGGTCGTGATGGCCGGCGGGTACGTCGGGCAGGTCCAGGCCCTCCTGGCCGAGGCCGGCTACCGGAAGGTCAGCGCGGTCATCGAGGGCGGGGTGACCCGGCCGGATTCGACCCGCGTGGCCCTGGCCGCCATCGCGCGCGCCCACCCGGGTGAGGCCGGCGTCCTGCTGCACGACGCGGCCCGCCCGTTCGTGGACGAGCGGATCATCGCGGACTGCGTCGCTTCGCTGCGGGTGCACGACGCGGCCGGGGTCGCGGTCCCCGCCTCCGACACGATGGTGGTCACGGAGAACGGGGTCATGGAGTCGATGCCGCGCCGGGAAACGCTGCTGCGCTGCCAGACCCCGCAGTGCTTCAGGCTCTCCGTGATCACCCGCGCCCACGAGCTGGCCGCCGCCGACCCCGACTTCGCCCCGACCGACGACTGCGGCGTCGTGCTCCGCTACCTGCCGGAGGTCAAGGTGCACGTCGTGGAGGGCAGCGAGCGCAACATCAAGATCACCTACCCGCAGGACTTGGCTATCGCGGAGGCGCTGGTGGCGGGCTAGCTGCTGGCGGGCTAACTGTTGCTGGGCTAGCTGTTGCTGGCGGGCTAGCCGCGGACGGCCTGCTTGACCAGGGTGCGGCCGAACTCCCAGACCAGCCCGCTGCCGTGGCTGGCGTCCTCCAGGACCTCGCCGAACGCCTCGGTGAACAGCTTCACCTCGGTGTCGCCGATCATCAGCGGCGGGATGAGCTTGATCACCTCCAGGTGATCGCCAGACACCTGGGTCAGGATGCGGTGCCGCTGGAACAGCGCGACCACGATCATCTGGGCGAACAGGCCGACGCGGGCCTTCTGCAGCATGTTCCAGCTGGTCCTGGCCCGCAGCGACGACGGCTTGTCGAACTCGAGCCCGATCATGAGCCCGCGGCCGCGCACGTCGGCCAGGACGTCGAAGCGCTCGGCCAGCGCGGCCAGCGCGGCACGCAGGGCCTCCCCCGTCCGGGCCGCGTTGGCGACCAGGCCCTCGTCGTCGATGACCGCCAGCGTGGCCAGGCCCGCCGCCATGGCCAGGACGCCGCCCTTGAACGTGGTGCTGTGCACCAGGACCCGCTCCATCGACGAGAAGACCTTCTCGAAGATCCACCCCTTACCCAGCATCGCGCCGACCGGGACGAACCCGCCGGACAGGGCCTTGGCCACGGTAACGAGGTCGGGGACGACCGGTTCGTGCTGGTAGGCGAAGAACTCCCCGCTGCGGCCGAAGCCGCTCTGCACCTCGTCGCAGATCAGCAGGGCGCCGTGGTCGTGCAGCAACGCGGCTGCGGCGGTCAGGAACCCGTCGGGCGGCATGAGCACGCCCTTGCCCTGGATGGGCTCGATGATGAGCGCGGCGACGTCACCCTGGCGGAGTTCGGCCTCGAGGGCGTCCAGGTCGCCGAGCGGGATCGACGTGTCGGCCAGCAGCGGGCCGAACCCGCGCCGGAAGTCCTCCGAGCCGTTCACCGACAGGGATCCCGTCGTGAGCCCGTGGAAAGCGTGGTCGCAGAAGATGATCCGCCCCCGACCGGTCGCGTACCTGGCGAACTTCAGCGCGGACTCCACCGCTTCGGTGCCGCTGTTGCAGAAGAACACCCGGTCAAGCCCGGGCGCCTTGGCCAGCAGCCGCTCCGCGAGCAGGCCAGGCAGCGGCGGGCAGTCGAACTGCGTCCACTCGGCTAGCTGGGCGTCGAGCGCCTCGTGCAGGGCCCTGCGGATCACCGGGTGGTTGCGCCCGACGGCGAACACGCCGAACCCGGCCAGGAAGTCGGCGTAGGCGTGGCCTTCCGAGTCGTACAGGTACGCCCCCTCGGCCCGCTCGTAGACCTTGTCGAAGCCGATCGCGTGGAGCATCCGCGGCTGCTGGGGGTTCAGGTACCTGCCGTACAGCTCGTATCCGTCACCGCGGTGCGCCGCGAGGAGCGCGGGAAGATCGAATTCCATGCGCTCATTCTCGCGCATCGGCGGTTACCTGACCCGAACGAGCGGTGGTACTCCCCCCGCGCACTCGATGGAGCCCCGGGGGGCTGGTCAGGAACCCGGCACCCCAGGTCATGTGCATCGTCGCGAGGATCAGCGGCAGGCGCATCCGCACTTGGGCCGGGACGCCGCGTGACAGCGCCGCGCTGACCGCGGTGACCCCGAGCAGGTAGGTGAGCGGGATCACGAACCCGGCCGCCAGCCAGCTCACCGCGGCGGGCGCCCCGGCCGCGATCCCGATGACCCCGGCCAGCCCGGCGAGCAGGCCAACCGCGACCAGCGCCGCGGCTCCCGGGGGAGCCAGGTAACGGAAGTTGGCCGTTTCCGGGTGCTCGCGGACGATGACCCGCCGCCAGCGGCCGTAGTGGAAGTACTGGGAACCGAGCGCGCCGACGCTGGCCCGCGGCCGGTAGGTGATCCGCAGCTCGGGGGTGAACCAGATCAGGTGGCCGCGGGCGCGGATGCGGTAGTTCAGCTCCCAGTCCTCTGCGCGGAGCATCTCCTCGTCGTAGCCGCCCGCCTCTTCGATCGCCTCCCGGCGGTAGACGCCGAGGTAGACGCTGTCGGCGGACCCCGGGCGGCCGCCGGTGTGGAACGCGGCCGCGCCGACGCCGGCCGGCGACGTCATGCCCCAGGCCACGGCCTGCTGGAACGGGGTCACGCCCTCGGCGGCCATGATCCCGCCGACGTCGGCCGCCCCCGTGTCCGTCAGCGCGGCGACCGCGGTCCTCAGGTACCCGGGCGGCAGCAGCGCGTGCCCGTCGACCCTGGCGATCACGTCGTACCGGGCCGCCCGGCGCGCGGCGTTGAGGGCCGACGGGATCCTCCCGCTCGGGTTGGCGATGACCGTGACTGTCGGCTGTGCTAGCTCTTGCGCGATCTGCTCGGTCCGGTCGTGCGAGGGCCCGACGGCGAGCACGACCTCCAGCGGCCCGGGGTAGTCCTGCGCGAGCACGTGCCGCACGGACTCCGCCAGGTGCCGCTCCTCGTTCCTGACCGGCATCACGACGGACACGGGTGGGTATTCCATGACGCTGGCCACGGTACCGCAGCCAGCGTCGTGGTCGCTCTATCCCAGGGCGGAGTCCTCCAGCATCTCGGTGACCAGCGCGGCGATCTGCGAGCGCTCGGAACGGACCAGGGTGACGTGCGCGAACAGCGGGTGGCCCTTGAGCTTCTCGATGACGGCGATCACCCCGTCGTGCCGGCCGACCCGCAGGTTGTCCCGCTGCGCGATGTCGTGGGTGAGCACCACCCGCGACCCCGAGCCGATCCGGGACAGCACGGTCAGCAGGACGCCGCGCTCGAGGGACTGCGCCTCGTCGACGATCACGAACGCGTCGTGCAGCGACCGGCCCCTGATGTGGGTGAGCGGCAGGACCTCGAACATGTCCCTGACCAGCACTTCGTCGATGACGTCCTGCGTGGTGACCGCAGTGAGCGTGTCGTACACGGCCTGGGCCCAGGGGCTCATCTTGTCGGCTTCCGATCCCGGCAGGTACCCGAGCTCCTGGCCGCCGACCGCGTACAGCGGCCGGAACACGATGACCTTCCTGTGCTGCCTGCGCTCCATGACCGCCTCGAGCCCGGCGCACAGCGCCAGCGCGGACTTGCCCGTGCCGGCCCGGCCGCCGAGCGAGACGATGCCGATCTCCTGATCGAGGAGCAGGTCCAGCGCCACCCGCTGCTCGGCGCTGCGGCCCCGCAGCCCGAACGCCTCCCGGTCGCCCCGCACCAGCTGCACCGACTTATCCGGCTTGATCCGCCCGAGCGCGCTGCCGTTCGGGGAGTTCAGGACCAGTCCGGTGTGGCAAACAAGCTCGCGCGCGGCCTCGCAGTCCAAGGTGCCCGACTCGTACAGCTGCTCGATCTCCCCGCTGCTGACCTCCAGCTCCCTCATCCCGGTCCACCCCGAGTCCACGGGCAGCTCGGCCCGGTACTCCTGGGCGGCCAGGCCGACGGAGGCGGCCTTGACGCGCAGCGGCAGGTCCTTGCTGACCAGCACGACCTCGTGACCCTCGGCGGCCAGGCTGCACGCCACCGACAGGATCCGGGAGTCGTTGTCCCCGAGCCTGAACCCAGCCGGCAGCACCGAGGCGTCGGCGTGGTTCAGCTCCACCCTGACCGTACCGCCAAGCGCGCCGACCGGCAGTTCCTCGTCCAGCCTGCCGTGCTCGATGCGCAGGTCGTCGAGGTAGCGCAGGGCCTGACGGGCGAAGTAGCCGAGTTCGGGATGGTTCCGCTTGGCTTCCAGCTCGGTGATCACGACGACCGGCAGCACCACCTGGTGCTCATCGAAGCGCGTAACAGCGGCCGGATCGGCGAGGAGAACACTGGTGTCGAGTACGTACGTACGGCGACCTTGGGTTTTGACCACGCAGACTCCCTTGGGCGCCGGCTCGGGACCGGCGCCGCGACAGGACACAAACGTGTCGACTGGACCGGGGCCAGGCCCTCGAAGGGCCGCGCCGGCCCTTCCGTCTTCTCGCCTGCGCAAACTGCGCGAAGCCTGGAGATCCGAGGGCCCTCCCGGGAGACGGCGCACGCCGTCCACCATTACTGAAGGTACCCGCCATCGGGGGGCGGCAAAAGCACCGCCGCGTTACGAGCCGACCCTTCCCGGGTTAACCAGCGGTTACGCGCCGAACCTGCGGTTGCGGGCCGCGTAGGAACGCAGCGCGCGCAGGAAGTCGATCTTGCGGAACGCGGGCCAGTAGGCGTCGCAGAAGTAGAACTCCGAGTGGGTGCTCTGCCACAGCAGGAAGCCGCCGAGGCGCTGCTCACCGGAGGTGCGGATGACCAGATCGGGGTCCGGCTGGCCGGCCGTGTACAGATGCTCGGCGATGTGCTCGGCATCGAGCACCTCGGCGAGTTCCTCGATCGTGGTCCCGCGGGTCGCGTGCTGCTGGAGCAGCGAGCGCACCGCGTCGGCTATCTCGCGACGGCCGCCATAGCCCACGGCCACGTTGACGAGCAGGCCCGGGTAGTGCGCGGTCGCCTCGGCCGCGTCCTTGAGCACCTGGACCGTGTCCCCCGGGAGCAGGTCGAGCGCGCCCATCGGGTTCACGTGCCACTGCTCGGCCACCAGGCCCTGCACCGTGTCCTCGATGATCTTCAGCAGCGGGACGAGCTCGGCGGCCGGGCGGGTCAGGTTGTCGGTGGACAGCAGCCAGAGGGTGACGACCTCCACCCCGGTCTCCCGGCACCAGCCGAGCAGCTCGAAAATCTTGTCCGCGCCCTTGGCGTGGCCCTTGCTCACGTCGTGGAACCCCGCCGACTTGGCCCACCGCCGGTTCCCGTCGCACATCACACCGACGTGGCGCGGCATCGTATCGGGCGAAAGCGAAGCCGCGAGCCGGCGCTCGTACAGCCGGTAGGCCAGGTCACGAACCCTCATGCGGCGGCCTTCCTCGTCACCCAGTGTTAAACGCAACGGTATCCAACCGATGGAACGCTCAGGGCCGTGACGGTGGTTCCGGCCGGCCCGAATCATCCGGGTTTCAGCCCGCTGGCCGGCCCCTGATCGCGCACTTCCTCTACCTGCCGCAGCGCCGCACGCAGCCTGGACAGCCAGGCATCGGCGTTCTCGCCGGTCAGGCGGACGCACCAGGCCAGGGCGTCGCTCCGGCTGCGCGCCACGCCCGCGTCGACCAGGGTGTCGAGTACGCGTCGTTCGGGCTGCCGGAGCCTGGTCATCACGGGCACCGAGAGGGTGGTGAACATCTCGCCCGCGTCCGCGCAGGTCACCCCCCAGGACACCTTGCGCCGGAACCGATGCTCGGCCTCGCGGGCGATCTCCATGCGGCGGTTCCTGGTTTCCTCGCGGAACCGGCGGATCCGGCCCAGCGCCGCGGCGGCCCGCTCGGCGTCGGAGCCTCCCGGCGTGTCCGGGGCGGCCAGCGGGCCGACGATGGTTATTTCCTCGCGGTCCACCTGGATGTCGGGTGCAGCGGTGAACCAGTCAGCAGGAATCCGGTCGGAGAACCAGCCGCACACCTTGTCTTCGGTAGCCGATTTGTCCTCGCTGGCCGACTTGTCTTCGCTGGCCGACTTGTCTTCGCTGGCAGGGCCTTCAGTGGCGGCGCCTCCCGTGGCAGGGCCTTCGGTGGCAGGGCCTTTGGCAGGGCCTTCAGTGGCAGGGCCGCGGCCGCCTGCGCCTGTCCCGACCGGATCGTCCGCAGGGCCGCCCGCCTGCCGCGTACTCATGTAATGCTGATTACAGCAACCGGCCAGCGGGCGTCAACCAGGCCGATGGCGTGTCCGGCCGGATCTCTGGCGCCTCGCGAACTCACCGATCATCAGGGCCGCCCCCATCGCGTCAACCGCGAACTGCTGAGTCCACGTGGCGACGGTGACCGGCTGGAGCGACCGGTCCAGGCTGCTGGTTCCCGACGGCGTGAAGGTGTCGGCCAGCCAGCGGTCAGGCGCTCACGGGCTCCGCCGACCCCCGCTGCAAGCTGGCCATCGTGGTCGGCGTCAGCGATCCGGAGGCCGCACCGCATCAGCGGCAGAGCCTGGTGCTCGTGCCGCTCGACACGCCCGGGGTCGAGGTGGTGCGCGACCTGACCACGTTCGGGTACAGCGACCAGCACGGCCACGGCGAGGTCGTCTACCACGACGTCCGGGTCCCGGCCGCCAACCTGCTCGGGCCGCTAGGAGGCGGGTTCGCCATCGCCCAGGCCCGCCTCGGCCCGGGGCGCGTCCATCACTGCATGCGCGCCATCGGCATGGCGGAACGCGCCCTGGAGCTCATGGTGGAGCGGGCGAGTCACCGAGCGCCGTTCGGGCGACCGCTGGCCGACCAGAGTACGGTCAGCACCTGGATCGCCGAGTCCCGCCTGGAGATCGACCAGGCCCGCCTGCTGGTGCTGCGCGCCGCCTGGCTCATGGACACGGTCGGCAACCGCGCGGCCCAGACCGAGATCGCCGGGATCAAGGTGGTAGCCGCCCGGACCGCGGCGGCGGTCGTCGACCGGGCGATACAGGTCTTCGGCGCCGCGGGGCTGTCCGCGGACACGCCGCTCGCGGCGTTCTACGCGATCGCCCGCCAGCTGCGCATCGTGGACGGGCCCGACGAGGTCCACCTGCGCAGCATCGCCCGGCATGAGCTGAGCCGGTCAGGCCAGGGAGGCGGCGGCCGCAGCGGCGATCTGCGGGTACACCCGGATGGCGCCGGCGAACTCCGAGCCGAAGCTCGCCGGGACGATCTGCACGTCTAGGCCAGGCCCATCGCCAGCACGCTGACCAGAACCGGGATCAGGAACCCCGACCCGGGCAGCCGCCGCAGGAGCCGACGCGCGACGTCGGTGGCCAGGTGCATCGCCACCTACGATGCCGCACGGACCGCGAAGGCGTCCACCCCGGGCGTTTCGGCAGCGGCCACCGCCACGGAATCTCCTCCGCGGCTGAGTAAACAGACACCAAACCTGGAACGTTCTTCCAGTAAGCCTTATGCCTCGAGAGCTCGAGGCGGAAATCTGGAGGAGAGGGATGCGAAGATCCATTACCAGGGCCGCGGCGGGTGCGGCGGTCGCAGCGGCCACGGTGCTGGCGCTGGCCGGACCGGCCAACGCTGCCCCCCATGGTCCGGTGCATACCACGCTGTCGATCGTGGAGTCGAAGACCGTCATCCATGCCGGGCACGAGGACGTGGTCAGCGGGCGGCTCGTGGCCCTCGGGGTCGGCGTGCCCGGCCGGGTCGTCTTCCTCGACCGCGTGTACGGCAAGACGCTGGTGGAGAAGCAGGTCCGGACCACTGGCCCGGCGGGCGGGGTGGCGTTCACCGTGACGCCGGGTGTCACCGCGCGGTACGAGCTCGTGTACAAGGGCAATGCGGTGCTCGCCCCCACGCACAGCGGGATCGTCACGGTCAAGGTGATCTCTGCACCGCCCCCGCTGGTGCACACCACGCTGTCGATCGCGGCGTCGAAGAGCATCGTCAGGTACGGGCATAAGGACGTGGTCAGCGGGCGGCTCGCGGCCTATGGGATCGGCCTGGCCGGCCGGACCGTCTACCTCGACCGCGTGTCCGGCAAGACGCTCATCGTGCTGCAGGTCCGGACCACGGGCCTGTTTGGCGGGGTGGCGTTCACCTTGTTCCCGAAGGCCACCGCGCGTTACGAGCTCGTGTACAAGGGCAACGCGGTGTACGCCCCCGCGCACAGCGGGATCGTCACGATCAAGGTGTACGTGGTCGTCTAGGCCGTGAGCTGACCAAGACGAGCCGGCGAGCGCCGTCCTGAGTTCCTGTGGGGTGATGACGGGAGCTCGGCAGGTGAACTAGCGGCAGACGTACGCGGCGGGTGCCCCGTTGACCAGCCCCCGCCGGCCAGCAGCGGCACCGCCGCGTCCGCCGCAGGAGCCGACGCGCGCCGTCGGTGGTCGGGTGCATCGCCGGTACGATGCCGCACGAACCGCGAAAGCGTTCACTCCGGGCGTTTCGGCCACGGCCAGCGCAAACCAATCTCCCTCCTCGGCCGAGTAACAGAGACCAGGCGTGCATCGCTCTCCCACGTAACCCTTTGCCTCGATGGCTCGAGGCGGACCTCTGGAGGAGAAGAATGCGCACTTCCTTGACCCGGGCCGCGGCTGGTGCGGCGGTCGCGGCGGCCACGGTACTGGCGCTGGCGGGCCCCGCGTACGCCACGCCCGCGCCCGCGTCTGTGCGGGCGCACACCACGTTGTCGATCGTGGAGTCGAAGAGCCACATCACGGGCGGGCAGACCGCGGTCGTCCGCGGCAGGCTCGCACACGGCACGACCGGTGAGGGCGCGGAGACCGTCTACCTCGACCACTGGGCCGGCAAGACACTGGTGCTGGTGCGGACCGGGGTCACCAACGCCTCGGGCGTGGTCGCGTTCACCGTCGAGCCGGGCGTCACCTCACGGTACGAGCTGGTCTTCAAGGGCACCACGGCACTGGCCCCCTCGCACAGCGGGGTCGTCACCCTCAAGGTCATCGCGCCCGTGCGAGAGCACACTACGTTGTCGATCGTGGAGTCGAAGAGCCACATCACGGACGGGCAGACCGCGGTCGTCCGCGGCACCTTGGCACACGCCAAGACCGGTCTGGGTGGGGAGACGGTTTACCTCGAGCACTGGGTCGGCAAGACGCTGGTCTTGGTGCGGACCGGGGTCACCAACGCGTCGGGCGTGGTCGCGTTCACCGTCGAGCCGGGCGTCACCTCACGGTACGAGCTGGTCTTCAAGGGCACCACGGCACTGGCCCCCTCGCACAGCGGGGTCGTCACCCTCAAGGTAGTTGCCTAGGCATTCCGGCGCATGCAGGTGCAGGCCGGCGGGCTGGGCTGGCGTCTTCCCGCAGCAAGCCCGCCGGCCCGGACTCCGGCTGGTGCGGTCCTGGCCCGGACAGAACGGCGGATGTGGGATCATCCTGACGCGATGGGCACCGAGGCTGACGACTTTGACGACGCGCTGGTCCGGGCCAGATCCGGTGATGAGACGGCGTTCCTTCGGCTATGGGAGAAGCTGCACCCGCGACTGCTCCGGTACCTGCGGGTTCTCGGCTGCGACGAGGTCGACGACGTGGCGAGCGAGACGTGGCTCCAGGTGGTCAGGGACCTGCGCCGCTTTGACGGTGGGGCGGTCGACTTCCGTTGCTGGCTGTTCACCATCGGCCGCCACCGGGCCATCCGTCGCGGACCCGGATGCGGTCCCGCGGTGCCCTGCTGACGGCCGCCGTCGCCCCGACGGTGGAGCACAACCCAGTGGAAGACGAAGTGCTCGACGGCCTGTCGACCCGACAGGCCGTCGCCCTGGTGGCCGGGCTGTCCCGTGACCAGGCGGAGGCCGTGGCGCTGCGGATCATCGCGGGCCTGGACACGACCGCAGTGGCCCGCATTCTCGGCAAGTCCCCCGGTGCCGTCCGCATAGCCCTGCACCGTGGCCTGCGAGCCCTGGCCGCGGATCCCCGCATCAAAGCGCTGGAGGAGGTGGATCAATGAGCGCCGATCCTCCTGACCTGCCCGGGCAGGCCGATCCCTCGGTCTCTTGTCTGATCAGGGCCCTTACCGCCGATGGATCCGCCGACGAGCTGGCCGACCGGCAGGCCGCGCTGGCGATGTTCCAGGACAGCCGGCGTCGGCCGCGCCGCAGGTTCTCCTTCCCGGTGAGCACGGCGGCCGCCGCAGTGGTGGTCGTCGCTGGGCTCACCTCGGCCTATGCCGCCCTGCTGCCCCCGCCGGTCCAGCACATCGCCTATCGCATTCTGGATCGCATCGGCGTGCCTGACGCGCATCACCCAAGCGCAAGCCCGAGTGCCGCCATGATTCCGTCCACGGCTTCGAACTCCGCGGTTTCGGCTTCCCCGGTCCAGACGGGCCCAGGTCCGGCCGGGACGCCTACCCCGAACCCCACTCAGGACGTGATCCCCGCCCAGGACCTGGTCCTCGCGTCGGCCTACACCCGGATCGCGGCGGACGGGAGTGACGTCCTCTCCGGCCGGCTGGCGTCCGGGGGCCGGGCCGAGCCGGGAATCAGGGTGCGGCTGCTCGAGCATGTTGACGGCGTACCGGGCTGGCGGTACGCGGGCCGGGCGGTGACCGATCGCCGGGGCGACGTGACCTTCACCGTGCCGCATCTGACCAGCAACGCTTCGTTCCGGCTGACCGGCCCGAAGGGGGCGACCAGCCAGCCGGCGGTCGTTACGGTGGTACCACCCGTGTCCCTCCACCTGGCGGCCGGCCGGAAGCGCGGAACGGACCTGCTCACGGCCGTGGCACCGTTCGCGGACACCGGCGATCCTGTCGTGCTGCAGGTACTGTCGGGGGACGTCTGGCGCAGCATCGGCAAGCACACCCTTGACCAGGGTCACCAGACCTCCTTCACAGTCCGTATGCCGTCGTCTGGTGAGCTGGAATACCGGGTGGTGCTACCGCCGACGAGCCGACACGGCCGGTCCCGAAGCAGCCACGTGAGGGTGGCCTCCGCGCGGTCGGAACCGACACCGCAGCCGACCCGGCCAAGCGTAACGACGACGGGCCCGCCAACGCCGCTCTGAGCTCCTGCGAGGTGGTCACGGGAGCCAGGCAGGTGAACTGACGGCAGACGTACGCGGCGGGGCCCCCGTCGACCAGGCCCCGCCCGACCAGCAGCGGCACGGCCGCTTCCACCCCGTCGCCGAGGGCTAGGACCGCGCCGGGCGGGGCCGCCTGGAGCGCCGTCCGGTGCAGCGCGCGGGTCCGCTCGTCGTCCGGGTCTCCCACGATCGCGATCTCGGACGGCCCGGCCAGCCAGGCCTCGCCCACCGCCAGGCCCTCGCCCGCCGCGCGCGGGTACCGGGCCACGATGGCGGGCAGCACGCCCAGCGCCGCCCCGGCGGCCTCCCGATGGCGCGCCGAGCCGGTCAGCGCGGCGTAGCTGAGCAGAGCGCCCGCCACGGCGAAGGCTCCGGAGGGGGTGGCGTTGTCGGCGGGCTCGGCCGGGCGGAAGAACAGCCGTTCGCCGTCCTCCGCCGTATCGTAGAAACCGCCGTGTCCGTCGCCGAAGGCCGTCAGCGCGGTCTCAAGCAGCTCATCGGCCAGCGCCGTCCAGCGCGCCTCTCCCGTCACCCCGGACAGCACGAGGAGGCCCTCCGCGACGCAGGCGTAGTCCTCCAGGACCCCCGCGGTGTCCCCGGCCGCGCCGTCGCGCGAGGTTCGGATCAGGCGTCCTCCGGCTAGGTGCACCGTCGCCAGGAGCCCGGCGGCGTCACGGGCCGCCGCGACGAAGTCCGGCCGGCCGAGCAGGAGCCCGCATTCGGCCAGGGCGGAGACGGCCAGGCCGTTCCAGGCGGCCACCACCTTGTCGTCGCGCCCGGGCCGGACCCGGGCGCCGCGCGCGGCCAGCAGCGCGGCCCGGACGCGGCCGAAGCGGTCGGGGTCATCCGGCTCGGCGCGCCGCTGCAGTACCGAGGCGTCATGCTCGAACGTCCCCGGTTCGGTGACCCCGAAGACGCGCGCGGCAAACTCGCCGTCCCCGGCGCCCAGGATCGCGTCCAGCTCGCCGGGCCGCCAGACGTAGAACTTTCCCTCCTCACCCTCGCTGTCGGCGTCGAGGGACGCGGCCAGGCCGCCCTCTTCCGTCCGCAGCTCGAGCAGCATCCAGGCGCAGGTCTCCTCCGCTACGCGGCGGGCCAGCTCAGATCCGGTGGCGCGCCACAGGTTCAGATAGACCCGGGCCAGCAGCGCGTTGTCGTAGAGCATCTTCTCGAAGTGCGGGACCACCCACGCGGCGTCGGTCGAGTACCTGGCGAACCCGCCGCCGAGCTGGTCGTACAGGCCGCCGCGGGCCATCGCCTCGCAGGTGCCCTCCGCCATTACCAGCGGCACGGTCGCGCCGGTCCGCCGGTGGTGGCGCAGCAGGAACTCCAGGACCATCGAGGGCGGGAACTTCGGCGCGCCGCCGAACCCGCCTTCCGCGGCGTCGTAATCGCGGGCGAGCCCGGTGACCGCCGCGTCCGCGATCTCGGGGAACCGTTCCGTCCACTGGCCCTCGCCTCCGCGCAGCGCGCGGGCGGTCGCCTGCGCGTTCTCCCTCAGGGCGTCGACCACCTGCTGGGCCTGCCCCGCGACCCCGGCCCGCTGGCTGCGCCAGGCTCGCGCTACGTTCAGGACCAGGCTCCGGAAGGTGTCGCGCGGGAAGTACGTGCCGCAGAAGAACGGCTCCTGGTCCGGCGTCATGAACACCGTCATGGGCCAGCCGCCCTGCCCGGTCATGGCCTGCGTCGCGGTCATGTAGACCGCGTCCACGTCCGGCCGCTCCTCGCGGTCGACCTTGACCGCGACCACGTGCTCGTTGAGCAGCGCGGCCGTCTCGGGGTCCTCGAACGACTCGTGCGCCATCACGTGGCACCAGTGGCAGGCGGCGTACCCCACCGAGAGCATGACCGGGATGTCCCGCCGGGCGGCCTCGGCAAAGGCCTCGTCGCACCAGGGCCACCAGTCGACCGGGTTATCCGCGTGCTGGAGCAGGTATGGACTCGTCGAATCCTTCAGCCGGTTCACGTATCCACCGTAATGGCCGACGGTAAGCCCTTGACAATCTGGAAGCATGGCCGGGACCAGCTCAGGCGGTCGACAGCAGGCGGCGGCGGGCGGCCGCGTAGGCGCGGCCGAGCAGGAAGAAGGCGGCGCCCATGATGCCGACGAAGAAGCCGAGGGGCCAGTTGGTCTGGTAGGAGACGACGATTCCGGTCCAGACGGTGACCAGGGCGATGCCGACCGACAGGGCCATCGCGAGGACCGGGCGAGCGGTCAGGGATCTGGCCGCGGCGGCGGGGCCGATCATCAGGCTGAACATCAGCAGCGCGCCGACCACGGGGACCGTCATGCTGGTCGCCAGGGCCATCATGAGCAGGAACGCGAGGTCCATCCGGCGCGTGCGCACCCCGCGGGCCTCCGCCACGTCGGGCAGGGCCGAGGACAGCATCAGCGGCCGGAACAGCACCGCGATCGCGGCGACCGACACCACGCCGAGCGCCACGATCGGGAGCACCTCGTCCGAGGCGACGCCGAACACCTCGCCGAACAGCAGCGAGTACGCTTCCTGCGCGTACTCGGTGCTCCAGCTGACGAAGAGCGCGCCGACCCCGAGCATCATCACGAACGTCAGCGCGGTCGCCACGTCGCTCCGCGCGCGCCGGCTCAGCCCGGCGATGCCGAGCGCTCCGGCCACCGAAAACACGGCCAGGCCCGCGAACGGATTGAAGCCGAGCAGGGTGGCCCCCGCCGCTCCGGCGAAGGCGCCGTTGGGTATCGCGTGCGCTGCGAACGTCGACCCGCGCAGGACCGCGAAGAAACCCATGACCCCGGCGATCACCGCGACCGCCGTCGCCGCGATCCAGGTGTTCAGCATCAGGCCACTGAACATGCGTGCTCCGGGTCCTGGCTCTCGGGCGCGGCGGCCCGGCCGGCGCGCGGGCGCAGGTAGGTGAGCAGGTAGCTGCCGACGATCAGCGTCACCACGAAGAAGCTCACCGGCCAGCCGCGCCCGGCCGGCGGCCAGTAGAAGCTGTCGTAGGCGAGCAGGATGCCCAGCCAGGTGGCCAGCACCCCGAGGCCCGCCGCCGTCGCCGCCGCCATGACCGGACCCTTCACCACGCGCAGGGCGGTAGCCGCGGGACCGATCAGCAGCGCGGTGCTCAGGACCGCGCCGATGATCACGGCCGACAGGGCCACCGATACCGCCAGCGCCATCAGGTAGGCCGCCCCCACGGCGCGCACGGGCACCCCGCGCGCGGCCGCGATGTCCGGGCTCAGCGAGCTCAGCAGCAGCACCCGGGCCATGACCAGGACCGTGGCCAGCGCGAGCAGCGCGGACGCGATCAGGGCGGGAACGGTGGACGGGGTCAGCGCGAACATCGAACCGAACAAGATGGTGAACGACGCACCGGTGGTGGAACTCTCCTGGGTGCCCAGGTACAGGAACAGCGCGGCCAGTCCGAGGGCCGCGCCGAGTACCACGCCCGTGGCCACGTCGCGGCCCCGGCGGCGCTGGACGCCGATCATCTCCATGAGCGCGGCCGCGCCTGCGCCGAAGGCCAGGTAGCCCCAGAACTGGTTCACTCCGACCAGGAAGGCGCCGGACCCCCCGGTGGTGGCGATGTCGGCCAGGGAGTGCCCGGCGAACGACTGGCCGCGGGTCACCGTGAACACCCCCACCACGGCCGAGGTGACGGCGATGACGGTCCCGACGGCGAACGCGACGTGCACCGGCCCGCTGCCGAAGAAGCCGGATTCGAAGACGTACCTGAGCAGATGCCCCACGATCACCTCGCGACGCCGACATCCTCGGCGGCGGCTTCCGCGTCGCCGAACCCCTCGGGAGCGGCCACCACGAGGATCCGCCCGTGCACCCGGATCACGTCGACGTGCCGGCCGTACAGGCGGGAGAGGACCTCGGGCTGTACCACCTCGTCGGCGCTGCCGACCGCTACCCGGCCCCCGGCCACGTAGACGATCCGGTCCATTACCGGCATCAGCGGGTTCATGTCGTGCGCCGACAGCAGCACGGCGACCCCTTCGGCCCGGGCCAGCCTGGCCAGCACGGAGACGATCCCCTGCTCGCTGGAGATGTCGAGGTTGGCCAGCGGCTCATCGAGCAGCAGCAGCCTCGGCCGGGAGATCAGGGCGTGGGCGATCATGACGCGCTGCTGTTCGCCCCCGGACAGCTCGCCGATCCGCGCGTCGGCGTACCGCTCCGCGCCGACCGCGGCCAGCATTTCGGCGACGCGCGCGCGGCGCGCCCGGGAGGGCAGGCTGATGCCGAACCGGTTTCCGTCCAGGCCGAGCGAGACCACATCCCGGACCCGCAGCGGCATGTCCGGATCGATGGCCAGCTTCTGCGGCACGTAGCCGACCGAGGAATCGCGGGGCGACCGGGGCGCCCCGTCGAGCAGCACCGAGCCGCTGGTGACCGGCTGCAGGCCCAGGATGACGCGCAGCAGGGTGGTCTTGCCGGCGCCGTTCGGCCCGATGAGCCCGGTGAACTCGCCGGGGCCGATAGCCAGCGAGACGTCCCTGAGGATCTCCCGGCCGCCGAGCCGGACCGTAACCCCGTCCAGGCGGAGCAGTTCCCCGCTCATCACAGGTGCTCGGTCGAGATCTTGCTGGTCACGGCCTTCTGGAGATCCTGGACCTCGGCCAGCATCCACGACTGGTAGTCGAACCCAGGGACCGGCATCGTCTCGTAGACACCGACGACCGGGATGCCGTTCGCTTGCGCGAGCGTGATGAACGATTCGGTCAGCGTGTCCGTCACCTGCTGATTGTAGAGAAACACCTTGACCTTGTGCTGCGTGAACAGGCTCCGCTCGAGCGCCACGTCCTGGGCGGAGGGGTCGGTGCCGTTCATGATGTCGGCCTGGAACGCGAACGGGGTCAGGTTGTCCGCGCCGATGGCCTCGAGCATGTAGTCGGCCACCGGCTCGGTCGTCGCCACCGGTGTATCCGGGTACTTCGCCTTGAACGCGGCGATCGCGTTGTCCCAGGCCGCGAGGGAGCTAATGAAGGCGGCCGCGTTGGCCTTGAAGTACGAGGCGTGCGCGGGCGCGATGGCGGCCAGGCCGGCGGCGATCGCGTTGGCCACGGCCGGCATCGTGCTCGGCTTGTACCACAGGTGCGGGTTCGGGGTATCGGTAGGCAACCCGAGGAGGTCCTGCACCACGATGACATTGCGCGAGGAGTTCGGGGCGGCGTTCTCGATCGTGTTCATGAACGTGTCGTAGCCGACGCCGTTCTGCACCACGAGCTGGGCCGCGCTCACCTCGCGGGCCACCGATGCGCTGGCCTCGAACGTGTGCGGGTCCGTGTTCGGGTTGCTCATGATGGCGCTGGCCTGGACGTACTTCCCGCCCACCTGCGCGATGACGTTCGCGTACTCGTTCTCCGCCCCCACCGCGACGATCGCGTCGCCGCCCGAGGCAGACGGGAGCGCCGACGACGAGGAGCAGGCTCCGGCCAGCAGCGCCACGGCGAGCGGTACCACTGCAGCCAGGCTCCGGGCCCTCCAGCCGGTCCGCATGACAGCCACTCCTATCGTCGGAGATCCGCGTTAATTGGAATGATAATGATTCTCAGTTTTGTTTTGCAACTCGGATCGCGATGATGCCGCGGTTAGCCGGGACGGAGGTCAACGTTGTACGGTGCGAAGGTGACGACGCCGCAGCCGGACGAGCGCGTGCGGGCCAGGTCAGCGCGCGGCTCACGGGCGCGCGGGACCAAGCAGGCGCAGGCGCTGGCCGTCGCGCTGGCGGGCCTGCCCGGCTTCGCCAGCGCCCAGGAGATCCACGCCGAGCTGCGGCGCAAGGGCGAGCCGGTCGGCCTGGCCACCGTGTACCGGCACCTGCAGGCGCTGAGCGAGCAGGGTCACGTCGACGCCATCCGCGACGCCAGCGGGGAGACGCTCTACCGCCAGTGCGGCACCACCGTGCACCATCACCACCTGACCTGCCGCAACTGCGGGCGCAGCGTCGAGGTGGAGGGGCGGGCCGTGGAGCAGTGGGCCGAACGGGTCGCCGAACAGGCGGGCTTCACCGACGTGGGGCACACGGTCGAGCTGTTCGGCCTGTGTCCCGAGTGCGCCGCGGGTTAGCTGGTCAGGGCCTGGTAGACGAGCTGGCGCAGCTCCGAGCGGATGGGGTGAGTGCTGGACGGGAGCAGCTGGGTGAAGAACGAGGCGGTCAGCTCGGCCTCCTGATCGACCCAGAACGCGGTACTCGCGGCTCCGCCCCAGGCGATCTCGCCCGCGGAACAGATGACCTTGCCCGGCACCGGGTCGATGACGACAGAGAAGCCGAGGCCGAACCCGACGCCGCGGAACGGGGACTCGGCGTACAGCGGCCGGCCGAACGTCTCCAGGTCCAGGCCGCCCGGAAGGTGATTGCGGGTCATGTAGCCGACCGTGCGCGGGCTCAGCAGCCGGACGCCGTCGAGTTCGCCGGCCGGGCTGCCGGCCCGGTGCAGCAGCATCTGGGTGAAGCGGTGGTAGTCGCCCGCGGTGGACACCAGGCCGCCTCCCCCGCTGAGCATGACCGGCGGCGCCAGGGCCGCCTTGCTCAGCGTGTCGGCCCGCCTCGCATGGCCGCCCCGGTCCGGCGTGTAGAGCGCGGCCAGGCGCGACGCTGCTTGTTGATCGGCCCAGAAGGCGGTCTGGATCATGCCGAGCGGGCGGAAGATCCTCGCCGCGAGGAACTCGTCGAAGCGCAGGCCGGAGGCGACCTCGACGACCCGGCCCAGGACATCGGTGGCCACCGAGTAGTTCCACTCGGTCCCCGGCTGGAACAGCAGCGGGAGGCCGGCCCAGAGGTCGCAGGCCTGCGCCAGGTCCACGCCGGGCGGCGTACCCCATTCGAAGCCGGCCGCCCGGTACAGGGCATCCACCGGGTGGGCCCTGTGGAAGCCGTAGGTGAGCCCGGCCGTGTGCGTGAGCAGGTGCCAGATCCGCACCGGCTCCGCGGCCGGGACCGTCACCTGGCGCAGGTCCGAACCCCCGGCGAACACGCGGACGTCGGCGAAGGAGGGGATGAACGCGCTCACCGGATCAGTGAGGGAAAGCGTGGCATCTTCCTGGAGCACCATCACGGCGACCGAGGTGAGCGGCTTGGTCATCGAGTAGATCCGCCACACGGTGTCATCCGTGACCGGCAGCCCGGCCTCCAGGTCGCGTGATCCGTACCGGGCCACGTAGGCCAGGCGGCCGTGCCTGCTCACGGTGAGCAGCCAGCCCGGCAGCCGGCCATCGTCGACGTAACGACGGAAGTACGCCTCGATACGCGCCAGCCGCACGATGTCCAGGCCCACTTCAGCTGGGTCCGCCTCGATCATGAGCTCGGTCATTGATCTCCCGCTTTTGCTAGCTCGTCCTTGCGGTCGGTGGCGAACATGTGCACGTACTCCTGCCCGGACAGCTCCTGGATCGCGGCCATCACCTGGTCGGCGATCAGCCGCCGGGCCTTGCCCGGGGGCTCGTCCGCTAGTTCCGGGGCGATCGCCAGCGGCTTGCCGATCGTGACCCCGATCCGCCCGGGCCGCGGCACCACGTGGCCCGGCGGAAGGACGGGCCTGGTCCCCGACAGCGCGACCGGGATGACCGGCAGGCCCGACTTCAGCGCCAGCCAGCCGACCCCGGGCCGGCCACGGTACAAGCGCCCGTCCGGCGACCTGGTCCCCTCCGGGTAGATCCCGAACAGCTTCCCCTCCAGCAGCAGGCCCAGCGCCGCCTCCAGGGTCTCCTGCGCGGCGCGCGGCCCTTCCCTGTCCATCTGCAGCTGGTTGGTGGCCCTCAGGTACGCGGCCCACAGGCGCGCCGCTGGACCGGACGCGGTGAAGTACTCGGCCTTGGCCGAGAACGTCACCGGGCGGTCAACCATCAGCGGCAGGAAGACCGAGTCGACCACCGACAGGTGGTTGGCCGCCAGGATCGCCCCGCCCGACGCCGGGATGTTCTCCGCGCCGGTCACCCTCGGCCGCCAGATCGTGTGCAGGAACGGGCCGGCGACGATGCGCGATAGCTGGTACTGCACGGGTCACTTTCTGGGTCGGGGGCCGACGATCATGGTACGCGGCGCCGGCCAGGACGGCGATGCCCAGCGGCAGCGCCAGGGGGAGGGCGGCGGCAGGCACGAGGACCCCCGAGTCATCGGCGAGCCAGCCGATCACCGGCATCAGCCACAGCACGGCCAGGACCGGGCGGATCAGCGGCTGCGCCGCGTAGGCCAGCGGCACCGTCTTCAGCCCGAACCAGACGGGCCGCCACAGCATCAGCCCGGTCACCGCCACTACGACCGGGACCATCGGGCTGTACGCGCCGACCGCGAGCGAGCCGACGTTGGCGTGGACCTTCCGCAGCAGCACCGCGCCCGCGTGACCGTGCAGCACGTCACCGGCGAACGCCCCGATGTGGGACTTCCCGGTGACCGGGGCGAGGTAGCTGATCAGCGCGAAGATCGCGAAGAGGGCAAGCCCGCTGACCGCGACCAGGAGTACCCGCCGCCAGTTCAGCCGGATCCCGGCCACGGCCAGCAGGAGCAACGCGAAGCAGGGCACCAGGGCGATGGTCCCGCCCACCTTGGCGCCGAACCCGGGCCAGCCCGAGGCGAACACCGCGAAACAGGCCACGGCCGCCACGGCCAGCACCGCCGGGCGGCGGGAGAGCGGGGAAGCGCGCAGCACGACCAGGCCGAGCCAGGCCGCGCCGAACAGCGCCGTGACGCCGTAGATGCCCAGCGCCGCATTGCCGATCCCGTAGTACCGCCCGGACTCGATCATCGACAGGCCGAACGGCGTGTCGAGCTGGAGCCTCGATCCGGTCATCACGTCCAGGCCCAGCACGGCCAGGGTGAACAGGCACACCACGCCGAACGGCGCGAGCGGATCCCGCCGCCGCGTCCCGGCCAGGGCGACCAGCGCGATGACCAGCGCCAGCGCCACGGGGATCCCGTACAGCCAGGCCGCCGGGTGGGCGAGCCGCCACCAGGGGACCAGGTTGGCCAGGAAGGTCCCCGCCGGTACCGAGACGGCGCACACCCCGGCCACCCGCCACCCCCCGGGCCGGCGCGCCAGCCAGAGCGCGCCGAAGACCACCGCGTCGGCCAGCAGGTAGGACCAGAAGAAGGCCTGGTGGGTGGATAGCCACACCTGTTCGGCGGTGTCGCGGCCGACCAGCGACCGGATCGTCGCGGGCAGGCTGCCGCGGTTGGCGCGGGTGAGGGGCACGCCGACCGCTCCGGGCGGCGCGGAGTGGCCGAGCCAGGCCAGGACGGTCGGGGTCAGGTCGGTCAGCGTGATCAGCCCCGGCTGGCGGGTCGAGCCGGACGCGAGCAGGCCCGACCGGTACCCGGGGCCGTCGACCAGGACCATCTGGAGGTGCGGGGGGCTGGCCGTCGATCCGGGCGCGGTGACGAGCAGCGTGGCCCCCGAGGGCAGGTCGGCCACGATGCGGGCGAGTTCGGCGTCTACCGAGGCGGGGACCAGACGTCGTTCGGGATAACTGGTGGTTTCCAGGTCCACGACGGTCAGCGGGCAGCGGGACAGCACCGCGGCGGACGCTTGCGACGGCGACGGCAGGTAGGCGGCGACGTGCCCGGAGGGGTCGGCCAGGGCCAGCGCGGCGCCCGGGCCGACGGCGGTGGCGCAGGACGCGGCGCCGGCCAGCGCGCCCCACGCGGGGCTGGTGTGGAACTGCCTGTTGTAGGACGCGAGCGAGGGCAGGCCGGGGACGAAGGCCGAGGTTCCCTCGGGGACCACGGCGGGGAACGCGCCGCAGGCGCCGGCCGGGCGGCCGGACTGGGTGCGGGCCGCTGAGTTCAGGGTGAGCCAGGCGTCGGCCGGGCAGGTGAGCGGCTGGATGGCGTAGTCGGACAGGGAACCCACGGAGCCCTGGCCGGCCAGCCGCCAGAGCGTGGGCGTGGCGGACGCCGAGATGTCGCTCCACCGCAGCCCGGGGAGGCCGACGATGACGACGTGCCGAACCGGCGCGGCGGTGCTCGCCGGGCTGGCCGTGACGGTGACGACCGCGGCCAGGGCGGCGAGCAGGCCGGCCAGCAGCGCCGGCCGCACCGCACGGAGCCTGATCCTCACCCGCCCACGTTATCTGGACGTGACCGCTCGCCCCGGTAGCTTGGCCGGGTGTGGCATGATGCGGCGGGAGGCGCAGATGCGGATCGGTGCGGGGCTTGACATCAGGCTGGGCCTGGGGTTCGACGGGCTGCGGCAAGCGGGCCGCGAGGCGGACCGGCTCGGTTTCGAGAGCGTGTGGACTCCCGCCCTCGGCGTCCCCGACGCCTTCCACGTGTGCGCGGCCTGGGCCGAGGACACGCCGCTGGTGACAGGGATATCCGTCGTGCCTGCCGCCCGGATGTGGGGCCCGCTCGCGCTCGCGTGGCAGGCGGCCACGGTGGGCGAGATCTCGCGGGGCAGGTTCGTGCTCGGCATCGGGACCGGCGGGTACGGCCCGGGCTTCTGGGCGTCGGTCGGCCTGCCGGACCGGCCGATCGCGGTCATGCGCGACTACCTGACGATCGTGCGCGGGCTGCTGGCGGGCGACACGGTCACGCACGACGGGCCGGCCCTGCGGGTACAGGGCGCCTCGCTTGGGGTGCAGGACCTGCCCCGCGTGCCGGTGTACCTGGGGGCGCTCGGGCCGCAGATGTTGCGGCTGGCGGGCGAGCACGCCGACGGGGCCCTGCTGAACTGGGCGACCCCGGCGCGGATCGCCGAGAGCCGCCGGCTGGTGGCAGAGGGGGCCGCCCGGGCCGGGCGCGATCCCGGGGAAGTGCCCCTGGCCATGTACATCCGGGTCTGCGTCGACGACGACGTGAAAGCGGCGCGCCGGGCGCTGGGCGCTCAGGTGCTGATGTACTCCATGGCCAGGCCCGGAGCGTCGCTGACCGCGGGCTACCGCGGGCTGTTCGCCGCCATGGGATTCGGCGAGGTCTTGTCCGAGCTCGAGCAAAGACAGCTTGCCGGTGAGTCCATGCGCGCGCTGGTCGACGCGGCGCCCGACGAGTTGTTCAGCTCGGTCGGTTACTTCGGTCCGGCCGACGGGGCGGCCTCGGCGTACGCCCGGCTAGCGGAGGGCCTCGACGAGACGGTGGTCAGGATCGTGACCGCCCGTCCGGGGATGGAGCCGGTGGTGGCGGCCCTCGAGGCGCTCACGCCGGACCGGATCAGGGGCGCCGGTGGGTAGTCAGCGCGAGCAGCCACGCCATCGGCCGCCGGGCCCGGCGCGGGTGCTGCTCGGGGTGCTCCGCGTCGCGTGCTGAGGTACGGAGCCGCTGGGCGCGGCGCTGCTGCTCGGCGCGGGCCAGCGCGTCACGCTGTCGTTCACTGCCGATCTGGTTGATGTTCTGGGAATTCGTGTACATGGCCGTGGTCACCTGCCGGCGGTTAGTTCGGTTAGGGTCAGCCCGGAGTGCCGGAACGACCAGCGGTGCAGGCCGTGGCCGGCGGCTAGCTCCAGTGCGGTGGGCGGGATCGCCAAGACGGGGCAGCGCGCGCGGGCCAGGCAGTAGCGGCCGACCTTCCCGCTGAAGATGCGGCTGAGGGTGCCGTGCCGACCGGTCCCGATGACGAGCACGTCACCCGGGCGGCTGGCCTCGCGGACGAGGACGCGTCCCGCCTCGCCGCGTATCACCTGGGGCTCGGTGGGCACGCCGTCGGGCAGGCCGCCGAACGCGGTATCCAGGGCGTCGGCCAGGCGCTTGTTGGCGTCATCCACCCAGACGCGCCGCAGGTAACCGGATGGGTGCCGCCGGTCCGCGACGTCACCGCCGGGCGGGACCCAGGCCAGGATGGGGACGAGCGCGGCCTCCTGGCCGTGCGCCAGTATCGCTGCGTAGCGGAGGGCCTGCAGGTTCCGCGGGGACCCGCTCACGCCGGTGATGACACGGCAGAAAGTGGACATGTGTCGTCTCCCTTCGGCTGCCGGTGTGAATCGTCTTCGACGCTGTGTTACCGGACGGATGTGATGGCGGCGCGTGCCGTATGTGGAGGCCATATGGAGGCGGCATCTTCACACGTTCACCACGCTGCCTGCACCGTGCTCCCGCTTCGGGCGGCTGTCATGGCGTTCAAGGGACGCGCACCCCGCAGGAGGGAATGTGACGGGCGATGACCTGATCGTGGCGGCCCCGTGGCTGGCGTTCGCCGTGGGCCTGGCCTTGATCGGCTGGCGCCTGGCCGCCGGCCGCGGTCGCCGTCGCCGGGGGCCTCCTCCCGGCGAAGGCGCCCGGCCCTCGGGCGGGCCAGACGAGGCCGGCGACCGGGCCGCCTTAGGGCGGGTCAGTTGCGCAGAACGGCTGGCCACGTGATCGTTAAGGCGTAGAGGAACCGGTGCCGCGATTCGGGAG
>JBOHCK010000026.1:0-30236 GCA_050698755.1 Streptosporangiaceae bacterium | reverse complement strand
GCTAGAGGCTGATGGGGTAGTGACGGCGGTGATCTGGAAATCTTCGCCCATGGCACCGAAGTGCAGCTGAGCGGCTAGTTCCTCGGCCTGCGCTTGGGTGAAAACCCCCGGCAACTGGAGGTGGCCGCCCGTGACGGGCACGGCGATTGCCGGCGCCGAGACGACGTTCCCGTCCACCACGATCGCCACGGAGTCGAGCCAGAGGTCGTTCTGGTGGCCGGCCTGGGCCGCCGCGAAATACGTGCCGTACAGCTGCGAGGTCAAGGCGGCGAAGGCGGAGGCGCCCGCGCGGTTGAGCGTCAGCAGGACGGTCCACCGGCCGGAGGTCGGGGACGGTGCGGCGGCGGCGCTGGTGAGCTGCGTGCCGTGCACCATGGCCACATCCAGGGCGTACTTGTTGCCGCTGCTGTCACAGGCCACGACCTGCACGTACGGATTGTCGTAATCTTGCGCGACGGCGTAACCGACCTGGTTCTTCCAGGTGCTGGTGTTACCCGGCGTGCAGGCCAGCCTGCGGAACAGCGCGAGCGTCTGCCCGCTCACCAGGCTCGCGTCCCCGTACGTCGGACCGCGGTACGCCTGATAGAGCAGCACCTGCCGGAAGTTCAGGACGCCGGGCATGGCGATGGTCTTGAGTTGGGCCTGGTCGGCTGCGGGCCCTGTGACAACGACGTCCGGGCCAAAGACTTGGATCTGGATGTCTGGTAGACGCAGGTAGGTGGCACGCTGGCGGAGCAGTTGAGCGGCTTGCGCCAGGGCGCCGGTCCCGGCCGCCGGGCCCGGCGACAGCGTGATAGAGACCAGCCGGGTATGTGGGGCGGCCGGGCCTGGGGCCGAGGCCTGCGGGATCGCAACGGTCAGGGCGAGCGCGATCACGCCCGCGATGAACGCGGCCGATGCGACAGGCGCGGCCAGGCGCCGGCGCCGGCCGGCCCGCCAGGCAGCATCGGCCAGCGGCCGGGGCGGCCCGGCTTCGGCGGCGATGTCGCGCAAGGCGCCGGCGATCAATTGGTCTGCGTCCCTCACCGGCCGGCCTCCATGCTCGTCAGGCCCAGCGCCGGCAGCACCGACCTGAGCTGAGCGATCGCCTTGTGCGTCTGACTTCGAACCGTGCCGACCGAACACCCCAGGATGTCGGCCACCTGCGCCTCGGGCAGGTCTTCCAGGTAGCGCAGCACCAGCATGGCGCGCTTGCCAGGCGGAAGCGCCAGCAGCGCCTGCCGCAGGGCCAGCCGCGCCTCGACCATGACCATCGGGTCCTGCGCGGGCGGTTCGGGCACCCGCGCCATCACCGTCACCGGCCGCCTGGCCCGGCGCCGCCACCAGCTGACCTGCTCGCGATACATGATCTGCCGCACGTAACCTTCCGGCGTGCTGTGAATGCGCCCCCACCGCGCCGCGGCCTTGGTCAGCGCGCTTTGCAGCAGGTCCTCGGCCGCGTGCCGATCGGCGGTCAGCACGTAGGCCAGGCGGAACAACTCGGCGGACCTGCCCGCGACGAAGTCCGCGAAGTCCTGCCGTGCGTGCTCATCCACCGGGCATCTCCTCTTGTATCCATAAAGACGCCTCCCGGCCCGCCCGGCTATGCCGCCGCCCTTGAATTTCTTTCGGTCTTGACCTTTCCTTTGGGTCAAGCCGCATGCTCGTGGAGCCGGGCAGGTCACCCGGCCCTGGAGGAGACTGATGGACCTGATGACGATCGGTACATTTGCGATCAGGACCCGGCTGTCGCCCAAGGCGCTGCGCCTTTACGACCGGCTCGGGTTGCTGCCGCCGGTGCGGACCGATCCCGTCAGCGGCTACCGCTTCTACAGCGAGGACCAGGTGGCAGGCGCCCGGCTCGTAGCGGTGCTGCGGCGCCTCGGCATGCCGCTGCCGGTCATCGCGGACATCGCGGCGAAACCGCCCGGCGAAGCGGCGGAAGCGGTCGCACGCTACTGGGCCGGCGTCGAGTCGGTCATGGCGGACCGCCGGGTCCTGGTCTCGTACATCCAGGCCAGACTCACGGGAGGCGGCATGGCCAGCTACGACATCCAGACCCGCAACATTCCCGAGCGCACGCTCCTTTCCATCAGCCGCCATCTGCACATGGACGAGACGGACGCCTTCTTCGGCGACGCTTTCGCCCGGCTGCGGTCAGCCGCGCCCGGTGTGGAGGGCATCGCTGGCTGCCCGTTCCTGGTGTTCTACGGGGAGGTCAGCGACGACAGCGACGGGCCGCTGGAACTGTGCCGGCCGGTGGCCTCTTTTGGCGCCGTGGACCCGGTTGGGGCCGACGTTCAGGTTCGGGTCGAGCCGGCCCACGATGAGGTCTTCATCCGCGTGGCCCTGAAGGACATGGGCTGGCCCGCGCTGATGCCGGCGGTCGACGCGCTGGAAGCCTGGGTGCGCGGACAGCGACGCGAACCGGCCGGGGCGCTGCGCCAGGTCTTGATCGCCGATCAGCGGACTGCTGCTCCCGACACCCCGGTCTGCGATCTCAGCGTCCCGCTGCGATGCCGAGCCTTACGGTGTCCTCGGTGACGGGCCTTACGGTGTCCTCGGTGACGGGCCTTACGGTGTCCTCGGTGACGGGCCTTACGGTGTCCTCATGGTGTCCTCATGGCGGTGAAGCTGGCGGTGGTCGTCAGAGCCGATCTGGATATGGGCCGGGGCAAGATCGCCGCTCAGGTGGCCCACGCGGCGGTCGCGGCCGTGCTCGCGAACCTAGGGACGGACGATCTGGCCGACTGGCTGCGGGATGGCCAGCCCAAGGTCGTACTCAAGGTAACGAGCGCCGTTGAGCTGCAGGAGGTCATCCACCAGGCGGAAGCCGCCGGGCTACCGATCGAGCTCGTCAACGACGCTGGCCGCACTCAGGTAGCTCCGGGGACGTTGACGTGCTGCGCGATCGGGCCCGCCGAAAGCGGGCGGATCGACGCGATCACGGCGGGACTGCCCTTGCTGTGAGGCATCGTTGGCCTAGAGTGACGCTGTGCGTAGCACCCTGTATCGTGACGCAGCGCTGGCCGATGGCCGATCCCCGCGACTGCAGGTCGGTGTCAGCCTGCTGGAGGAGGACGGGCGGGTCCGCTGGATCCGGCCCGCTGGCGAGGAGGGCGAGCACCCGCCCGGGTGTGAGGTGGTCGACGCGGGCGGCACCACCATTGTGCCGGGCCTGGTGGACGGCCACAGTCACCTGACGTTGCCGGGTGGCTCGCACTGGATCGAGCGCAGTGCGGACCCGACCGAGACGCTCCTGGCCGTAGCCGAAGCCAACGGAGAGCTTCAGTACCGTTCTGGCGTCAGGTGGGCGCGTGATGTCGGTTCTCCCCGGCGCGGGTACGAGGGCGGCGGCGAGCGGGCGGTGAGCATCGGCGTCCGGGACCGGTGGCAGGGGCGGCGGGACCGGCCGTACGTGCGCGCGGCGGGCACCTGGATCACGGTAGCGGGGTACCTGCCGGACGGGCTGTCTGTCGAAGCCCGCGACGGTGACGAGCTTCTGGCCGCGGCCGTGGGCCAGCTCGACGACGGCGCGGATTTCGTCAAGCTCTACCTCGACGGGCCCGATCCGCAGACGGCGCCCTGGACCGCCGCCGAGGTGGGCCGGGTCGCCCGGGCGGTGCACGAGCGCGGCACGAAGGTGACGGCGCACGCTACGACGCTGCCCGGCGCGCGGGTGTGCGCCGAGGCGGGCGTGGATTCGATCGAGCACGGGTTCGAGCTCGACGCCGACGTCGCGCGGCTCATGGCCGAGAACGGTGTCGCGCTGGTCACGACGATGACGGTGCTGAAGTCGTGGCTGACGTTCGGCACGACCACGGCGATCCCTCGGTTCGCGGGGCCGGAGAGCCGGGCCCGGATCATGGACCGGCTTGAACAAGCCAGGGACAGCGCGCGGCTGGCCCACGCGGCCGGGGTCGCCATCGTGGGCGGGACCGACCTCGGCGGGGGTTCGGCGCGCGCGAACCAGTTGCCCTGGGAGGTCGAGTGCCTGGTCGAGGCCGGGCTTGAGCCGTGGGAGGCGCTGGCCGCGGTGACCTGGCGCGGCGGCGAACTGCTCGGCGAGCCGGAGGCGGGGGTTCTCAGGGAGGGCGGGCCCGCCGACTTCTCGCTCGTGCACGGCGACCCGCTGAGCGACCCGACGGCGCTGTGGCGCGTATGGCGCGTGGCCTGATCCGGCGTCGAGTCTTACCTGTTCGGGGGCGACTGGTCGGCGATCAGCTTGGCCAGCCGGGCCACCGAATCCTCGAGGTCCTGCGTGGTCACCACGTCGGACAGGGCCAGGCGCACGGCGGCGAGTTCACGGGCGAGGAACTCGGTGTCGGCCTGAGTCCGGGCCGCTACCTGCCGGTCACGCTCGATGCTCGCCCGGTCCCGGTCGTCCTGCCGGTTCTGCGCAAGCAGGATCAGCGGCGCGGCGTAGGCGGCCTGGGTCGAGAAGGCCAGGTTGAGCAGGATGAACGGGTACGGATCCCAGTGCTTGACCAGGCCGATGGTGTTGAAGGCGATCCACACGACCACGAGCACGGTCTGCCCGAACAGGAACCGTCCGGTGCCGAGGAACCGCGCGATCGCCTCGGAGAACCGCCCGAAGGCGTCCGCGTCGTACCGGGCGCCCATCTGCCGGGTGCCGCGCGGAACGGACAGATCGGCCCGCTCGCCGAGGCGGCGAAGAGCAATCCGGGCCATGTCAGCCTCCTGTCCTGCGCCAGTCCGGCGGCAGCAGGTGATCAAGGACGTCATCGACGGTAACCGCGCCGAGCAGGCGGCCCTCATCGTCGCACACGGCCACGCTGACCAGGTTGTAGGCGGCGAGCCTGGCCGCTAGTTCACGCTCGGGCAGATCCGGCCTGACGAAGACGCTCTTCTCCTCGACGCACTCCCCGACCAGGGCGAATGGCGGCTGGCGCAGCAGCCGCTGGAACGTCACGCTGCCCAGGTAGCGGCCGGTCGGCGTGGCCATCGGTGGTTCGCACACGTACACCTGCGCGGCGGCGGTGATCGGCACGTCCGGGTCCCTGATGCGGGCCAGCACCTCAGCAACGGGCGCGTCTGGCGTGACGATGATTGGCTCGGAGGTCATCAGGCCGCCCGCCGTGGTCCCGTCGTAGCGCAGGAGCCGCCGCAGGTCCGCAGCCTGGGCCGACTCCATCGCCGCCAGCAGCCGTTCGCGCTGTTCGGGAGGCATCTCAGCCAGCAGGTCGGCCGCGTCGTCGGGCTGCATTTCCTCCACCACGTCGGCGCTGCGCTCCAGCCCGAGGCTGGCGATCAGCCGCACCTGGTCTTGCTCGGGCATCTCCTCCAGCAGATCGGCCAGCGACTCGTCATCGAGAGCGGCCGCGATTAGGCTGCGTCGGCTGGGCGGCATGCCTTCGACGGCGGTGGCGAGATCGGCCGGCCTCAGCTCGCGCAGGCTGGCCAGCTGATCGGCTAGGGCATCGGCCTGGAAGAGTTCCGGGTACTTGTGCCAGGGGACGATCGTCGGGCCGCGGAACCGAAGTCCGTGCGCGACGGCGAGCGCACATACTTCCCAGCCGGCCCGCGGCGGTTCGCTGGGCTTGATGGCGACGTCGACCACCGTCCCGTCCTCGACGTGCTGTCCGTACAGCTCAGACGCCAGGACCTCCCCGGTGCGCCGGGTGAAGCGCTCAAGGTCGACACTTGCGCCAAGCAGGTGAGCGCCGTCCACGGAGATCTCCGCGACCCGGCCGAGGTTGACGAAGATGCGGCGCCGGTGCAACGTGACGACCAGGCCCAGCGCCCGCGGGGGGTCGTTCCCCGCCGCGGGCAGGATTACGACGTCGCGGATCCGGCCGATGGTCAGGCCGTCGCTGTCCAGCAACGGACGGTTCTTCAACCGTGACGTGAAAACCTGGCCGTCCGTCATCGACAGGATCTCCTCCTTAGGCCAGCCCGATCATCTTTCATCACAGTTTGACGTCTACCCGTCGGTGGCGGCGAGACACCCCAGGTCAATCATGCGCTTGGGCGCGGACGCCTCGCTCTGAGCGGGCCGACCCGCTCCTCAGCCGGTTGGCCGGGGCCGGGGCAGCAGCAAAGGTCATCATCACGCGTGGCGAGCCAACTTTATTCTCATCGTGAGAAAAACGCTGGGGAAGCAGGCCGCACTACGACTGAGACATGAATTCGACCAGTGGGGACTGCCAACGCGACAGTAGGTTCTTTTAGCCCTCGGCCTTATCGTGAAGCGATCCAGTAGCGGCTGAAGAAGTACGGGCCGCCGAGCGTATAAGCCTTCCTCCGTAGGAGTATAGTATGCCCATGAGTCATGATCAGATTACTCTATTGAGTTATGATGATGTCACACCGCATAATGTTGCATCCTTCCGGCGCGCTGCCGCCGAACGGGATATATCGCTTTGTGAATGGATCCCTCACCGCATATCTCTATGGTGCGGCGATGGACGCGTGGAACCCCTGTACGAGAATGCCCGCCAAGATCCCGACGTGATCATTCACCGGACCATCTCCCGACTTCAAGGTATCGTAGTCCCCGCGCTGCGGCTATGGGAAAAAGGCGGGAGCAGTATACTTAATGACCTATCGGCCTCGGCCCTGGCGCGGGACAAACTCGCGACCGCTATAAAGCTGACCGAGGCCGGCCTCCCTGTGGTGCCGAGCCTCGCATTTTTCCCATGGGAAGAAACCGCATTCGGCCGCCTGCCGCCCGGCAGCACAGTGCTAAAACCCGCGCACGGGCGCCAGGGGCGAGGTGTATCTTTCTTCGCCACGCGGGACGCGGCGCAGGCCGTAGCACGAGCGATACAGTGGGGCGACGCTCGTGAGATCCTTTCGGAACACTCACTGGCCCAGCCGGTTATCGGACCCGCCGGCCAAGACATACGCGCCTACGTGGTGAACGGCAGCTGCGTGGCCGTGGCCAGGCGGACCGCTACCGACCCACGTGAGCGTCGAGCCAATCTGACGCTCGGAGCGGTGGCGACGCCTCTCCCCCTAGAACATCCGGCTGCTTCCCTCGCGGTAGCCGCTACCGAGGCCGTCGGCCTCGATTACGCTGGCGTGGACCTGGTGGAGGACGCAGACGGGGGACTGCAGATCCTCGAGGTCGACGCGTGGGCCGGATTCGCGGGTCTCGAACAGGCCACCGGTGCCGATATTTCCGGTCAGATACTCGATATGGCATTGGATAAGCTCAGGAGCCGCAATACATGACGACTTGCTTCGGCGTGACCTGGAATCCGCTTGCGCCCAATGTACCTAACGCCCTGGCGGCGGCATGCCAGAGGCTCGGCGTCCCGTTCCGGATAGTCGATCTCAAATCACTGGCTACCTTGATGCACGCAGAACTTGCCGTCTTTGACGAGGATGGTCCAGTTAGCGTTGATTATATCTCTCCGACCCTATTTTACTGGCAGGAACAGGCTACCGTTGCTCTTGACGTGCTCATGATGCAGGGTTGCCGAATGCTCAACAGCGTTGCGGCGTCCCTGACCGCAGACGACAAATCCGCAACCGCCCTCGCCTTGGCGAAGGCCGGGGTCGCGCAGGTTGCAACGACCGCCGTTGCTTCAGACTTCGAGCAGGTGAAGGCCGCGGCGGAACGTTACGGTTACCCCTCCGTCATAAAGCGCACACGCGGCGGTCAGGGGCGGTGGGTGCGCCTGGCGCATGACAGCAAGGAATTGGAGCGTGCTACGGCTGAGCTAGGGGAAGAAGGGCCCGGGATGATATTGGTTCAGCCCGTCGGCGCCAAGCGACTCGGCGAGAGCGTCCGCGTCATCGTGACGGCTGGAGTCGTCCGCGCTGCAACGGTGCGCCACGCGGGAGGCGCTGAATGGCGATCAAACATTTCCGCTGGCGGTACACAGACGCCCGCGAAGCTCAGCGCGGCTGAAGGTGATCTCGCGCTGGCCGCGACCGATGCGGTCGGGCTCGGGCATGCTGGAGTTGACCTGCTTCGCTCATCCGCTGGTCCGGTGATATTGGAGGTAAATTCCTGCCCAGATTTCACGAGCATGACGCCGTATGTGAAAGGCGACCTGGCCGCCATCGTGATCGAGCAAACGCTGCGACTGGGTGATGTGTTATGGCCATCGCCCGGGCCGAGGAAGGTCCGGGCGATGGCCATAACTCCGAGGGCGGCGCGTCCGCTCGTTCCGGCTCCCGCACCTCCCGCGCCGCCCGCCGGCGCGGGAGGTGCGCGGACCAGCGACTCAGATGCCGAATCAGTCGGCCACGCGAGCCGGGGCTGACGCAGGCTGGAGCTCTGGATGCGTGACCGTGGCCGATGGGCTGGCCGCCGGATCCGGCGTTCCGGCCTGGGCCCGCTGAGGCAGGAACAAACAGAGCGCCGCGACGAAGGCCACGATCTTCGACAGCGCGTTAAACGCGAGGGAGGCCGGCGAGGAGGGGTACGCGAATCCGGTCAGCCCCCAGCCCGCGAAGACCACCAGCATCAACGCGAAGGAAAACAGGGCGGTCCTGGAGACCTTCACCATCGGGGAAAACGTCAGCAGCGACAGCGTGGTGACCTCGACGAGGAACAGCGGAGCGAAGAACAGGACCCGGTACACGGCAGGGTCGGGAGGAATCGCGGGGTAGGTCCTGGCCATGACGATGAGGTCGAACGGAAACTCGAAGATCATCGGTGCGGCCATGGCAGCGATGGCGGCGCTGGCCAGCATGATCCCCTGGCTACGCGTGCGGCCGATGACAAGGACGGCGAAGAAGATGCCTACCACGCAGATGGCGGTAACGGGGGCGACGTTATTTGCCGGTACGGCGTGAAGCAGATGCTGCTGGCGCGCCTGCTTGGCGTAGATGGTCAGACAGACCAGGAACGCCACGATCGCGAGCGCCCAGGTCACGAGGATAAGGATCCCGGCTGTCCGGCCCGGCTGGGTGGGCCGGAACGGGAGACGGAGCCGGGCTCCCGCGTAGGCCACGCCTACCGCGGCGGCTACTAGCACCAGGGCGAGCACGATCCTGGTGGTACCGGCATAACTGACCCAGGTACCTGATTGAGTTACGGCGTGCGCTGACGCGGATGGCATCTTCATGACCAGCCCCTTCGTATACTTTGTATTGCAAAGCTAGATCACTTTGTGTTGCAAAGTCAAGAGGGCTTGGCTGGCACCAGGAGCCAGTTTTCACGCTGCTGTACGGGGCGCCCGGCGTTCCGCCATGCGGGGATGTCTTGGAAATTGCCGCGCAGAGACGGCGGCAGCATGCGGCGCATGCCGAAGCCGACATGCGCGGGATCGCATACGACACTACCGGACAACCGCCGGTTCAGCTCGAAGGCGGTCGCGGTCTTGCCCACTCCGAGGGGGCCATTGATCCAGATGAGCATGGCCAGGACGGTACCCGGCCGGTCGGTCCTGGCACCGGGAGGAGACGGACAGCTCGGCCTTCGCGATACTGATGGTGTGTATCCAGGTGAAGGGGTGAGACGCTCGGCAAGTAGACGGTTCGCCGGGCCAATAGAGACAATTGCGCAAGGAGTTGCGCAACGCGTCATCGATCTCGTCCTCGAGGCGCTGGACGTCAACGCGCTGATCGAGCGGATCAACCTGAACGCCGTGCTGGCGCGGGTGGAGCTGAACGACCTGCTCAGCCGCGTGGACCTCAACGAGGTACTAGACCAGGTAGACCTTAACCAGGTGATCGACCGGGTGGATGTCAACCAGGTTCTCGACCGGGTGGATGTGGACCGGCTGGTGGCCCGCCTGGATATGAATAGCCTCATCGCCCGGGTGGACGTCAATGAGATCGTCGGTCGCATCGATATCGAGGCGCTGGTGAAGAACACCGATCTCGGTGCCGTCATGGTCAGCTCATCTACCTCACTCCTCACCGAGGCCGTCGACCTGGGACGAAGCCATGCGGTCAGCATGGACGACGCCCTCGCCCGCTGGGTGAGCCGGCTATGGCGAAACCGCACCGAACGACCAGGGCCGCCCGGGTTGGTGAACCCGCAGGAGGAGTTGTGACCGCGCCCACCGACGCCGGCCTCCCGATGCCGCCACCGGGTGGTCCTCCCGTGCGAGGAGTGCCGCTGACTACCCGGCAACACCTGAGGGGGCACTACGCCGGTTTCGCCTCGCGCTTTATCTCGTTCGTATTCGACTGCGCCATCAGCATCGGGGCGTTCGAGCTGATCCTCGTGGCCTCCTCATTCGCCGCCAGCGTGCTGGCCGGGACCTCCATCCACTGGAGCAGGGGCAACATCTGGGTGATCCTCGGCTTCTTTACCTGGGAGTTCTTCTACTACGCCTACTTCTGGACGGCGAGCGGCAAGACGCCTGGCATGGTGCTGCTCGGCGTGCAGGTGGTCGGCGAGGAGGGCGGCCACGCGGGCACCCGGCGCGGGCTGATCCGGACGCTCGCCTTTCCGCTCAGCTTCATCCTGGTGGGGTTCGGCTTCCTCGGCATCCTGCTCGGGCGTGATCGCCGTGCGTTGCACGACGTCATCTCCGGGACCGCGGTCGTCTACTGCTGGGACGCGCGGGAAGCGCGGATTCGGTCCCTCGCCCGTCGCAGCGCCGCCCGGCGCAGGTAGGGCGACACGGCAGGCAGGCAACAATCGGCCAAGCGGCCGGAAGCTGGCGATGGCTCGCCTCGCTTCCGGCCGGAATGGTCGCGTGAGTTGGGACTGTAGTCGTGTGTGCGTGGATTCGGGTCAGGGCGACTCGGGGGATCCGGGCTCGCCCGGGGCCGGGCTGGGGCTGGGCTCGGCGTGAACCGGGGCAGACGCGGATGCGGCCTCCGACTCCGGGTGCGCTGGGCTGGACGCGGGCTCCGCGTGCGTTACAGGTCCGGGCTCGGCATGAGCTGAGCCGGGTGCGGGCTCCGCGTGGGCGGCAGGTGCGGGCTCCGCGTGGGCGGCGGGTGCGGGCTCCGCGTGGGCGGCGGGTCTGGGCTCCGCGTGCGCTTGGGCGGGCGCGGACTGCTCGTGAGCGGGATTGAGGATGCGCTCGGCCATGTTCACTATGCGGTCGGCGCCCTCACGGACCTGGTCGAAGCGCTCGAGGAACCGCTCGATCCGGACCTGGAGCCGTTCGACGGGATCGCGGCGCGGATCGTTGTGGCGCGGGCCCTGAGGGCCATGGTGAGCGCGGGGCGGCTCGGGGGGTCGAGGGGGTCGCGGAGGCCGAGGCGGCCGTGGGGGCTCGTGGCGCCGATGTCCGCGGTGCTGGTGCTGACGGGCCTCGTCGGCGAATTCTTCTGCCTCGCTGGCCGCTTCCTCGGCGGCATCGGCGGCGTGCTCCGCCGCGTCGGCTGCTTCCTCGGCCGCGTCAGCCTGGCGTTCGGCCAGCTCGGCTCGTCTACGAGCGTGTTCGGCCATGGCCCGGGCCTCGTCGGCCCGCTGCAGAGCGCGGTCCGACTCCAGATCGTCCGCCCATTCCTGGGTCCGCTCGGCGGCTTCCTGGGTCAGGTCGGCGGCCTCTTCCGCCGCGGTGGCGGCTTCCTCCGCGCGTTCGGCGCGATCGCGGGCCTGCTCGGCGCGGTCGCGCGCCTGGTCGGCCAAGCGCCTGGCCTGGTCGGCGGTGTCCTGGGCGTCGAACTCAGTGTCGTCGAACCCGGTGTCGTCGAACCCGGTGTCGTCGAAATCGGCTGGCCCGGCCGGGCCGGCGGACCGGTCGTCAACGTGCGCGTCGTCCACGGGGGCGCCGTTGTGCTCCTCTTCGACGGCGCGCCGAGCCACGCTATAGGGCTCGCCGGTCTCGGCCATGCGCTGACGAGTAGCGGCCTTCCTGGCCTTGTCCTCAGTCATGATCATTTCTTCCCGACGGGACTGCCCGCGTCTGCCCGTCATGGTGAAAGGTCATGACTAGGAGACTGCACGCGAGTCGTGGACCCTTGTCCTCTTCGCCGCCGACGGCGCGGGCCGATAGGTGGCTCGGAAGCGGGCAGGCGGTGCGCTGCCACTAAGGGCAGAGTACTTCACGATATAACGCGTTGCAAGGGATTTGGATCCGTCATTCTCCCGTGGCGCCGTCGAGGCGTTCATGGTCCGCGGTCATTCCTCCATCTCTACCGGATCGGGCCGGGGCCGTAACGTTTCCGGAGCGCTTTGTGCCTACAGTGAGCCTCGGCGTGACCGAGAACGCGTTCCAGCCGACCTACGTATCGGTCTGGACCGCGCCGGTCAGCGCCGAGCATCGCCTGCCCGTCCCGGCCGAAGCCGGGTTACCCAACGAGCAAGACCTCGCCGGTCTCCAGCAGCGTCTTGAGGCTGGACAGGATCTGCGGCCACCCATGGCTGACGTCCCTGAGCACGGCGCTGCCCGCGTCGAAACCGTCGTGAACCACCGCCAGTTTGACCATCTCGCCGTGCGGCTCGAGGTCGAAGGTGACCTTGGAGCGGGGTTCGGCGGCGGCCCGGGCCAGGTACTCGTCGCTAACGCGATAGGCGGCCGCCCACTCCGGCGTGAACGTGTGCCAGGTATAGCAGAGCCGGCGGTACGGGTCTGATTCGAGGATCACCTGCGCCGGGTCGGCGATCCGGGCCTGGCCCCCGAAGCTCATCGTGATCGTCGATCCGGTCTTCCAGTCTGATTCGAACTCGGCCCCCCAGTAGCGCCTGGTGAAGGCAGGGTCGGTCAACCCCTGCCAGAGCCGTTCGGGCGTGGTGTGGATATAGGTCGTGTAGACGAATTCCGGCTTGTCCATGGTCGTACCCTCCAAGGCGCTGCTCGCTAGGTGCGGATTCGGGCCGGCCAGGGACGTCAGCCAGCGCGAGATGATCCCGGCTGGTCTCTGGGGAGCGATCGGACTCCCTGCAGCCCGTCGAGCTTTCGCACATCGCGCACGCCGGCATCGACACGCAGTCGCGGTAGCGCCGACGCGCCGACGGCTCCCGCCGGGCCGGGTGGGACCATCGGAGCCGGAGGTGGCCGACATGTTGAAGTGGCTGGAGCGGCGGGAGATCAGCCGCCTCCGGACGTTCCCGCCGGCGGCGGAGGGCCGGCCGCGCCCGGACCTGCCAGCCGGGACGGACCTGCTCCCGCAGATCCGGCACATCGTGGTGCTGATGATGGAGAATCACTCCTACGACAACTACCTCGGCCTCCTCGCCGGCCGGGGCGAGGGCCTGCCGCTAGGTCCCGACGGCACCCCGCTGGCGGTCAACATTTTGCCGAACGGCCGATCGTTCCCCGCCCATCACCTGGCTTCCACCGTTCAGGTGGCGGGCAACCCGACCCAGACCTGGCACGCCAGCCATCTCCAGTACGCCGACGGCGCCTGCGACGGGTTCTCGGCTAGCGTCGCCGCCACGGTGCCGGGCGGGGACCCGGCGGTGCCGATGGGCTACTGGACCGAGCAGGACCTTCCTTTCTACTACGGGCTCGCCCGGACCTTTCCGCTGGCCGATCGCTGGTTCTGCTCCTGCCTCGGGCCGACGTTCCCCAACCGCAGGTTCCTGCTCGCGGGCACGGCGCACGGGCTGATCGACGATCTGCCCTGGGACGTGGTGGACTACCCCGCGGCCGGGACGATCTTCGACCTGCTCACCGACCACGGCATCTCGTGGATCGACTACCACCAGGTCCGGCCGGTCCGGGTCTTCCTGAAGCGGCTGCTCGGCGGGCGCGTCCTGACCCTCACCCGGCGGCTGGCGCGCCTCGGCCGCTGGGTGCCCGCGCTGCTGAACCGGGCCATCGGGAACAAGTCGTTCACCGCCGACGTGTACCCGCTGGGCCTGGCCCGGTGCATCATGCACCTGCGGACGGCCAAGCAGTTCTTCGCCGACGCCGACGCGGGCACGCTGCCCGCGTTCAGTCTGGTGGACCCGGACTTCGGGCGGTTCTCCGAGGAGAACCCGCAGGACATCGCCAAGGGCGAATCATTCGCCGCCGAGGTCATCAACCGGGTGATGAGCGGCCCGGGCTGGCCCCACACGCTGCTGATCTGGCTCTACGACGAGCACGGCGGGTACTACGACCACGTTCCGCCGCCGGAGGCCGTGGCCCCCGACGACGTGCCCGCGCACAACTTCCAGCTCGACCTGCCGTCCTGGCTGCGCAGGCTGCTCAGCCCGGTGTTCGGCAAGGCGTTCGCGTACCTGGCGAACATCGACGCGGGACCGGCGGACTATACGCGTTACGGGTTCCGGGTTCCCGCGGTGATCGTCTCGCCGTACGCCAGGCCCGGCTACGTATGCAGCAAGACCCTCGACCACACCTCGATCCTCAAGCTGATCGAGGAGAAGTGGAACCTGCCGCCGCTGACGCGCAGGGACGCGGCCGCGGCCTCGCCGCTGGACACCCTCGACCTGGACGGCGAGCCGGCCTTCGCCACTCCCCCGGACCTGCCGGCGCCCACGCTGGCCTGGGGGTCGTGGGGTAAGGGGACGCCTGGGGGTCGTGGGGTAAGGGGACGCCTGGGGTCGTGGGGTAAGGGGACGCCCCCGGGGGGTGGCGGAGGTGAGGAGCCGCCTGGGGGTGGCGGTGGGAGCCAGCGCGCCGGCTGTGCTGGCCTGGGGGTGGCGGGGAGAGGCACCATCGCCGTTCGGGATAAAGATGGGTTAATGCAGGAGCGGGGTGCCGAGGGGTAGTGGCTTGCCGCCGGTGCCGGCTGAGGCTGCGCTGAAGAATAGGTACACCCCGAGCGCGGCGAAGATGAGGACCACGTAGCCGCCGGTCTTGAGCAGGCCGGACGAGGCCACGCCCGCCGCCGAGGCCTCGGCGAAGGCGAGCAGGAGGAGCAGCAGCGCGAGGTCGACGAGCGCGAAGACGGCGGTGAAGGCCAACGGCAGCCGCAGTGTGGCCAGGGTCAGCATCACGATGATGACCAGCCAGGAGACCAGGAACAGCTTGACGGTGTCGAGCGCGGCGGTGGGGGTGATCGCGAACCAGTTGTGGTCCAGGCCAAGCACGAGCACCGCGTAGCTCAGCCAGAACGTACCGAAGATGCCGAACACGGCCGCCACTGCACTCTGGCCCAGGATCGCGCACCAGACCGTGGCCATGAGCAGGCCGAGAGCGGTGGCGGCCAGGATGATCGCGAGGGGGGCGCCGAGGACGCCGACCGGGACGACCCCGACCAGTCCCAGGCCGAGCGCGACCGAGCCGGCGATGAAGCTCGCCAGGCCCAGCATCGACGGGTCGCCGGCCAGGGGCCCGACCACGGCCGGGGCGGCGGGCGTTTGTTCGGTAGCGGTCGCTGGCGCGCCGGATCCGCCAGCGGTTGCGTCAACAGTGCTCATAGGTTCGCTCCTTGATCGAGAGCGCCCCGCGTTTGCGGGCTCACTGCATCCGTACGCCGACGGCCAGACACATGTGTTCTCACTTTGAACCAGTGCCGGTTTCAGCTGGCGGAGGCGACGATCCCGTACTCGTGGATCTTGCGGTAGATCGTGGCACGCGACATGCCGAGGGCCTCGGCCGCCTTGACCTTGTTCCCGTCGTGGTCCTGCAGGCTCTGCACGATGGCGTCCCGCTCGATCGACTCCAGGGGGGACAGCAGCCGGCGGCTCACCGTCCAGCATTCGGGTGGCAGGTCCTTCGGCATGATCGCGCCGGCCCGGCGGCGCTGCACGACCTGCTTGAGGACCTGCCAAAGCTGTTCGGTGTTACCGGGCCAGCTATGCCGCAGGAGCAGCTGCATGGCCTCGGGCGAGCAGGTCAGGCGGCCCTGCTGGCTGAGCCGGGCCAGAAAGAACGGGACGAGCTCGTGCAGGTCCTCGATGTGGTGGCGGAGCGGGGGAAGCTCAACCGTGCCGTGGAAGAAGCGCAGCAGCCTGGAAATGGGATCCCCGTCGGAGTGCTTGCGGTTCAGCGTCACGGCCACGCGCAGGTCCTGCTGGAGCTGCGCCGCCCTGACCTCCTGCAGCGCGCTGGCCAGCACGTGCATCTGCCGGGCGTTCAGCGCGTCGACGTTCCGGATGACCAGCATGCCCTTGCCCTCGAGCAGCTCGCGGCGGGTGTCGGTGAGCCAGTCCTGGCTATTGGTCCTGGCGTCCCCGGCGTCTCGCACGTGGAACGGCGCGGCCGGGTTCCTGCGCTGGTGGACGGCCCGGGCCAGGGCCAGCTTGCCGACGCCGCGCTCGCCCTCCAGCGTCATCCAGTCTGAGCTCTCGTACAGCGCCTCCACCTCGCGGCACGCGCGCAGCCACAGGACCCCGCTGCCGACCAGGCCGGGCAGGTACATGGCCGCGCGCGGGACCGGGACGTCGGGCACGCCCACGACCGGCGAGGTGAGCTTGACGTGGACCACCCCATCGGCGTACGGGCCTTCGCCGCCGATCCGCCGGGTCGACACCCGGGCCACCGCGCCGCTGGGCAGGTCCACCGTGACCGCGCCGGTCGTGCGCCTGACCAATGCCTCGGTGGCGTGGCCGATCAGCGCGGCCTGGTCACCGGGGTCGAGCAGGCGCCGGGCGTGGTCGTTGAGCATGACGACGTCGTTGCCGAGCGCCATCACGATGCCGCCGGTCCGGCGGCAGGTCCGCACGTACTCCTGGAGCAGGCCGACGTCCCGGCCGGTGCTGGCTGAGATCAAGGCCTGGGTGATCTGGTCGGCCGTGGCCTTGACCAGGGACAGCATCAGCGGGTCGGCGTCCTTGCGCCAGCAGGTCAGGTCGATCACGCCGACGGTCTTGCCGGAGGTCGGGTCGTGGATCGGGACGCCCGCGCAGCCGAACTGCTCGAGGTGCTCGGCGTAGTGCTCGTGCCCGAACACGTGGGCCGGGCCGCCGGATTCCAGTGCGGTACCGATGCCGTTGGTGCCGACGCGGGCCTCGCTGTAGCTGAAACCCGGGGCCAGCATGACGCTGTCCAGGGCGCGTTCCAGGTCGTGGTCCGCGGTCATCCTGGCCAGGACGAGCCCGTTGGCGTCGGTCAGGATGATGCTGATCGGCTGGCCGTCGAGCTGCTCGTACAGGTGCCGCAGAACCGGGTCGGCGCAGCGCGCCAGCCTGGTCTCCAGGTCGGGTTCGTGCAGGTAGGTCAGGTCGATATGGTCGGCGGCCACGTTCCACTGACGGGAGCGCCACCATGAGGCGAGGATCGGCTTGCGCACCGCGGCCTGGTCGACCGGGTCAGCGGAGAGGAACCGGATTCTGGCCTCGGCCAGCCGGTCCCTGATCGTCGGCGGTGGTGCTGAAGCGTGTGCCATGTCGCCTCCTCTACCTTACGTTTCGCCAGCTGGAGGCCTAGCCTGCGCGGAACGGGTTTTTATCCGGCCATTACAAAGTAACCCCGCTGTGTCCTGTCACTGTCTCAAGTTGAGACCGCCATATTGCGCGGAGCGACGTCTTCTCGGGCCCATGGAGCGCCACGACCAGCCCAGCGATCCGGAGACCTACAACCCGTGGACCGTCGTCAACCTGGTCTTTCATCACCTGGCCGAACAGGGCCTGCACCCGGTCCTCGGCGAGGCGGGCGATCCGGGTCGGCCGGCGGCAGACCTGCTGAGAGCGTTCGGCATCACTCCGGACGCGGAGGGTAACCGGCAGGCTTCGGAGCAGACCAAGCAGGATCTGGCGGCGATACGCGCCGCATTCGAGCTGTCTCATGTTGAGAGCACATGACCTCGGCGTTCGGGGTGTGATCGAGGACACAAGGACTTCGGGGCTGTCGGCTGCAGCCCGTCGGGACCTGTTTGTCCCAGACCCCCGAAACCCGCCGAGAAAGGGGTGACGATGAGTCGCCAGAGTGTGGCCAGGGCCCACCAGAAGATCCAGGAACTGGCCTGGGAGCCCATGTACCACCAGCCAGTCGCCCAGTACGGGACTGACTACACCTTCCGCAAGGCCCAGAAGAAGGACCCGCTCAAGCAGGTGCTGCGGTCCTACTTCCCGATGCAGGAAGAAAAGGACCACCGCGTCTACGGCGCCGAGGACGGCGCCATCCGCGGCAACATGTTCCGCAGCGTGCAGGAGCGCTGGCTCGAATGGCAGAAGCTGTTCCTTTCCATCATCCCGCTGCCGGAGATCTCGGCCGCGCGGGCCATGCCGCTGCTGTTCCGCACCGTCCCCAACCCGGAACTGCACAACGGCCAGGCGATCCAGATGATCGACGAGGTACGGCACTCGACGATCCAGCAGAACCTGAAGCGCCTGTACATGCAGAACTACATCGACCCGGCGGGCTTCAACAGCAGCCTGCGTAACTTCCAGAACGACTACTGCGGGACGATCGGCCGGCAGTTCGCGGAGGGCTTCATCACCGGTGACGCCATCACCGCGGCGTCGATCTACCTGACCATCGTGGCCGAGACCGCGTTCACGAACACCCTGTTCGTGGCCATGCCGGCCGAGGCCGCCGCCAACGGCGACTACCTGCTCCCCACGGTGTTCCACTCGGTCCAGTCCGACGAGTCCCGGCACATCTCCAACGGGTACGCGACGCTGCTCATGGCGCTGGCCGACGAGGAGAACCACAAGCTGCTCGAGCGCGACCTGCGGTACGCCTGGTGGAACAACCACCGGGTGGTGGACGCGGCGATCGGCACGTTCATCGAGTACGGCACCAAGGACCGGCGCAAGGACCGCGAGTCCTACGCGGAGATGTGGCGCCGGTGGATCTACGACGACTACTACCGCAGCTACCTCGTCCCGCTCGAGAAGTACGGCCTGGTCATCCCCCACGACCTCATCGAGGAAGCCTGGAACCAGATCTGGAACAAGGGCTACGTGCACGAGGTCGCGCAGTTCTTCGCCACCGGGTGGCTCGCCAACTACTGGCGGATCGACCCGATGACGGAGAAGGACTTCGAGTGGTTCGAGTACAAGTACCCGGGCTGGTACGACAGGTACGGCAAGTGGTGGGAGAACTACGCCCGCCTGTCCGAGCCGAACGGGCACCACCCCATCGTGTTCGAGGACGTCGACTACTGGTACCCGAACCGGTGCTGGACCTGCATGGTCCCGTGCCTGGTCCGCGAGGACATGGTGTACGCCGAGGTCGACGGGGTGGTGCGCACGTACTGCCACAAGGAATGCCGGTGGACCGACGTCGAGGCCTTCCGGCCCACCTTCGAGGGCCGGGCCACCCCCAACATGGGCCAGCTCATCGGCAGTCGCGAGTGGGAGACCCTGTACCACGGCTGGAACTGGGCCGACGTGGTCTCCGACATGGGCTACGTCCGCGACGACGGCAAGACGATGGTCGCGCAGCCGCACCTCAAGCTGGGTGACCAATCCAAGATGTGGACGCTCGACCACCTGCGCCGCTGCCCGCCGCTGCAGAGCCCGAACGTCCTGTTCAACGAGATGACGCCGGAAGAGCGGGTGGCCTTCCACGCCAAGTACATCCGCGGTGGCCCGGCCGGTCGGTTCCCGAAGGACGACGCCTGACCTGCTCGTTTTTCTCAGCTAGCCCGGGGGGCGGGAGGTTGGCGTTACCTCCTGCCCCCCGGTGTCTCACCCGATCCCAGGTACCGGTTCAGCGAGGTGATGATGGCCGGTAAGCACGTCGTCAGGTTCGAGCCCGTCGGCATCGAGATCGAGGTCGACGAGGAGCAGACGGTCCTGCGTGCCGCATTCGAGCAGGGCATCATGCTCATGCACGGCTGCAAGGAGGGGCAGTGCTCCTCGTGCAAGTCGTTCCTGCTTGAGGGTGACGACGTGGAGCTCGACAAGTACTCGACGTTCGCGCTGCCCGACTTCGAGCGCGAGGAGGGATTCACGCTCCTGTGCCGGGCGCACGTCTACGAGGACGTGACGATCGAGCTGCTGAACTACGACGAGGAGATGATCAGGTCCGGGCTGCCCATCCAGGAGGCCGTGGCCGAGGTCGTCGCCAACGACCCGGTCACCCACGACATGCGGCACCTGGTGCTCCGGCTGGTCGACGACGTCGAGCTCAAGTTCTTCCCCGGGCAGTACGTGGACATCACGGTGCCGGGGACGGACGAGGTTCGGTCGTTCTCGATGGCCAACACCTCGGCCAGGGAGAGCCGGCAGCTCGAGTTCATCATCAAGGTCTATCCGGACGGGCTGTTCTCTGGTTATCTCGACACCGAGCTGAAGGTCGGTGACCGGCTCGAACTGACCGGGCCGTTCGGGGTGTTCACCTTGCGCGACGCCCCGGACACCGACCTGATCTTCGTCGGCGGCGGGGCGGGCATGGCGCCGATCTTGTGCCTGCTCCGCTCGATGGCCGAACGCGGCATCAGGCGCAGGTGCGTGTACTACTACGGCGCGCGCCGCCGCGGCGACCTGTGCTTCGAGTCCGAGCTCCGGGCCCTGGAGCAGGCGCTGCCGGACTTCCGCTACGTCCCTGCGCTGTCCGAGGACGAGTGGGAGGGCGAGACCGGCCTGATCACCAACGTGGTGGCCCGGCGGGAGTCTGGCCTGGCCCGGGCGCACGCCTACGTGTGCGGCCCCCCGCCGATGGTCGAGGCCGCGGTGCCGCTGCTGACCAGGCTCGGGGTGCCGGAAAAGCACGTCTACTTCGACAAGTTCACGACCACAGGGGATCCGGAGAAGGCCCCGCCAGCTCCCTAACGTGAGAGGCAAAGACAATGACAGAGGCCCAGCAACGCAGTGTCCCGATACCGGTCTTCACCGACGCGGAGGCAGGCGCGAAGACCTTCCCGGACTCCGACGCGCGCCGCTTCAACTACTACACCCCGGCCGGGCGCAAGCAGTCGCACTACGAAGACGTCACCGTGGAGGTCCAGCCGGACCCGAGGCACTACCTCAGCCAGGGCTGGCTGTACGGGTTCTCCGACGGCGTCGGCGGCTACCCGCTGTACTGGACGGCGCTCAAGGCCTGGGGATCTGACCGCCCGGAGCCCAAGCGCTTCCCCGGCTCGGGCGGCAAGGGCTACGACTGGCCCGCGCACGGCTGGCACGAGTTCCGCGACCCGAACGAGGAGTGGGAACTCACCCTGTACCGGTACAACGCCAACGTGGTGCGCCAGCTGAACCAGAACATCGACAACGCTCGTTCGGTGAAGGCGTTTGAGCAGTGGAACCGGGCCTGGGTGCGGTTCGTCGAGCGCAACCTCGGCGCGTGGATGCACGTCGACCACGGCCTCGGGCTCTACCTGTTCGCGAACGCGAACCGCCGGGCGCCGACCAACATGCACAACAACGCGATCTCGGTGAACAGCATGCACCGGATCAGGTCCGCCCAGGACCTCGCGCTGTACAACCTGACGCTCAGCGAGGAGATCGAGGGGTTCAACGGCACCGCCCACCTCGACGCCTGGAGCTCCGACCCGTCGTGGCAGGGCGTGCGCGAGGTCGCCGAGCAGCTCACCGGCATCGACGACTGGTGCGAGGCCATCTTCGCCGCCAACGTGGTGTTCGAGCCGCTGGTCGGCGAGCTGTTCCGCAGCCACCTGGTGATGCACGCCGCCCCGCGCAACGGCGACTTCGTCACGCCGACGATCGTCGGCGCCGAGGAATACGACTTCGCCGAGCGCGACCTGCGGTACACCAGGCCGATGTTCCAGCTGCTGACCAGCGACAGGGAGTTCGGCGACCACAACCGCGGGCTGCTGATGCAGTGGCTGTCGGCGTGGGTCCCGCGCGCCCTGCACGCCGCCCGCACCCTGCAGCCGCTCTGGTCCGAGCCCGAAGCTAAGCCGCCGCGCTTCGAGGACGGCCTGGACGCGGCCAAGAACCGCTTCGCCGGCATCGTGACCGATCTCAACCTGGACGTCCCGAAGGAGCTCGCGCAATGACCACGGTCGCAGATAGCCCGTTCAAGTCCGACAGCACGCCGTCCAACAAGTGCGGCTTCACCCTGATGAACAACCAGGTGGGCGAGATCGTCGCCCAGGTTATGGCGACCAAGCCAAACGTCACCGTGATGTGGCTGCCGTCCATGATGCGCGTCGACGCGATCGGCCGGATGGACGTGATCTACGACGAGATCTCCGAGGCGGCCGGCGAGGAGCCCGGGTGGTTCAACGCCGCGGAGTTCGAGGAATCCATGTCCACGCACTACGGCCGGATGATCCACGAGGACGACCGGACGATCATGTTCGCCAACCCGGAGGACGCCGCCGAGTTCATCGGGTTCGACCTGGTGGCCCGGTCCTAGGACACCGTTTTTCGCGGTCCGCACACCGCCTGGGCGATGGTGTGCGGACCGCACATCGCCCGCTTCCCCCGCGGGCTGGACATTTCGTAATCACGGGCGTTATGTGGGGGCTGGGCCGGTAGAGGAGGCCCAGGCCCCGACTCGAAGGAGGCACATGTACGAGAGCAACGGCGAGAGGTACTTCGTCGTCGACGGGCACATGCACTACTGGAACGCGGCTCCGGACAACTGGGTCCCCGGCGCGGAGAAGTACGCCGAGGGCTGGATCAAGTGCTTCCACGCCTACCAGGGGCTCGGGCCGCCCGCGACGCACTGGTCCCTGGAGCACTTCGAGAAGTACTCCGAAGAGGACCTGATGAAGGACGTCTTCGAGGACGGCTACGTGGACGTGGCCATCTTCCAGCCGACCTACCTGAAGGAGTGGTACAAGGAGGGCTTCAATACCACCGAGCGCAACGCGCTCATGGGTGAGAAGCACCCCGGCAAGTTCGTCTACAACACCCGGTGGGATCCGCGCGACGGCGACGAGGGGATCGAGGAGCTGCGGCGGAACGTGGACCGGTTCGGGTCCACGGGCTGCAAGCTGTACAGCGCCGAGTGGAACGCGGGCTCGCGCGGCTGGAAGCTGACCGACCCGGCGGCCTACCGCTACCTGGAGGCCTGCCAGGAGCTCGGGGTGAAGAACATCCACGTCCACAAGGGCCCGACGATCTGGCCCCTGGACAAGGACGCCTTCGACGTCGCCGACGTGGACCACGCCGCGACCGACTTCACCGACCTCAACTTCATCGTCGAACACGTGGGCCTGCCGCGGATCGAGGACTTCTGCTTCATGGCCACGCAGGAGCCGAACGTGTACGCGGGGCTCGCGGTCGTCATCGGCGGCCTGATGCACGCGCGGCCGAAGTTCTTCGCCAAGGTGATGGGCGAGCTGCTGTTCTGGGTCGGCGAGGACAAGATGCTGTTCGGCAGCGACTACGCCATCTGGGAGCCGAAGTGGCAGGTCGAGGGGCTCGTGGCCTGGGAGATGCCCGATGATCCCGAGCTGTCGGACTACCCGCGGCTCGGCGTGGCCGGCAAGAAGAAGATCATGGGCCTGAACGCCGCCAAGCTTTACGACATCAAGGTGCCTGACGAGTTCCAGCTCCCCGCCTCGGCCGGCACGCCCGGCGCGCAGGAGGTCCTGGGCGAGCCGGTCGCAGGGGCATGAGCGAGCCGAAGGGGCGCGGCGCCGACTGGACTGAGGAGCGACGAAGGAGCGACGAGGGAAGGAGGCGCCTTAAAGCGCCCCGAAGGCGAGCGGGAGGCAGAGCATGACCGCTCCGCCTGTTGTCATCGGGCGTGAGCGGCTGCTGGCCGCCTTGGAGACGGTGCGCGACCCTGAGCTCGACGAGCCGATCACCTCGCTCGGCTTCGTCGCGTCGTGCACCGTCTCCGCGGACGGCGACGCTGAGGTCCGGCTGCGCCTGCCCACGTACTTCTGCGCGCCCAACTTCGCCTACCTGATGGTGGCGGACGCGTACGACGTGGTGTCGGCGCTGCCGGGCGTGCGGCACGTTTGCGTGGTGCTCGATGACCACTTCGCGTCGGACGCGATCAACGACGGCGTGGCGGCGCAGGCCGGGTTCGTCCGGTCCTTCTCCGGGGAGGCCGTCCGCGAGCTGGATTCGCTCCGGGCCGATTTCCTGCGCAAGGCGGTGATGGCGGGCACCGACCAGGTGTGCCGGCCGCTGCTCGCGACGGGCACGGATCCGGCGGCGCTGCTCGCGATGACCCTGGGCGAGGTGCCGCCGTCTCGTCCGCTTACGCGGCTGCGGGAGCGCCGGGCCGCGCTGGGTCTGCCCGCCGGGGATGCTGCTGCGCTGCTGATCGACCCGGTGACGGGTGCTGTCGTCGCGGCTGATGCGGTGCCCCTTCACCTACGGAAGGCCAAGGTCACGCGGGTCAGCATCGAGGCGAACGCCGGGATCTGCCGCGGGATGCTGCGGCACCGTTACGCAACGCCCGGACAAGGAGAGAGCGAGGAGGACCAATGAAGGCTGTCCGCTTGCACGAGTTCAACCAGATGCCGGTGGTCGACGACGTTCCCGAGCCCACGATCAGCGGGCCGCTCGACGTGATCGTGAAGATCGGCGGCGCCGGGGTCTGCCGGACCGACCTGCACATCATGCTGGGCCAGTGGGACGCGGCGATGCGCACGCCGCTGCCCTACATCCTGGGCCACGAGAACGCGGGCTGGGTGCACGAGGTGGGCTCCGCCGTCACCAACGTGCAGCCCGGTGACACCGTGATCCTGCACCCCACGACGACCTGCGGGCTGTGTCACGCGTGCCGGGCGGGCGACGACATGCACTGCGAGAACACCACGTTCCCCGGGCTGTCGCGCGACGGCGGCATGGCCGAGTACCTGCTGACCTCGGCCCGGTCCTGCATCAAGCTGAACCCCTCGACACGCCCCCAGGACGTGGCCGCGCTGGCCGACGCGGGCATCACCGCCTACCACGCGGTCCGCAAGGCCATCCCGCTGCTGTACCCGGGCACCACCTGCGTGGTGATCGGCGCCGGCGGGCTCGGCCACATCGGCATCCAGTGCCTGGCCACGCTCACCGCCACGAACATCATCGTCGTAGACGCCAACCCGGACGCGCTCAAGCTGGCCTCGGAACTGGGTGCCGCGCACACCGTGGTGGCCGACGGCAGCCAGCGCGAGGCGGTCGCCGACCTGACCGGCGGCCGGGGGGCGCACGTCGTCCTCGATTTCGTGGCCGAGCAAGGCGCCGAGATGGACGGGTGGGCGATGACCGGCCGGGCCGGCTCGTACTTCGTCATCGGCTACGGCGGCACGCTGGAGATCCCGACGCTGGACATCATCGGCACCGAGCGGAACGTCATCGGCAACATCGTCGGCACCTACAACGACCTGGCCGAGCTGATGGCCCTGGCCCAGGGCGGGAAGGTCACGCTGCACACCAAGGTGTACCCGCTCACCGCCGCCGCCGACGCCCTCGCCGACCTGGACGCCGGCCGGGTCCGCGGCCGGGCGATCCTCGTCCCCTGATCGTCGCCGTCGCTAAGGAGCACTGATGGCCAAGGAACTGCGCTTCGGCGCTGAAGCTCGCGGCCTGTTGCTGGCTGGCGTGGACCAGCTGGCCGAAGCCGTCAAGTCGACTCTCGGCCCCAAGGGGCGCAACGTCATCCTGGAGAAGATCACCGGCTCCCCCGTGGTCACCAACGATGGCGTCACCATCGCGCGGGAAATCCACCTCAAGAACCAGTTCGAGAACATGGGCGCCCAGCTGGTCAAGGAAGCCGCCATCAAGACCAACGACATCGTGGGCGACGGAACCACTACCGCCACGGTGCTGGCCCAGGCGGTCGTCAGGGAGGGCATGCAGGCCATCGGCGACGGCGCCAACCCCGTGCTCGTGAAGCGGGGCATCGACCTGGCGGTCGCCCGCCTCGTCGATTACCTGCAGGGCGTGGCGCACCCGATCAGCACCGAGGAGGATTACCGCCGGGTGGCGGCGATCTCGGCCAACGACGACGACACGGTGGGCGCGGTCATCGCCAGGGCCCTGTACACGGTCGGCGAGGCCGGCATCGTCACGGTCGAGGACGCGCCCACGCCGGGGATGACCGTCGACTTCGTGGAGGGCTTCGAGTTCGACAACGGGTACCTCTCGCCGTACATGGTGACCAGGCCGGCCAGCCTGGAGGCCATCGTCGACGACCCGTACATCCTGCTGTGCAGCGAGAAGATCAGCAAGGTGCAGCAGCTCATGCCGCTGCTCGACAAGGTGATGCGCGCGCCCCGCCCGCTGATCATCATCGCCGAGAACGTCGAGGGCACTGCCCTGTCCATGCTGGTGCACAACCACGTGAACGGGATCTTCCAGTGCGTCGCGGTGCGGGCGCCCGGGTTCGGTGACCGCAGGCTGCACAAGCTGGAGGACATCGCCACGCTGACCGGCGGCGCCGTATTCAGCAAGCACTCCGGGTTCACGCTCGAGACGATGACCGCGGAGCAGCTAGGCCGGGCCAGGCAGGTGCGCGTGACCGCCGATGGCACGACGATCATCGGCGGCGGCGGTACCGCGGAGGCGCTCGCGTTCCGGCTCGACCAGCTTCGCGCGGAGCTCGGGCGTGCTTCGTTCGGAGTAGACGAAGATGTGCTGACCGAGCGGATTGGCGCGCTGTCCGGCCAGGTCGCGGTGATCAGGGTCGGCGCGGCGACGCCGGCCGAGCTGAGGGAGTTGCGGCACCGGGTCGAGGACGCCCTGTCCGCCACGCGCGCGGCGATGGCCGAGGGCATCGTGGCCGGCGGCGGCGCGACGCTGCTGCACGCGGTGGGCGCGCTTGATGACCTTCCGGTCACCGGGGACTACGCGACCGGGGCCGGGATCGTCCGCCGCGCGCTGAGCGAGCCCGCGTACCTGATCGCGTCCAACGCCGGCTACCCGGCCGCGGATGTGGTGGCTCAGACCGTCGGCATGGGGGTTGACTTCGGCTTCGATGCCCTTGAGGGCCGGCACGGCAACATGATCGAGATGGGCATCATCGACCCGCTGCGGGTGGTCCGCTCGGCGCTGCAGAACGGCGCGTCCGTGGCGGGCCTGCTGCTCACGACCAACACGCTGGTCGCCGAGGAGCAGACGCCGTGGGGCGGCAGCCCGGCGCTGATGACGGAGTTCGGCTCGCTAGACGAGGGCCTGCACCAGCCGTCGCCCGACTCCAGCACACCGCAGTCGCTGGGGCTCGGGCCTTCCGTTGGCTGACACGCTTCCGTGTACCAGGCACGTGGTGTTGGCTCCCGACGCCCTGCCGGGGGAAGCCCGGGTCATCGCGGCGGCCGAGCGCGCCCTTTCCGGTGAAAGGCGCGGGGTCCGGGCGGTCCTGCCGTTCCTGGGCCCCGCGTTCATCGCGGCCGTCGCCTACGTCGATCCCGGGAACTTCGCGACCAACATGGCGGGCGGCTCGGAGTTCGGGTACACGCTGCTCTGGGTGGTGCTGGCCGCGAACCTGATGGCGATGCTCGTCCAGTCGATGAGCGCCAAGCTGGGCATCGCGACGGGACGCAGCCTGCCCGAGGTCTGCCGCGACCGGTTCCCGTTCCGGGTCGTGGTGCTGCTCTGGCTGCAGGCCGAGGCGGTCGCCATGGCCACCGACCTAGCCGAGTTCGTCGGTGCCGCGCTGGGCCTGCACCTGGTGTTCGGCCTGTCGCTGTGGCCATCCGGTCTGCTGACCGGCCTGGCCGCCTTCACCATCCTCGGCATGCAGGTTTCGGGCTTCCGGCGGCTCGAGGCCACTCTCACCGGGCTGGTGGGCGTGATCGTCCTCGCCTTCGGGCTTGAGGTGCTGCGGAGCAGCCCGTCGGCCGCCGGGGTCGCGCACGGCCTGTTCGTGCCCACGTTCTCCGGCGGCTCCGGCGGCTCCTCCGGCGGCTCGGCCCTGCTCGCCGTCGGGATCGTCGGCGCCACAGTGATGCCGCACGTGATCTACCTGCACTCCTCGCTCACCCAGAACCGGATCGTCGGGGCTAACCCTTCTGCACGGCGCAAGATCTTCCGGTTCGAGATGGTCGACATCACGATCGCGATGGGGGTCGCCGGCGTCATCAACCTGGCGATGCTGGCCACGGCCGCGGCGGTGTTCCACGCGCGCGGCCTGTTCGGTGCGGGCAATGACCTGGGCGTGGTCTTCACCGGCCTGAACCGGTTGGTGGGTGCCCACAGCGGGGTGATCTTCGGCGTGGCCCTGCTCGCGTCCGGGGTCGCCTCGTCCTGCGTCGGCACGATGTCCGGCCAGGTGGTGATGCAGGGATTCATCCACCGCCAGATCCCGATCTTCATGCGCCGGGCTCTGACGATGATCCCGGCGCTCGTCCTGATCGGGGTGGGGTTCAGCCCGACCCGCGCGCTGGTCCTCAGTCAGGTCTTCCTGTCCTTCGGCATCCCGTTCGCGCTCGTCCCGCTGGTGGTCTTCACGAGCAGCAGGTCGCTGATGGGTCCACTGGTCAACCGGCGGCTTCTGATGCTGGCGGCCGGCCTGGTCACGGCCCTGATTGTCGGGCTCAACGTCTACTTGCTCGCCAGGGCGTAATCTGCCGGGTATGAGCCCCGTCTCGCGCGGCTTCCACGGCCGGCGTGGCTCGGCTGCCCCTGGCCGGGTGCCGCCGGGCCAGTACGTGACCCGGGATTTTCCGGTGCTGTCGGCCGGGCCCACCCCGCGCACGGCGCTGGACAGGTGGAGCTTGTCGATCGAGGGCGGTCACGAGCTGAAGCACTGGACGTGGCCGGAGTTCCAGGCGCTGCCCGCCGAGACCGTCACGGTGGACATCCACTGCGTGACCAGGTGGTCGAAGCTGGACACCGCCTGGACCGGCGTTTCGCTCGATGTGCTTTTGGAAGGGGTCGAGCACGACGCCGCGTACGTGCTGGCCGTCTGCGACGGCGGCTACACGACGAACCTGCCGGTGGCTGACCTGACCGGAGGGCAGGCCTGGGTGGCGTTCAACTACGACGGCAGACCGCTGATCCCCGAGCACGGCGGCCCGGCCCGGCTCCTCGTGCCGCACCTGTACTTCTGGAAGAGCGCCAAGTGGGTGCGCAGCCTGCGGCTGCGTGACCGTGACGAGCCTGGTTTCTGGGAGAACTACGGATACCACATGTACGGAGATCCATGGCGGGAACAGCGGTACGCGGGCGACTGACCTGGCAGACCGCCACGGTCGGGCCGGTGGTTTCCGAGACGGCGCGGGTGCGGACCATCTCGCTTTCCGTGCCGGATTGGGCCGGCCACCGGGCCGGGCAGCACGTTGACGTCCGGCTCACGGCCGAGGATGGGTATCAGGCCGAGCGCGCCTACTCGATCGCGTCGGCTCCCGGCGAGCCGCTTTCGATCACGGTCGAGCGGCTGGACGACGGGGAGGTCTCGCCCTACCTGACGGAGGAGGTGCGGGCGGGGGACGTTATGGAGGTGCGCGGGCCGATCGGCGGGTACTTCGTCTGGGACGCTTTGGACGGGGGTCCCCTCCTGCTGCTGGCCGGCGGGTCCGGCATCGTCCCGCTGCGGGCCATGCTCCGGCACCGTTCGCGTTCGGGGAGCACCGTCCCGGTCCGGCTGCTGTACTCCTCGCGCAGTTGGGCGGACGTGATCTACCGGTCCGAGTTGGATCAGCCTTCGGACGGCGTGTCGGTGATCCATACGCTGACCAGGCAGCAGCCGCCCGGCTGGACCGGTTACGCACGCCGGGTGGATCAGCGGATGATCGCCGAGGTCGCCTGGCCCGTGGCGGGGTCTGGGCCGGGGTCCGTGGCGGCCGGGCCGCTGGCGTACGCGTGCGGCCCGACGAGCTTCGTGGAGACCGTGGCGAGCGCACTGGTGGCGTTCGGGTATCCGACCCGGCGGATCAGAACCGAGCGATTCGGCGCGACGGGCCAGTGAGCTGGCTCAGGGAGGCGTGATGGAGCCCCTGGAGAACGGCGTTCTGGATGGGAATGCCATCGGCGGCCTGCTGCTCGAGGTGTTCGGGACCGAGATGACCGCGACGGTGGGCACTTGCGCTGGGTGCGGGGCGACCAGCCAGGTGGCCGAGCTCGCGGTGTATCAGCCCGGGCTCGGTACCGTGGTCCGCTGCCGCCACTGCCAAAGCGTGCTGATGGTCTTCGTCCGCGTGCGGGGCGTGACCTGCGTCGACCTGTGGGGCCTGGCCAGCCTGGCCTAACCTTGACGGGTGGTTAGCCGTAGTACTTCAGGTGCGGCCAGAGCGTTCGCCAGCTAGCTACGGGGCCGGTGCAGACGCCGATCTGAATGTCGGTCCAGTCGTTCTGCACGTGGTAGGGCGGGTTGTAGGTGGCCAGCAGGCGGCAGCTAGCGAAGTAGGGCCGCAGTTGGCTGAGCGCGTCGACCACGAGTACCGTCCGGTCGGAGGCCTGCCCGGGTCCCCACGTCCAGTAGGCGTTGTGGCCGGAGAGTACCGGCGGCAGGTGGTAGCCGGCGCCATAGATGGTGAGCGTGGCGGCTTCCGGGTAGTACCCGGTGAAGATCGAGGTGGGCGGCTGACCGGCCCGCACCAGGGTCGCGTCCTGGGCCGCGACGGCGCGGGTGAGCTGTGGCCAGCCGATGGAGTCTCCTACTGAGCTGTGCTGAGAAGATGCCGGCAAGGCGTGCACGGCACTGGCCGGCAGGATCGGCAGCAGGCCCGGCAGGGCGGCTGCCATGCCCACGAGCGTGGCGGCGACCACCAGCCAGCGCCGCCAGTGTGGCGCG
>JBOHCK010000025.1:0-30583 GCA_050698755.1 Streptosporangiaceae bacterium | reverse complement strand
AATTTGCAAGAACGGAACGTTCGCTCATCGGCATAACATGCAGATCCGGACCTCGCCAGCACGGCGAAATTGGAGGGATTGGCCCCATCGACCCGAATCCCGGAGCAAATACATCGGATCGTTGCCAAACCGGTGCATCAGCCGATCCCGGTATCCAACACATCAACGTACGGGACCGTTGCCCCCGCAGGGTCGGTAACTGGTGTGCGTCACGTCCACTGACACGCGGCAGCAACTGGCTGATGGATGACAGGCAGATGCGCGCCGCACGACTCCCCAGTTGTCTTATCTGATCTGGCGCGCATATCTGGGTGTTACGCGTTCACTCACCAGAACCATCTCGCGCCACCGATCGTGACCATGGTCGTAGCGGCCCCGTCCGGGTAGGTGGCTGACCGCGCGGCTGCCACGCTGGCCAAGGCGGCTGCCCTGCGCTTCTTGCCTAGGCGGGATACCACGGCTGCTGCCACCCGTCATCGCCGAGTGCGGCCCGCGCACGCAGCTCGCCGCCCTGGCCGCCTGCTGGGCGACGGACTTCCGGATCGGCTAACACAAGACCAACGATGAGTGCTGGGCCGATCCGGTCAGCGGGAAGGGTTCACGTCTAGTCGCGCCCACCCCGCGAAGCGCTCAACAAGCTGATGGCCGACGCGGTGTGCTACCCGCCGCCGGCAGGAGGGACCGGCGGCGGGTCCGGCATGAGCGGCCCCGGCCAGTAATCAGGCCGGGCCAGGCCCGCCGACAGTCCCGCTTTCTGCCGGAGGGGCCGCGCTGGCCGGAGACGCTCCGCGCGAAGGGAGACACGCGGTGACCAGCAGCTTGACTCACGCGCAGCGTGAGCAGGCGAACCGGGAGCGTAACGACCGGACACGGCCGAGCGGGGGCCGCGTCAAGGACGCCGGCGGTACCTTCCCGGTATCAGCGGATGCGCACCTCGGTATCGCCGCCGAATTCCGCAGGGTCTCGCGTCAGGATCTTCTCCTGTACCGCCACCGATAGCATCGGCGTAACGTCACCCCAGGTCGCGCCGGTCATCGGCGCATACGCATAGGAACCGCCGTCCATCCAGTCGCCCGCATCAATGACCCCGGTCACGGTCGTCCCCGCCCGGCTCAGGACGCACACGATCCGGCTCCGGCCCACATCAGGGTCGAACCCGATCCGGTCCAGGTGCCATCCTGCCAGGAACGGCACCTGCCCGGTCCCGGTGACCTCACCGGCCGGCCCGTAGAACGTCCCCTCACCCAAGGAGAGCAGGATCTCCCGCAGCCCGTCCAGCACGCCTTCAGGGAATTCCGTCATGCGGCTCAGGTTACGGGCAGGACTGGTTCACCGTCTTGCCCTTGCGCCCGTACGCGGTAATGATGGTGCCCGAGCTGATCTGCGGGACCACGAAGAAGGTCCAGATGATGTAGTAGCCCTGGTAGAAGCACTGGAAGATTGGGGCACTTTCCAGGTAGTTGCCGTTGGACTGGGCGATGACGGCCGCTGGTGCTTTCAGCGTCTGGGACATCGCGAACGAGAAGCTGGGCCACCCGCCGAAGTACTGGCCGACATGCGAGACCAGGTGCCGGTAGCCATAGCCCCTGGGACCGGCGACGCCGCAGTAGAGGGTGTCGGTGCGGTACCCGCCCGAGCCTTGTTTCCTGGCGCTGTAGGTGGCGACTACCTTGCGGACCCTTGCGCCTGGCCCGCAGCCCGGGATGGCGGGAGCGGCGGCGCCAGAAGGGGTGTACCACCAGTTGCCGGGTCGCGCCGTGGCGTGTGCCGGGCTGGTTGCCAGGGGTGAGGCCATGGCGGTGCCGGACAGGGACAACGTGGCGGTGACGGCGGCTGCCGCCGCCGCTTTCCTCAAGCTGAGGAGCATCGGTTGTTCCCTTTCGTGACGACGAGTTGCCGTGCCAGCACTCGTTATCACGGCCCGGCCGGGTGACAAGTTCGGGATGTCACGGGATCGTAAGGAACCTCCGGCATGGCGGGTGCCGGTCAGGTGCCTAGGGCAGCGTTCGGGCCGGGTCCGGATGGCAGCAGGATCAGCTCGGCGAGCACGATTTCCTCGGCCTGCTTGCGCAGCGCGTTCAGCCGGGCGACCCGGTGCAGGTAGTCCTCGCCGGGCGGGTTGCCGGCCTGGGCGCGCATCTGCGCCCACAGGCGGGTGATCTCGTCGGCCGCCTGCTCGCCCAGGCTGGTGAAGTAGGTCTGGGGTCCGCTGATCGCAGTGGCGGTCGCCGAGGTCGCGAACAGGTCGAGGCGCGCCGGTAGCAGCCGGCGGCCTAGGCGTGGTGGCCGAGGTGGTGGGCGTAGCCCAGGCTGTCTCACGTGCCGGCCTTCCCGTATCGGTCGCCGAGCTCCTCGAGCAGGGCGAGGGCGTCCTGGCATGGGGTGAGGGCCTGCTCGTAGTCGCCGAGCCGGGCGAGGCACCAGCCGATGGTGCTGAGCGCGATGGCTTGGCTGTCCCGGTGGCCGGCGGCCCGGGACGGCTCCAGCGCCTGCCGGGCGTGGCCGAGCGCCTCGGCGTAAAGGCCCAGCCTCTCGAGCAACGAACCGAAGTTCTGGTGGACGCGGGACTGCCCGGGCAGGTCGCCGGCCTGCCGGCCCGGGGTCGGCCAGCATCTATGGCAGCCGCTGCCACCGGTCCGGTCCGATTACCGGCTCCAGCCACACCGACGCGTCATACTGCACCCCGTTGCAGGTCGCGATACCCGCCACGTGGCAGGCCAGCAACGCATCGCGTAGTGATACGGCGCTGAACGGCTTGCCGGTAGCGGTACGCAGCCCGCGGCCGCGCAGGTCGGCGGCGACCGCGCGCAGCTAGATGCCCCGGTCCAGCACATCGGTCACCGCGTCCTGGAGCACCTTGGCTTCGCCGGGGACGGTCAGCAGCCGCTCGGCGTGCTTGGACGCGGACGGGTCGATCATCCGCCCGTCGGGGGCGCCGTCCGCCCCAGTACGACGAGCCCGCCCACCGCTTGCGGCCGCGCTGCACCTTGCCGGAGATATCGGCGCTGTAGTCATGCGCGGCCCCGGCCCGCTCGCGGAACGACCGGATCTCATCCCAGGTGCCGCCCCCGTCGACCCCGCCCTGGCCCGGGACCTAGCCCGCGCCGCCGCCAGCAACCCGCGGACCGGCTGGTGCGTGACGGTCACCGACGCCGACGGGCACGCGATCGGCCACGGCTGCGCCCGGCCCGTGCCCGCACCCCCGCGACCGGCCCGGCCGGACGCCTGCAGCCCGGGTCGCCGGCGGCCGTGACCCTCCTGACGCGGCCGCAGGAACCGGCGGACCAAGGTTCACGTTCACGGCCGCCAGCCCGCACGGTCCTCCCGGCGGGTACGGGACGTGGCGGCTGGCCACCGGGATTCCCGGACAGCGGGACCTGATCATCTCGCTCGGACCGATCACCACTGACCAGTGCGATCACCGGCACGAGGCCTCCGGCCACGATCCGGGCGTCACGCTGAGGCACCTGTCCCAGGTCCGGCACGCCACCTGCACCGCCCCGACCTGCCGGCGGCCCGCCGCCCAGTGCGATTTCGAGCACAACACGCCTTACGAGGCAGGCGGCCGGACCTGCCTGTGCAACGGCGGCCCAAAGTGCCGCCACGACCATCGCCTGAAGCAAAACCCCCGCTGGCAAGTCGAGCAACTCGCAAACGGCCAGGTCCGATGGACCAGCCCCTCAGGACGGCAATACACCGACGAACCCACCCGGTACCCGATCTAACGCGGCAGCGGGAGGCCGGTGACGGGCCGACAGGAGGCTGGTAGCGCGGCAGCGGGGAGGCCGGTGGGCCTCCCCGCTGTGGTAGCGGGTCGTGGCCTATTCTGGGCGTGTCGGCGGTGGTCAAGACCGTGGCACAGCGAGGAGATCGCCGGTGAAGACGGGCTGGGCAGGGAGTCGGCATTAAGCACCTGGGCATCCTCGCGACGACCCCGGAAGGGGCGGCTCTGTGCTTCCGGGCTTTCTGCCAGGAGGGGTTCGCGGCGCTTGGCCCTCATGAGCACCCCGATGTGACGCTTGACTGCATCGCTCTGGCGCGCAGCCTGCCCGCCTGGCAGGCGGGCAACTACGCCGCGGTGCGGGACACGCTGTCGGCCAGCGTGCAGCGGCTCGCCGCCGCGGGCGCGGACTTTTTCGCCTGCCCGGATAACACCTCGCACGTGGCCCTGGAACAGCCAGGCCCCGACCTCGGCCTCCCCGGTCTGCACATTGCCGAGGTCGTCGCCGACCAGGGGGCGCGGGATCGATACCGGCGCGTCGGCGTGATCGGCACGCAGTACACGATGGAGGGGCCGGTCTATCCGCGAGCACTGGCCGCGCGCGGGATAGCCGCTGAACTACCCGGCGCGAGCGACCGCGTGATCCTTAACCAGATCATCGTCGATGAACTGGTGGTCGGTGAGTTCACGGAACGGTCCCGCCAGGAATGCCTTCGCATCATCGAGCGGCTAGCGGCGCTGCCCTCTCTGGGGTGCGACGCGGTCGCAATGGTCTGTACGGAGATCCCGCTTCTGGTGCCGCCCGCCGCCTCTCCCATTCCCGCGCTGGACTCGACCCGCCTGCTCGCCCGGGCCGCGTTCGAGGTTGCGGTCGGCCAGCGGGCCATGCCGACGTGGCGCGGCGGCCCTATCGCGAGCTAACGCCGGAGAGCTTACTTAGCCTGCCCGGCCGGGCACGCTGCCATGGGGCGTGGTGAGGACCTCGAGCAGGTAACCGTCGGCAGGCCGGTCAGCCGGTTACCGGGGCGGTCAGCTCCAGCTGGATGCCGTCAGGGTCTTCGAAGGGCAGCACGTCGATGCCGAACCCCGCCAGCCGGGTAATCGCGCCGTGCTCCACGCCGCGCTCATCGAACAGGCGCACCGCCTGCTCCAGGTCCTCGCGGCTGGGCACGTTGAAGCTGAGATGGTCAAGGCCCACCCGGTCCGGGTCGAAGCGGTCATCCGCGGGCGCCAGGGGCCGAAGTCCCATCAGCAGGTTCCCGCGGATCATGACCACGCCGCCGAACAGGATCTTGTACACCTCTGGCGCGGACGGGTCGTCGTCCGGCGGGGACTCCACCGCGACCTGGAAGCCGAGCAGGCTGGTATAGAACTCGCGGCTGCGCTGCAGGTCGCTCACCGTAAGCCGCAGATGATGGATATCACCGGATGGAATCTGCCCAGGCATCGTGCCGTCCTTCCCTCGCGAGGCGCCGTCGCCCGCGCCATTTGTCCGATGGGATGAGCATCCCAGACGGAGATGGCGGTGTAGCTCAGTTTGCTGGCCGCTGTTCGCGCGGCGGCGTCCCCGATATCGTCGATCGTGGCCGGGCGAAAGTGACACGGGAGGTCTGGGTGAGTGGAGTGGGCGCGGACGCCGGCGCGGTGCGGCCACCCTGGCCGGCCGGGGCGGCCTGGATCGACGGGCGGTACTGCCCGATCGAGGAGGCGAAGATCTCGGTGCTCGACCTGGCGGTCACCCGGTCGGACAGCACATACGACGTGGTCCACGCGTGGCGCGGGCGGTTCTACCGGCTCGATGCTCACCTGGACCGGTTCAGTGCGAGCATGGCCAGGCTGCGGCTTGATCCCGGGCACGACCGCACCGGGATCGAGGCCATCCTGCACGGGTGCGTCCGCCACGCGGGGCTCCGGGAGGCGTACGTCTCGATGACGTGCACGCGCGGCAGGCTGGCGGCGGGCAGCCGTGACCTGCGCACCGCGCGGAACTCGTTTTACTGCTACGCCCTGCCGTTCATCTGGGTCAGCAGCCCGGAGCGGCAGGCCACCGGGGCGAGCATGCGAATCAGCGAGATCACGCGCATCCCGCCGCAGAGCGTGGACCCATCGGTCAAGAACTACCACTGGCTGGACCTGGACCTGGCCCTGCTGGACGCGTACGACCATCAGGCCGACCTCGTCGTGCTCAGGGACCTGTCCGGCTCGATCACCGAGGGACCCGGGTACAACGTGTTCGCCTACGTGGACGGACGGTGGCTGACGCCGGGCAGCGGCACGCTGCAGGGCATCACCCGGCGTACGGTGATCGAGCTGGCCCGCGAGGCCGGGCACGAGGCGAACGAAGGCCGGCTGAGCGCCGACGACCTGCGCCGGGCGGCCGAGGTGCTGGTCACGTCCACGGCGGGCGGGATTATGCCGGTGACCGTCATCGACGGAACGCCGGTGGGAACGGGCCTACCTGGGCCGCTGACGCTGCTGCTCAAGGACCGCTACTGGGCCAGCCACGAGGACCCGAGGTACTCCACGCCGGTCCGCTACGACGAGCCGGACTAAGGGCCGAACGCGTTAGGCGTGCACCGTGCCCCGGCGGTCGAAGGCCATGGCGCGCTGCAGCGCCGCGGCCCGCATGTCCTCGGCGATCTCCACCGGGCCGCCGATCCCTGCGGTGTTGATGCCCGCCTGCGCGGCCTCCTCGACCACGCCGCCGACCAGGATGGCCAGGTCCGGGGTGCGGTGGAAGACCAGCACGCCGTGATTGGCCAGCAGCACGGCGGGGACGCCTGGGATTACGGCGGCCCGGATGTTAGCCACGGCTTCGGCCGATCCGCGGGGCCCGTAACCGGCCACGGGCACGCCGTCCGGGAGCCCGAACATGGCCAGGGCTTCGATCCAGCAGCCGATCGGGCGGCGGGCGACCGCGTATGCCGTCGCGTAGGGCGAGTGGGTATGGATCACGCAGCCGACGTCAGGGTCATCGGCGTACATGGCCGTGTGCATGGCCACCACGGCGCCCTGGATGGGCGGCAGTTCGCCCTCCAGGAGGGTCCCGTCCAGGCCCAGCCGCGCGACCGCCGAGACGGGGTGGTCGCGCAGCGAGGGACCCGCGGTGAAGTAGATCTCCTCCGCGCCGGGAACCCTGACGCTGACGTTGCCGTGCCCGTTCGCCGAGATCGCTCCGCCAGCCACCACGCGCCGGGCGATGTCTACGACCTGCCCGGCCAAATCCATGTCCATGACGAATCCCCTCCCTGGCCCATGCGTTCGGGGCGATGGTAACCCGCCAGCCCCGCCGCGGCCACCCTGGGCTCGGTCGTGTTTGCCGTGACCTGGGCCAACAGCGAAAGGTGTAGCTAGATACACCGTCAAGACACCGGTCATCCCCATGTCGACGCCGACCGGAAGGGCCTAACGTCGACCCCGTGAGCACGGGGGAAAGGGAGAGGCTGCGCGCGGGCCGCCATGAAGCCGCCCGCGCGCAGCCCGACCCGCCCGGGAACCAGCGCCTGACCGCCATGACCGGGACGGTCCTGCTCCTGTTGTTCATCGCGGAGTGCCTGACCCTGCTCAGCCTGGGGAACCTGCTGACCTTGCACGTCTTCCTGGGCATGTTGCTGATCGGGCCGGTCAGCCTGAAGATCGGCTCCACGCTGTGGCGGTTCACCCGGTACTACACCGGCTCGGCGCCCTACGTGCGCAGGGGACCGCCCCACCCGCTGCAGCGGGTGACCGGCCCGCTCGTCATCCTGACCACGGTGGCGGTCCTCGGCAGCGGCGTCGCCCTGGTCGTAACGGGTCCCGGCAACGGGCCCTGGCACTCAATCCACCGCCTGTCGTTCCTGGCCTGGGTGGTCGTCATCCTCATCCACCTGGCTTCCTACCTCCCGAAGCTGCCGCGGATGCTGTCGAGCCGGTCAGCCGACCGCGCCCGTCACGTGCTCGCGGCCAGCGTGACGCGCTGGCTGCTGCTGGGCGGGTCCCTGGCTGGCGGCTTGGTCCTCGCGTTCCTGACCTATCACCTGTCGGGCAGCTGGGGCGGTAGCAGCAGCATCCTCCCGTAGTCCCCTGGCGGCGGCGCGGGGCCGGGACGATGATGTGGGCATGGCTGAATGGGTGGGTCGTCCCGCCGTTGAGATCGCGGCGGCGGTCAGGTCGGGCCAGGTCACGGCGGCCGAGGTAGTCACCGGGTACCTCGACAGGATCGCGGAGCTCAACCCGGAGCTGGGTGCGTTCGTCCGGGTCAGGTCGGCCGAGGCGGTCCGGGAGGCCGCCGAGGTCGACGCGCGGGCGGACCGCGCGGACCTGCCGCTGGCGGGTGTCCCCGTCGCGGTCAAGGACAGCGTGCCCGTCGCGGGGGAACCGATGCGGTTCGGCAGCGCCGCCGCGCCCGGCGGCGCGCAGGAGATGGATCACCCGGTGGTGGCGCGCCTCCGCGAGGCGGGTGCGGTGGTGGTGGGGCTCACCAACCTGCCCGAGTTGTCGATCTACCCGTTTACCGACAGCGCGTTCGGGATCGCCCGCAACCCGTGGGACCGGCGCCGCACCCCGGGCGGGTCTTCCGGCGGGTCCGCGGCGGCCGTGGCGGCGGGGCTGGTCCCGGTCGCGCACGGCACCGACGGGCTCGGCTCGGTCCGCATCCCGGCGGCGGCGTGCGGGCTGTTCGGCCTCAAGCCCGGCGCGGGCGTGGTGCCCGCGCAGGTCGGGACCGACAGCTGGGGCGGCCTGCTGGAGAACGGGCCGCTGGCCACCACGGTCGCCGACGCCGCCCTGATGCTCGAGGCCATGGCCGGCGCCACGTTCGACCTGGCCGAGCGGACCGGACTGCGCGTCGCCGTGTCGGTGAAGCCGCCTGGGCCCGGCATCATCGTGCACCGGGCGTGCACGACACCAGTCCGGCGGGACGCGGAGCTACTGGCGGGCCTCGGCCACACCGTCGAGCACGACGATCCGCCCTATCCGCTGTGGGCGACGCCCGTGATGATCGGCACCTGGTTCGTGGCCCCGGCCCGCGACGCGGTCCTGCTGAACGGCTCGGGGGTCGAGCGGCGCACCAGGCGCCATGTCCGCGCGGGCCGCCTGACCGAGCGGATCCGGCCGCCTCGCCCCGGCGATCGCGACCGGCTCCGGGCCGCGCTCGAGCCGTTCTTCGACCGGCACGACGTGCTCATCATGCCGTCGCTGGCCCTGCCGTGCCCTCCGGCCCGGCGCTGGGGTGAGCGATCGTGGCTGCACAGCGTGATCACCTCACTGAGGTTCGGCCCGATGACCGGGGTATGGAGCATGGCCGGCTTCCCGGCCGCTGCCGTGCCCGCCCCGCCCGGCCGCGCCGGACTACCAGGCTCCGTGCAGCTAGTGGCCGCCCCGGGCGGCGAATCGGTGCTGCTCGCGGTGGCCGCACAGCTCGAACGCGCCCGCGGCTGGCGCAGGCACGCGCCCGCCTACGACCCGTCAGGTCGGCCTTGAACAGCTAGGCGGTGATGACGAGCAGGAAGCCGACCGGAGCGGACACAGTCCGCATAAGCCGGCATTCCGGACACGGCGGTACGACTGCTACCGTCAGGCTCACTCCCGGGCACTGACCCAGCGAGTACCGACCCTTCGACGGCGAGGAGGACCCACGGCGATGGCCGAGATTCACGGCAGGTGTGACGAGCGGTTCGAGTCGGTGCGGGATGCGCTGGCGCCGATTTCCAGATCGGCGCCGTGGAGAGCGACTGGGGCCGGATCGCGGATGTCGTCCCGCCGCCGCCGCTGCCGTTCGACGTGGCGGCGCTCGGCCCGGATAGCATTACCGTCAAAACGCTGACCGGACCGCTGGTCATGGCGGAGACGGCCAACACGCCCGCCTGGCGGCACGCTGACATCGGCGCGGTGAACGGGCACGGGAACGCGCGCTCGGTGGCGCGGGTCATGTCGGTGGTCGCCCGCGGGGGCGAGGTCGACGGGGTCCGGCTGCTCGGCCAGGAGACCATCGACCTGATCTTCCGTGAGCAGCAGAACGGCGTCGACCTGGTCCTCGGCGTTCCGCTGCGCCTGGGGATCGGCTACGGGCTGCCGCAGCGTGACCTGCTGCCGGAGATCCCGGACGGGAAGATCTGCTTCTGGGGCGGCTGGGGCGGCTCGATGATCGTCATGGACGTCGGCCGGCGCATGACGATCTCCTACATGATGAACAAGATGGGCGCGGGCGTCGTCGGTTCCGAGCGGAGCGCCGAGTACGGCCGCGCGGTGTACGACGCCGTGGCCAAGCTGGACTGATCGCGGTCAGCTCGAGGCCGGGGGGATCGCGCGCAGATCGTCCCGGCTGAGCCCGGGATCTACAGCGCCGCCTGCCCGACGGTTCAGGCCCTGGGGCCCGTCGTCGGGCAGGGGACATGTAGCGGGCCGGCCACGTCAAGCGGTGATGGCGGACACCGGCCGACGGTGGCCCAAGGTCCGGTCCAGGCTGACCTCGGCGGCGGCCGCGACCAGAGCGGCACCCAGGGCGATCAGCGCGATCTGCCCGGCCGACAGGCCACCGGCGGTGATCACGCGAGTGACGGTCGCCGCGCCAGCGGGGACGGGTCCGTACGCCCCGCCACCGGCGGGGACCGGAATCTGTGACGCGAAGGCGGCCGGACCGCACGGCCTGGAGTCCTTCCCGGAGATGCACCGCGGCGTCCTGGCTCCGGCCGGCCTGAACGTCCAGGTCCGCCAGCACCATCAGCGGCGCGGCGCGGTCTAGCCGACGGACGGAAGGCGCGCGGGCATGCCGAGCAGGACGGGGACCGGGGCGGGCGGAACGGAGGGCGCGGGCGCTGCGGCCGCGGCGGCCCAGGCGTCGCCCGCGCGGGTGCGGCGGACCGACAGCGGCGGGGCATCGGACAGCAGGTAATGCGGGGCGGCCTGGGTAACGGTCACAGTGACCAGATCGCCGGGGCGGGGTGCGCCGGGGCCGTGCGATCCCGGGCTGCGCTGCCCAGGGCCGTCCGGTGCGGGGTGCGGGGCGAAGTGGACCAGGTCGCCGGGACGGGGCGCGGCCGCGGGCGGCGCTTCCGGGGTGAAGTGGACTAGGCGGTTGTCGCGGGCGCGGCCGGACATGCGGTGGGTGACGGCGTCCTTGCGGCCCTCGCCTTCGGCCACCAGGACCTCGACCGTGCTCCCGGCGAGCTTGCGGTTCTCCGCGTAGGTGGTCTCCTCGACCAGGGCGGTGAGCCGCTCGAAGCGCTCCTGCACGGTGGGGGCGCTTACCTGGCCGTCCATCGTGGCCGCGGGGGTGCCGGGGCGGATGGAGTACCTGAAGGTGAACGCGCCGGCGAAGCGGGCCTGGCGCACCACGTCGAGGGTGTCCTCGAAGTCCTGGTCGGTCTCGCCGGGGAATCCGACGATGATGTCGGTCGTGATGGCGGCGTCGGGGATGCTGGCCCGGACTCGGTCCAGGATCGCCAGGTAGCGATCCCGGCGGTAGGCGCGGCGCATCGCCTTCAGCACGGCGTCCGAGCCGGACTGCAGCGGCATGTGCAGGCTCGGCATGACGTTCGCGGTCTCGGCCATCGCGTCGATCACGTCGTCCGTGAAATCCCTCGGGTGCGGCGAGGTGAACCGGACCCGTTCCAGGCCCTCGACCTGGCCGCAGGCGCGGAGCAGCTTGCCGAACGCCTGCCTGTCGCCGAACTCCGCGCCGTAGGAGTTCACGTTCTGGCCGAGCAGCGTGACCTCGATGGCGCCGTCGGCGACGAGCGCGCGGATCTCGTCGAGGATGTCGCCGGGGCGGCGGTCCTTTTCCCGCCCCCGCAGGCTCGGCACGATGCAGAAGGTGCAGGTGTTGTTGCAGCCGACCGAGATCGCGACCCAGGCGGCGTAGGCGGACCGGCGGCGGGCGGGCAGCAGCGAGGGGAACGTCTCCAGCGTCTCGGCGAACTCGGCCTGAGCCTCGTTCCTGACCCGGGCCCGCTCGAGCAGCGCCGGAAGCGAGCCCATGTTGTGCGTGCCGTAAACCACGTCCACCCACGGCGCGCGTTCGGTGATCCTGGTCCGTTCCATCTGGGCCAGGCAGCCGCCCACCGCGATCTGCATGCCCTTCTTCTTCTGGGAGTACAGGTGGCCCAGGTTTCCGTAGAGCCGGTCAGCCGCGTTCTCCCGGACCGCGCAGGTGTTGAACACGACGACGTCCGGGGTCTCGCCGTCGGCGGCAGGTTGGTAGCCCGCCTCGTCCAGCAGGCCCGCCAGGCGCTCGGAATCGTGCGCGTTCATCTGGCACCCGTAGGTGCGGATCTGGTAGGTCCGGCCGCCTGCTGCCACACGACCAGGATAGTTGGATGGGTCTGTGGCGGGGTTTCGATCAAGGGGGCGAACTTGCGTCAAATGAGCAGGTGATCTTGACAGCGGGATCATGCATTATATCTGTATGCAAATGACTACGGAAACGACATGTTATGGCGAATGGCCCTCGCCCATCAGCGGCGCCGACGTCGCCCGCAAGCATGTCAAGCTGGCCTTCCCGACGATCTCGGCGGCGCGCACGTGGTGGGTCGAGACCCGGCCCGCCGAGGGCGGGCGGCTGGCCCTAGTCGCCCAGGGCCCGGACGGGATACCCCGTGACCTGCTCCCGGCGGCTTGCAACGCCAGGTCCCGCGTGCACGAGTACGGCGGACAGTCGTACCTCCCGGTGCCCGGCGGCCTGGTCTTCGCGAACTTCGCGGACCAGCGGCTGTACTACCGCGCTTACCTGGACACGGACGGGGACGCCGACGAGGGAGCGCCGCGCCCGCTGACCGCGCCGGCCGTCGAGGTCGGGGCGGGCGCCGCCGACCGGTTCGCCGACTTCACGCTCTCCCCGGACGGGCGCGAAGTGTGGTGCGTCAGGGAACGGCACGCCGGGGGGCGGGTGACCCGCGCGATCGTCGCCATCCCGCTGGACGGCTCGGCCGCGGAGCTTCCGGACGCGGCCCGGGTCCTGGTCAGCGGGTCGGACTTTTACGCCTACCCTGCTCCCTCGCCGGACGGCACCGCCCTGGCCTGGATCTGCTGGGACCACCCCCGGATGCCCTGGGACGGGACGGAACTCCGGGTGGCCGCGCTGCGCGACTCGGACGCGGGCCTGGTGACCGAGGAGGGCGCCGGCCGGATGATCATGGGCGGCGACCAGGAATCGGTGCTGGCCCCGGTCTGGCGGGACGACCACAGCCTGTACGTGATCTCGGACCGGTCCGGGTGGTGGAACCTGTACCTGGCCGACGCGCAGGCGCCCGCGGGCGCCCCGCGGGCGCTGTGCCCGCGCGAGGAGGAATTCGGCGCGCCGCTGTGGCAGCTCGGCATGTACCCGTACGCGGTGCTCGGCGACGGCCGGATCGCGGTCACCCACGGGACGGGGGAATCGCGGCTCGGGGTGCTCGAACCGGACACGGGCCAGCTAACCGATGTTGACCTGCCCTACCAGGTGTTCCAGCCGTGGCTGTCGGCCTCCGGGCTGGCTGTCGCGGCCATCGCCGGCGGGCCGGCCACGCCGCTTAGCGTCATCCGGGTCGACATCCCCGCGGCCCACGCCATCTCGGACGCCACGGCGGGGACCGCGCCGGTGGCCGTACTGCGGCGGGAGACCGACTCGCTGCCCGATACCGCCTACCTGCCGGTCCCGCGCGCGGTCCAGCTGGCCGGGCCGACCGGCTCGGTCGTTCACGCGCTGGTCTACCCGCCGACCAACCCCGCGGTCACGGCGCCCGACGGCGAGCTGCCGCCCTACATCATCTGGGTGCACGGCGGTCCGACCGACCAGGTGACTCCTCGCCTGAACCTGGAGAAGGCGTTCTTCACCAGCCGGGGCATCGGGATCATCGACGTGAACTACGGCGGGTCGAGCGGCTACGGCCGGGCCTACCGGGAGCGGTTGCGCGGCCAGTGGGGCATCGTCGACGTGGCCGACGCGATGGCGGCCGCGCTCGCGCTGGCGCAGGCCGGCGAGGCGGACAGGAAGCGGCTCGGCATCCGCGGCGGGTCGGCCGGCGGGTGGACCGCCCTGGCCGCCGTGACCTCCGGCCTCAGCCTCGGCCTCGGCGACCCCGGAATCGCTGCCGACGGGGAGCCGGCGCCCGGGCAGCACGGGGTATTCGCCGCGGTGGCGTCGTACTTCGGGGTGAGCGACCTGCGGGGTTTCGCCGAGCAGACCCACGATTTCGAATCACGGTACCTGGACGGCCTCATCGGGCCGCTGCCTGAGTGCGAGGCGCTGTACGTCCAGCGGGCGCCGGTCGGCCACGTGACCGACGCCACCTGTCCCGTCCTGCTCATGCAGGGGCTCGACGATCCCGTCGTGCCGCCGGTCCAGGCCGAGTCCATCGCCGCGGACCTGGCCGCCCACGGGATCCCGTACGCCTACCTGCCCTTCGCCGGCGAGTCGCACGGGTTCCGCAAGGCGGAAACCATCATGGCCAGCCTGGAGGCCGAGCTCTCCTTCTACGGCCAGATCATGGGGTTCACCCCGCCGGGTGTGCCACCGGTAACCCTGGAGGGTGTCATGGGGGGAACCAACGCTCGTTCGGGATAATGGGTTTTTGTGTTTTTCCTGGAAACACGGCTAGGCAGTTGTCAGGTATCGGGCTAGCTTAGACACTTGTCTTCTAGCAATCAGCACCGGGATTTCGGGGTGGGCGGATGGATCCTCTTAAGCCCGGCGACCCTACCGCGGTCGGCAGGTACCGGCTGATCGGCAGGCTGGGCGAGGGCGGGATGGGCCGGGTGTTCCTCGGCGTGTCCCCAGGTGGCCGCCAGGTCGCCGTCAAGCTCATCCATACCGCGCACGCCACCGACCGGCAGTTCCGCGAGCGGTTCACCAGGGAGATCGAGGCAGCGCGGAAGGTCGGCGGCTTCCACACCGCGTCGGTGGTCGACGCGGATCCCGCCGCCGATCCGCCCTGGATGGTCACGGCCTACATTCACGGGTCCTCGCTGCAGGAAGCGGTCCGCCAGCGCGGGCCGTTCACCGTGGACGCCGTATGCGCGCTGGGCGCCGGGCTGGCGGAGGGGCTGGCCGCGATCCACGCCTGCGGTCTGGTCCACCGCGACCTCAAGCCGAGCAACGTGATCCTGGCCGAGGACGGCCCGCGCATCATCGACTTCGGGATCGCCCGGGCGACCGGCGCCAGCCGGATGACCACGGCCGGGATGGTCGTGGGCACCTACTCGTACATGTCGCCCGAGCAGGTGCGCGGCGAGATGGCCGGGCCGGCGAGCGACGTGTTCTCGCTGGGCTGCACGCTGGCGTTCGCCGCCACCGCCCGGTCCCCGTTCGGCGATGACTCGATCATCACCGTGGTGTACCGCATCACCAGCGAGCCGCCCGATCTGTCGCACGTGCCGACCGAGCGCGGACTCCGGCAGTTGCTCGGCGAGTGCCTGGCCAAGAACGCCGGCGACCGGCCGTCGCTCAACGACATCCTGAACCGCCTGACCCAGTCCGGCCCGGCGGTCGGCTTTGTCCCCGGGCCGGTACCCGGCTACGTGTCCACCCCGCAGCCGTCGTTCACCCCGGGGCCTGTGCCGGTGCCCCCGGCCGGGCCACCTGTCGGGGTGCCGCCGGGCGGGCCGCCGGCCGGGCTGCCTGTCGGGGTGCCGCCGGGCGGTCCCCGCCCGGGCGACGCGGTACCCTCACCGAGCGGCGCGGGGGTCGGGGCCGGCGGCGATAAGACACCACCGCCCCCCGACCTGTACGCGCCGACGCACACGATGCGCAGCGGCGAGAACGTGGCCCAGGATCAAGTAGCGGATCTGCAGCGCTCCGGCTCGGGTGCGGGTTCCGGTGCTGGCGTAGCCGGCGGCTACGGCGGCGCGGGCGGTGCGGGCGGCTACGGCGGGCCGAGCGGCTACAGCGGCCCGGGTGGCGGGTCCGGGGGGTATGGCGGCGGCCCCGGCGGTCCAGGCGAAGGGCCCCGCGGCTATGCTCCCGGTGGCTACGGCGGCGGGCCCAGCGGCCCTACCGGCCCCAGCGACCCTGGCAGTTACGGCGGGCCTGGCGCGCCGGGCGGGTATGGCGGGCCAGCCGCGCCTGGCGAGTATGGCGGGCCAGCCGCGCCTGGCGGGTACGGCGGTATGACCAGGCCGGGCGGTTCGGGGGATGGGCCCACGGATCTGGGCGCACTCGACTCCCGCCGCGGCCGTCGCGGCCCGGGCCGTCCGGTGCTCATCGGCGCCGGCGTGGCCGTCGTCGCAGTGGTCGGGGCGGTCCTGGGTATCCTGCTGACCCAGCATCCGAAGCCAGTGCACCACCTTCGGGCGTCGGGATCGACCACTACCCACCCGCCGGTGTCGGTCACCCCCACGCCTCCTTCGGCGCCGGAGGCCACGCTGCACGATCCGGGCGGTAAGAGCGTGTTCGGCGCGCAGTTCGGCTCGGACACCGTCCTTGCCACCGGCGACAGCAACCACAACGGCTACCTGTGGAACCTGACCACGGACCAGCTGACCGCCACGCTGGCCGACCCGGACAGCAACGGCGTCAACGGCGTCGCCTACAACGCCGGCAGCGACACGTGGATCACGGCCGACGCGAACGGCCCCATCTACCTGTGGACCTCGTCAGGTAAGCGCATCGCCACTTTGCAGAACTCGAGCATCGCGAACTCGGGTACCCGGGCCAATGACAGCGTCGCGGTCAGCCCGGACGGCGGCTTCGTGGCCGCAGGCAACGAGAACGGCAGCACCTACCTGTGGGACGTGGCCGCCGGGCATCTCAGCACGGAGCCGTCCGGCACCTTGAAGGACCCCAGCGGCAAGAACGTTTACGGCATAGCGTTCAGCCCGGTCGGCACGACCCTGGCCACGGCCGACACGAACGGCAGCACGTACCTGTGGAACGTGGCCACCGGCAAGCTGATCGATACCTTCAAGGACCCGAACAGCCAGGACCTGTATGACGTCGCGTTCAGCCCGGACGGGAGCCTGGTCGCCGTCTCTGACTCCAACGGCTCCGGCGTCGTCTACCTGTGGAGCGTGTCCACCGGCCAGCTCGTCACCGCGCTGTCGTACGTCTCCGGCGGCAGCTACCAGGACCTCGCGTTCACCCCGAACGGCAAGTACGTGGCCGTCGCCACCACTGACGGCAACGTCATCTTCTTCAACGTGGCCACGCATAAGTTCGTCGCTGAGCTGTCCGACCCGAACGGCCAGAGCCTCATCGGCATCGCGTTCAGCCCGGACGGCCAGACGATGGCGGCCACCGATTCCGCCGGCGCCGCGTACATCTGGCCGATGAAGTGGCTTTACGGCTGAACACGGCAGGTCCGGGCTCGGGCCCGTCTGGGCCTGCGCGCGGCCTTCGGGCCCCTGAGCGTCAGCGGGCGAACTCCGTGGCGCGGGACTCGCGGACCACGGTGATGCGGATCTGGCCGGGGTAGGTCAGCTCATCCTCGACCCGCTTGGCGATGTCGCGGGCGATGACCTGGGCCTGGATGTCGTCGATCCGGTCGGGCTTGACCATGACCCGGATCTCGCGCCCGGCCTGCATGGCGAAGACCTTCTCCACGCCCTCGTGCCCCGCCGCGATCTGCTCCAGGCGCTCGAGGCGCTTGACGTACATCTCGAGCGACTCACGGCGGGCGCCCGGCCTGCCGCCGCTGATCCCGTCCGCGGCCTGCGTGAGCACCGCCTCCACCGTGCGCACCTCGACCTCGTTGTGATGCGCCTCGATGGCGTGCACCACGTCCTCCGGCTCGCCGTACCGGCGGGCGATCTCCGCGCCGATCAGCGCGTGGCTGCCCTCGACCTCGTGGGTCAGCGCCTTGCCGATGTCGTGCAGCACCGTGCAGCGCTTGAGCAGGGCCGGGTCGATGCGCAGCTCGCTGGCCATCATCCCGGCGATGTGCGCGGCCTCGACCAGGTGCTTGAGCACGTTCTGCCCGTACGAGGTGCGGTACCGCAGGCGGCCGAGGAGGTCGACGAGTTCCGGGTGCATGTCGGTGATGCCGAGCTCGACCAGGGCGTCCTCGCCGGCCCGCTTGCACAGCTGCTCGATCTCGGCCTTGCCGCGCTCGTAGGCGTCCTCGATCCGCTGCGGGTGGATGCGCCCGTCCAGGATGAGCCGTTCCAGGGTGAGGCGGGCGATCTCGCGCCGCACGGGATCAAAACACGACAGCAGCACCGCTTCGGGGGTGTCGTCGATGATCAGGTTGACGCCGGTCACGGACTCAAAGGCCCTGATGTTGCGGCCCTCGCGGCCGATGATGCGGCCCTTCATCTCGTCTCCAGGCAGGTGCAGCACGGAGACGACCGACTCGCTGGTCTGCTCGGTGGCCACCCGCTGGATGGCGAGCGTGACGATCTTGCGAGCGCGCTTCTCCCCCTCGGCCTTCGCCTCTTGCTCGATATCCCTGACGATCAGGGCCGCTTCCCGCTTGGCCTGGTTCTCGATGATCCCGACCAGCTCGGACTTGGCCGCCTCAGTGGTGAGCCCGGCGACGCGCTCCAGTTCCCTGACGCGTTGAGCGTCCTGGCGGTCCAGCTCGGCGGCGCGGCTGTCGAGGTCGTGCCTGCGCTGGTCCAGGGCTAGCGAACGATCCTCGTTCCGCTTGAATTCCTCGTCAAGGCGCTGTTCGCGATCGGCCAGGCGCACCTCGCGGCGCTCCAGGTCGCCGCGGAGCTCGCGCACCTCGTCCTTGACGGCGCGGATCTCCTCCTCGACTTCCTTGCGGCCCTGGGCGGCCTGTTCGGCCTCCTGCTTGGCCCGCTCGAGGATCCCGGTGGCCTCGTCCTCGGCCCGCGCGCGGATGTGCTCGGCTTCCTGGGTGACCTGGTCGAGCTGATCGCGAGCCCCGGCGGTCAGGCCGGGCGCCACAGCCGGCGTGTTCGCGGTCCTGCGCCACACCACCACGAGCGCGAACACCACCGCGAGCAAGCCGATCACCATGAATGCGAGCGACAATCCGCTGCTCACGGTCACCCCTTTCCGTCCATGGCCCTCGGGGCACCCCTGCGCTGTGACTGTACTGTGACTGTGCTGTGATGTCCCGGTCCCAGGGTGATGCCCCGAGGCGGGCAGCCGCACACCGCGCCGATCTAGCGGTCGCCTTGGTTACCTGTCGTGTCTGCTCGCTTCTCCTCCGCTAACACTCCGTGCCGCGCTGGACAACACCTCGCTGCCGTGAGGTTAAGGCTTGATAACCTTTTTATCAAGCAAAGACCCACGGTCCGCCGCAAACCATGCGCCATCCCAACGAAAGGCGCGCGGGGGTCCCCGGTTACACGTGCATAGGCTCTGGGCTGCGGGGATTGTGTCGGGGATTCGGGTGCCAGGCGCGGCCGTGCGGAGAACGCCGCAGGCCGCGAAACGCGGCCATGACGCGAAGGGCCAGGGCCGCGTTTTCCGTTACAGGGAGTAATCCGCCTGGCGATCGAATTCGCCGCTGAGACCGGCGCCCTGGGCGAGGTCGTCGGCGTCCGGTTCGTCCGGGTCGCCGTACGGTTCGGTGTCCAGGTCCAGCCCGGCGGTCGCGCCGGGGCCCTCGCTTTCCAGGGTCTCCTTGATCAGCCTGTAGGCCAGGCCGGGCGGGTAGCCCTTCCTGGCGAGCAGGCCCGCCGCGCGCCTGGCGCGGGCCTCGGGCGGCTGCCCGCGGGTGCTCGCCATCTTCTGCTCGACCAGGCGCCTGGCCGTGGCGACTTCCTGCTCGGGGTCCAGGCTGCCGACCGCCTCGCGGATCTCGTCGCTGTTGACGCCGTGCCGGCGAAGCTCCACGGAAAGCGTCCGCCGGGACAGCCCGCGGCTGTAGTGGCGGGACTCGACCCAGGCCCTCGCGAAGGCCGCGTCGTCGATCAGGCCGACGTCGGTGAAGCGGCCCAGGACGGCTTCAGCCGTCTCGGCCGGTATGCCGCCGCGGCGCAGCGCCTGGGCCAGCTCGGCCCTGGTCCGGGGCTCGGCCGTCAGCAGCCGCAGGCAGATCTGCCTGGCACGGGCTTCAGGGTCGCCGCTCGTGGGCTCGGATGGCGACCCTGAAACCCGCCGACCAGGGGACATGGCCGGTTACTGGCCTGCCCGTGACACCGGGGGGACGGTGAGGGTCCGCGGCGAGCCGGAACCGTTGCCGCCGTTGCCGCCGTTGCCCCCGTTGCTTCCATTGCCGCCGTTGGCTCCGTTACCAACAGGCTTGCCGACCGTGGCTGTGGTGTCCGCGTCGAGCCGCGGGCCCACACCGAGCTTCTCCTTGATCCGCTTCTCGATCTCTTCGGCCAGGTCCGGGTTGTCACGCAGGAAGTTGCGGGCGTTCTCCTTGCCCTGGCCGAGCTGGTCGCCCTCGTAGGTGTACCAGGCACCGGACTTGCGCACGATGCCCTGCTCCACGCCAAGGTCGATCAGGCTACCTTCCCGGCTGATCCCTATTCCGTAGATGATATCGAATTCGGCGCTCTTGAAAGGCGGCGCCATCTTATTCTTTACGACTTTTACCTTTGTCCTGTTGCCGACCGCATCGGTGCCGTCTTTCAGGGTTTCGATCCGCCGGACGTCCAGACGGATAGAGGCATAGAATTTAAGCGCCTTTCCGCCGCTGGTGGTCTCTGGCGAGCCGAACATGACGCCGACCTTTTCCCGCAACTGGTTGATGAAAATTGCGGTGGTCTTGGTCTGGCTCAGCGCACCGGTGATCTTGCGGAGGGCTTGGGACATGAGGCGCGCCTGGAGACCGACGTGGCTGTCCCCCATCTCACCCTCGATCTCCGCCTTCGGGACGAGCGCGGCGACCGAGTCGATGACCACCACGTCGATGGCACCGGAGCGGATCAGCATGTCAGCGATCTCGAGCGCTTGCTCACCCGTGTCCGGCTGGGACACGAGCAGTGCGTCCGTGTCCACGCCGAGGTTCTTGGCGTAATCCGGGTCGAGCGCGTGCTCGGCGTCGATGAACGCCGCGATGCCGCCCGCCTTCTGGGCGTTCGCCACGGCATGAAGCGCCACGGTGGTTTTTCCGCTCGATTCAGGTCCGTAGATCTCGACGATCCGGCCGCGCGGGAGGCCGCCGAGGCCCAGCGCCACGTCCAGCGCGATAGAGCCGGTCGGGATCACCTCCACCGGCACCCGCGTCTCATCGCCGAGGCGCATGACCGAGCCCTTGCCGAACTGACGCTCGATCTGGAGGAGAGCAGTCTCCAGGGCCTTCTCCCTGTCGCCTGCGCGCTCAGGACTCGGCTTACCGTTTACCGCCATTGAAGACTCCCTGCCGGGGTTAAAGGGCCTGCGGGCACTTCCCGCACCGCCCAGGTCGTCTGAGTCGTGATCCCGCCCGGTCATCCCCGGCGGACATCGGTGAACACGCTACGCGCCGCCTCTGACATTTCTGCCGTGCGCCGCGTGGGGCCTGTCCACGAAGGTTCCTGTGACCGCGACCTGTGGCAGCGCCAGCCGAGGATCACGCTCACGTGCCTACTATAGAGCGAACGTGTATTCGATCACGTACGACACGCCGAAGACGCCCCGGAATTCTACGAAAACGCCGCCGCGCAGGGGGTCAGCGCGGCACGTCGGGCGCCGCAGACTAGCATCGGCAAGGGCCGAGCCCACCGCGCCGACCAACACGAGGAGAGTTTCATATGCCGCTCGACGAGGACGTGATCCGGCTAGCCAAGGGCAAGAACCTGGCCACGGTGGTGACCCTGATGCCGAGCGGTCAGCCGCAGGCGCTGCTCACCTGGATCGACACCGACGGCGAGCACGTCCTAGTGAACACCGAACCTCAGCGGCAGAAGGCCAGGAACATCGCCCGCGACCCGCGCATCACCGTGCTGATTCACGGCGACAACCCGTATGACTGGGCCGAGGTCCGCGGGCACGTGGTCGAGACCGTCGGCGGCGACGAGGCCCGCAGGCACATCGACGAGTTGTCCCAGAAGTACAACGGCACGGAGTACCGCAACCCTATTGGCCCGCAGGGCCGGGTCATACTCAAGGTCGCCGCGGACAAGATCAACACCTCGCAGAGCCGCTAACCGCCAGGCGCGCTCAGCGGCGGTTCTGCGGCACGTCGAACGCTTGACACACCGCCCGCCAGACCACCTTGGCGTCTTCCCCGTCGGCGAGGGCCCGCTCGACCGTACGGCCGCCGAGGCTCGCGAACACGAAGTCCTTGGCCAGGCTTTGCGCGTACACCTCGCCGAACTGCCCCCTCATCCGGTCCCAGAACTCCGTCATCCGCACGCCGCCTAGGGTAGCGCGGGGACGGCCCCCGCCCTGGCTTAGGTGGCGAGGGCTCAACGGCACCCCCGCGACGCCATATCCCCATGTGTGGGTATACGTTCCAGGGGAAAGTACTGCAATTAATGGCGCACTTCGCGACGCTGAGCGTGCGCCGTCCGACCATAAGGCCGGTTTCGGGACCGGACGCGGCGGGCAATGGCGCACGATGGAGGGCGTATGGCTGCGCCTGCGGGGCTGACGGGTGGATCCGTTCCTGAGCCGACCGAACCCGAGCCGACCGAACCCGAGCCGCCTGATCCGGAGCCGGCCGGGGAAGCCGGAGACGAGATCGCGCTCGGCGTGGCCGATCCCGGGGCCGATGAGGCGGTGCCCGCCGCCGCCGCCGGGCCGGCCCGCAGGACGAGCCCGCTCGCCGTGGCCGCCGTCATCTGTGGCCTCATCGCGCTGGCCGGCGTCGCCGTGGGGATCCTCGCGGTGGTGACCCATGGCTTCCGGGCGAAGTCCGTAGTCCAGTACCAGGTGGCCGCCGTATTCAGGCTGCGGCCTGGCGATTGCCTCAATTCATCGCCGAACGGCGCGGATGTTACCCTCCTTTCTTGCTCGGTGCCCCACGACGCCGAAGTGTTCGCCACGTTCTCGCTCGCGGCATCGTCCTGGCCCGGTGATGCGGCCGTGCAGAACCAGGCGGGCAACGGCTGCCAGGGCAGGATGGCGGGCTACGTGAACCCGCAGCTCGCGAACGCCGGCCTGGCGCAGGAGTACTACTACCCAGACCAGGCGGCGTGGCAGGCCGGGGTCCGCACCGTCGTGTGCGAGGTCAGCGCGTCGACCGGCCAGCTCACCGGCTCGGTCCGCGCGCCGGGCTGAACCCGGCCCGCTCGTCCTGCGCGGCGGATTCCGGTAGCCACCGCCCGTGCCGCATCACCCGGTCCAGGCCGAACTCCTCGTCGCACACCACCAGGTCCGCGGCCAGGCCAGGGCGCAGCGCGCCCGTGCGCTCGCCGATGCCGAGCACGCGGGCGGGCGTGGTGCTGGCCGCCGCGGCCACCTCGGGCACCGGCACGCCCGCCGCCACCGCATGCCGGACGACGGCGGCCATGGTGGCGGTCGAGCCGGCGATGGCGCCGGGCGCCCCGTTCTCGCCGACCAGGCGCGCCACTCCCCCGGCCACCTCGACGCGCCTGGAACCGAGCCGGTAGCGGCCATCGGGCATCCCGGCCGCCGCCATCGCGTCGGTGACCAGGACGAGCCGGCCCGGCCCGGCGGCCCGGGCCGCCAGGCGGACGGTCATGTCGTGCAGGTGCACGCCATCGGCGACGATCTCGCAGGTCACCTCATCCCGGTCGAGCAGGGCGCCGGCTGCGCCCGGTTCGCGGTGATGCCAGGGCCGCATGCCGTTGAACAGGTGGGTGGCGTGGGTCGCGCCGGTGTCCACGGCGGCCGAGGCGACCTCGGCGGTGCCGTCGGTGTGCCCGACCGCGGCCGTCACGCCGGCGCGCGCCGCGGCGCGGATCACCTCGGCGGCCCCGGGTAGCTCGGGGGCCAGCGTGATGACGCGCAGGTGCCCCCGCGCCGCGGCGTGCAGTCGCCAGAAGACGGCTACGTCGGGAGCAAGCATGTGCCGCGGGTCCTGGGCGCCGCACCGGGCCGCGGACAGGAACGGCCCCTCCAGGTGCAGGCCGGCGATCACGCCCTCATCGGCCAGGCCGGCCAGCAGGGCGGCGCGGGCCTCGAGCTCGGCGAGCGGCGCGGTGACCAGGCTGGCCAGCAGGCTCGTGCTGCCGTGCGCGCGGTGAAACGCGGCGGCGTCCCTGGCGTCGTTGGCGGTGCCCTCGGTAAACGAGCTACCGCCGCCGCCGTGTACGTGCAGGTCGACGAAGCCGGGGAACACCCACCGCCGGTTTAGCTCGGCGACTTCAAGTCCTGGCGCGGCCTGCTCGCGCCCGTCGCCGGGACCGACCGCGCCGATCAGGTCGCCGCTCACCAGGATCCAGCCGGGGTCGAGCACGCCCCCTGGCGTCACCACCCGGCCCCCGGCCAGCAGCAGGCCGCCGCCGGGAGCCTGGCCTGGAACGGCGCCCGGTCTCATCCCGCCAGGATGACAGAACGTGACAAGGCCCGGGGCTGGTCCGGGTCGATGCCCTTCCGCTCGGCGAGCGCGACGGCCAGCCGCTGCGCGCCGATGAGCCCAGGGAGCGGGTCGGCCGGTGAGGTGATGACCGTGGCGCCGGTGCGGCGGGCGTCTGCGAGCAGGTCGGGCGGCACCTCGCCGAGCGCCCAGACCACCGTGCCCGGATCGCTGACGCTGATCGGGCCGTGCCGGTACTCCAGCGCCGGGTACGACTCGGCCCAGGTGCGGGACGCCTCCCGCAGCTTCAGCGCGGCCTCGTCGGCCACCGCCGCCGCCCAGCCGCGGCCCAGGAAGGTGAATTCGGCGTGTTCGGCCAGGTCAGGCGGCAACGTGCAGGCTAGCTCGCGGGAAGCCTCCCCGGGCAGCGCGCACAGGTCGGCGCCCAGGTGCGCGCGGAACAGGACGATCGAGCTGGTGATGAACCGGCTCGAGACCACCGAACGCTCGTCGGCGAAGTCGAGCACCACCGCGGTGCCGGCCTCCTGCGGGAGCGGGGAATCTGGGTCGGCGGCCACCGCGGTTGTCGTTACTCCCGGGGGAACCTGTCGGAGGGCGTCGAGCACCTCGGTGGTGGTGCCGGTCCGCGACACGAACACCATGCGGTCGTAGCGCCGGGTCGCCGGCACCTCCGAGGCCGGGAAGGCGTCCGTCTCCCCGTGGTCCGCGGCTTCCCGCAGCCGGGCGTAGCAGCGGGCGACGTTGAGCGAGGAGCCGCACCCGATCACCGCGACCCGCTCTCCCCGGGCCGGAAGCGCGGGGCCGGCCAGGGCCGCCATCTCGATCGCCTTCGACCAGCACTCCGGCTGGCTGGCGATCTCCTCCATCAGGTAACTCACCCACGCGCTCCACTGATCAGTTAGATTGCAAGCTCTTGCATTATCTCTGCTTTTTATGAGCATTATAGATCACGACTGGTGACTGTACAGAGGGACTGGTGAGGGCCTTCAGGCGGTGACGATACGGATGCCCCGCTCGGCGAAGGCGGCGAGCACGCCGGGCTCGGCGTCGCGGTCGGTGACGATCACGTCGATCTCGTCCACGGCGCACATCCGGGCGAACGCGCGCTGGCCCAGCTTGGAGTGGTCGGCGACGATCACCACCTGCTCCGCCCTGGTGGCCATGAGGTGGTTGATGCTGGCCTCGCCCTCGTGATGGGCGCTCGCGCCGGTGCGCGGGTCCAGTGCGTCGACGCCGAGGATAGCCCAGTCGAGCGCAAGTTCGGCGAGCACGAGCGTGGCAAACGGGCCGATCAGCTCGTAGGACTGGCCGCGGGTGACCCCGCCGGTCACCACGATCTTGACCTGCGGGCGGACGGCGAGCTCGTTGGCGATGTTCATCGCGTTGGTCACGACCGTGATGCCGGTGCCGTCCTGGAGGTCCGGCCGGGTGGCCAGGGCGCGCGCGACCTCGCTGGTGGTCGTGCCGCCGTTCAGCGCCACCGTCGCGCCCGGCGCGACCAAGGCGGCCGCCGCGCGGCCGATGCGCTGCTTCTCCGGCGCGTGCCTGGCGGTCTTGTACCGCAGCGGCAGGTCGTACGAGACGTGGCCGGCGATCACTCCGCCGCGGGTCCGCGTGACCAGTTGCTGCCGGGCCAGCTGATCCATGTCGCGGCGGATGGTGGCCTGCGAGACGCCGAGCGACTCTGCGGCCTCCGCCACGGAAAGCTGCCCGTCCCGGGGCAGCAGGTCGAGCAGCGCGTTCCACCGCTGGTACCTGGACACCTGGCACGCCCTCCGGGGTCAACGTGGCTCCCTGCACAATCGTGCGCAGTTTAGCCCGTAACTTGCACATCGTATGCGCAATAGTGCGCGAACGGCCCGGGTACGCTCGCCGCTATTCGAGGTCGAGGGCGGCGCGGATGGCCGCCGTGAGGAGATGCTCCTGTGCGGGAAAGAGATATCCGATCCGCTCGCCGAGCGCAGCCTTCTCGATGGTGACGATGTTGTCGCAGCTCACCACGGACTCATGGCCGATGCCATTGGCCGGGCCGACCGGGACCTCCGTCGACAGGCCGCGGACAGTCGTGGTTATGGGGGCCACCGTGACCTGCCGCTGGTGCAGGAGCACCAGCTCGCGCGTCAGGACCAGAACCGGGCGCGCCTTGTCCAGGTGGGCGGTGTGGATCGGCCTCACCGGTCCGGGTCCACCGGGTTACCGGTCATGTACCGGATGAGTTCGGCCAGGCGCTTTGGGGCGCGTGGGACACCTGGGGTAGCTCCGCTGGTGGCGGGTGAGCCACCATCGCCGTTCGGGAGAAGTCTCGCCGCTCGCCGGGGCGGCCGAGAATGTCGGTGGGGCAGGGCAGTATGGGAGAGTGGGAGAAGAGTCGGCGCTGAGCGGGGCTGAGTCCCTCGACGGGTTCTCGCCGGCCACACGGGCGTGGTTCGAGGGGGCCTTCGCGGAGCCGACGCGCGCGCAGGCCGGGGCGTGGCGGGCGATCGGCAAGGGCGAGGACACGCTGGTCGTCGCGCCCACCGGGTCGGGCAAGACGCTGGCCGCGTTCCTGTGGGCGATCGACAAGCTCGCGGCGCTGCCGCCGCCCGAAGACCCGAAGCTGCGCTGCCGGGTGCTGTACGTCTCCCCGCTCAAGGCGCTGGCCGTGGACATCGAGCGGAACCTGCGCGCCCCGCTGACCGGGATCAGGCACGCCGCGCACCGGCTCGGGCTCCCCGAGCCGGACATCCGGGTCGGAGTCCGCACCGGCGACACCGCGGCCGAGGACCGCAGGAAGCTCGTCACCAAGCCGCCCGACATCCTCATCACCACGCCTGAGTCGCTGTTCCTGCTGCTCACCTCCCAGGCCAGGGAGACCCTGCGCGGAGTGGAGACGGTCATCGTGGACGAGGTGCACGCCGTCGTGGGGAACAAGCGCGGCGCGCATCTGGCGCTGTCCCTGGAGCGCCTCGACGTGCTCCGCGGGGTGACGGGACGCCCGGCGCAGCGGGTGGGGCTATCCGCGACGGTCCGGCCGGCGGAGGAAGTCGCCACGTTCCTGGGCGGGACCAGGGCGGTGAGCGTGGTCCAGCCGCCCAGCCCCAAGCGGATCGAGCTGACGGTGGTCGTCCCGGTCGAGGACATGACCGACCTCGAGACCGCGCCCGGCCGGGGAAACGACGGGTCGGAAAACGGCCAGGCGCCCGCGCGGTCGATCTGGCCGCACGTGGAGGAACGGGTCCTCGACCTCATCGAGCAGCACAAGTCCACGATCGTCTTCGCGAACTCGCGCCGGCTCGCCGAGCGCCTGTGCGGGCGGCTGAACGAGCTGGCCGCGGAGCGGGCTGCCGGGAGGGAATGGGGGGGCGGGGAGCCCTCCCATGAGCGGGGGGTCGAGGGGGTCTGGGGGGAACGACTTTCCCCCAGGATCGGGGGGATCCCGGGGGGTCGCCCCCCCGGGCCAGCACCGCGCACGCCGGCCGAGATCATGGCGCAGTCCGGCGCGGCGGCGGGCGCCCCGGCGGAGGTCGCCCGGGCCCATCACGGGTCGGTGTCGCGGCAGGAGCGCGCCGAGATCGAGGAGGCGCTGAAGGCCGGCCGGCTGCCCGCGGTGGTCGCGACCTCCAGCCTGGAGCTCGGCATCGACATGGGCGCGGTGGACCTGGTGGTGCAGGTGGAGTCGCCGCCCTCAGTGGCCAGCGGCTTGCAGCGGGTCGGCCGGGCCGGGCACAACGTGGGCGACGTCTCCCGCGGCATCATCTTCCCCAAGTACCAGGGCGACCTGGTCCAGTCCGCTGTGGTTGCCGAGCGGATGCGGGACGGCCAGATCGAGGAGCTGCGGATCCCGCACAACCCGCTGGACGTGCTGGCGCAGCAGATCGTGGCGATGACCGCGCTGGACGACTGGCCGGTCGATGAGCTGGAACGGATGGTGCGCCGGGCTGCGCCGTTCGGCGGGCTGACCCGGCCGGTGCTCGAGGCCGTGCTTGACATGCTGGCCGGTCGCTACCCGGGCGAGGAGTTCTCGGGGCTGCGGCCGCGGATCGTCTGGGACCGGGTGGCCGGGATCATCAGGGCTAGGCCGGGCGCGCAGAAACTCGCGGTCACCAGCGGTGGCACCATCCCCGACCGCGGGCTGTTCGGCGTGTTCCTGGCCTCCTCCGACGCGAGCAGGCAGCCTCGGCGCGTCGGGGAACTCGACGAGGAGATGGTGTACGAGTCGCGGGTGGGCGACGTGTTCGTGCTCGGGGCCAGCTCGTGGCGGATCGAGGACATCACCCCCGACCGGGTGCTCGTGACGCCCGCGCCCGGCCAGGCGGGCCGGCTGCCGTTCTGGCACGGTGATACCCCGGGCCGGCCCGCCGAGCTCGGCCGGGCCATCGGCGCGGCATGCCGTGAGCTGGCCGCGGCGACCGAGCCGGAGGCGACGCGGAAGCTGGAGCAGGCCGGGCTGGACGAGCTGGCGGCGCGGAACCTGCTGCGGTACCTCGCCGACCAGCGCGCCGCCACCGGGTACGTGCCCGATGACCGGACCCTGGTCGTCGAGCGGTTCCGCGACGAGCTGGGCGACTGGCGGGTCGTCCTGCACAGCCCGTACGGGGACCGGGTGCACGCGCCGTGGGCGCTGGCCATCGCGGCCAGGCTGCGCGAGCGGTACGGCGGGATGGACGTGCAGGCGCTGCACACCGACGACGGGATCCTGATCAGGGTGCCCGACTCCGACGAGCCGCCGCCGACCGGGATCGCGCTGCTCGACCCGGAGGAGATCGGCGAGCTGGTCACGGCCGAGGTGGGGGCCAGCGCGCTGTTCGCGTCCCGGTTCCGCGAGTGCGCCAGCCGGGCCCTGCTGCTGCCCCGGCGCCAGCCGGGCCGGCGGACACCGCTCTGGCAGCAGCGGCAGCGCTCCGCCCAGCTGCTTGAGATCGCCAGCAGGTACCCGGCGTTCCCCATCGTCCTGGAGACGATCAGGGAGTGCCTGCAGGACGTGTTCGACGTCCCCGCCCTGACCGGGCTGCTCCGCGACATCGCGGCCCGCCGGATCCGGATCGTCGAGGTGGAAACCGCGACACCCAGCCCGTTCGGCAAGTCCCTGCTCTTCCGTTACGTCGGGGCGTTCATGTACGAGGGCGACGCGCCGCTGGCCGAACGCCGCGCGCAGGCGCTGTCCCTCGACACGGCCCTGCTGGCCGAACTGCTCGGCCAGGACGGACTGCGCGAACTGCTCGACCCGGCGGTCATCGCGGAGGCCGAGCGCGACCTGCAGCACCTGTCGGAGGGCCGCCGGTGCCGCGACCTGGAGGGGGTGGCCGACCTGCTGCGCACCGCCGGGCCGCTGACCCCCGAGGAGGTGGCGCAGCGGTGCGCCGATCCGGCCGCCGCGGAAGGCTGGCTGGCGGAGCTATCGGTGGCTCGGCGCGCCATCGCCGTGCGGGTCGCCGGGCAGCCCATGTGGGCCGCGATCGAGGACGCGGGCCGGCTGCGGGACGCGCTCGGGGTGCCGCTCCCGCTCGGGGTCCCCGAGGTGTTCACCGAGCCGGTCGCCGACCCGCTCGGCGACCTGGTGACCAGGTACGCGCGGACGCACGGCCCGTTCACCGCGGCGACGGTGGCCGGCCGGTACGGGCTGGGCCCCGCGGTGGTGACGATCGGCCTGCGCAGGCTGGCCGCGGCGGGCCGGGTGGTCGAGGGCGAGTTCCTGCCCGCCGGGCAGGCGGCGGCCGGCGGTACCGAGTGGTGCGACGCCGAGGTACTGCGCCTGCTGCGGCGACGCTGCCTGGCCAGGTTGCGCCGGGAGGCCGAGCCGGTCCCGCCGGAGGTGCTGGCCAGGTTCCTGCCGGCCTGGCACGGGATCACCGGGCCCGGGGCCGGCGAGCCCGGAGTCAGCAAGCCCAGTGTCAGCAAGCCCAGTGCCGGCCAGCCCGGTATCGGCCAGCCGGGCCCCGGCGTGCCCGGGAACGGCGCCTCCCGCGGCGGTGCCTCCGGCGGCGGTGCCTCCCGCGGCGGTGCCTCCGGCGGTGGCGCCTCCGGGAGCGGGGGGCGCGGGACGAGGCGGCGGGCGGACGCCGGAGCGGTCCTCGAGGTGGTGGAACGGCTGGCCGGGGCGTCGGTGCCCGCGTCCGCGCTGGAGACGCTCGTGCTGCCCGGGCGGTTGCCGGGCTACTCCCCCGCTCTCCTCGACGAACTGACCTCGGCGGGCGAGGTCGTCTGGGCCGGGACCGGGGCACTGCCCGGCGGCGACGGGTGGGTAGTGCTCGCGCCCGCCGACAGCGCCCCGCTCATGCTCCCGGAGCCGGGCGAGGTGACCATGACCCCGCTGCACGCGGCCGTGCTCGAGGCCCTCGGCGGAGGCGGCGCGCTGTTCTTCCGCACGCTCAGCGACCGGGCTGCGGCCCTGCTCGGCGGCTCCGGGGTTCAGGCGGCCGGAGCCGCCCTGCCTGACGACCGGGAGGTCGCGGCCGCGGTCTGGGACCTGGTCTGGGCCGGGCTGCTGACCAACGACACGCTGGCCCCGCTCCGCGTCGCGCTCGGTAGCCAGCAGCGCCGGGCCGCTCCGGCGGCCGCCGCGCCCCTGGTCAGCACGCCGTGCCGTTCCAGCAGCGTCAGGGCCCGGCCGAACCCGTACCGCCGGCCGACCGCCCCGGCCCGGGGC
>JBOHCK010000024.1:0-30783 GCA_050698755.1 Streptosporangiaceae bacterium | reverse complement strand
GCTGGCCCGGGGCGCGACGTCAGCTAGTGGCGGCGCCGGAGGCGCGGGCGCGCAGCGCCGCCACGCCGTCGCCCTCCAGGTCGTCGATCGCCGCCTTGCGCCCGGTCATGGCCATGACCAGGGACAGGATGGGCCCGGAGACCTCGGGCCCGGTGCCGTATGACCAGTCGGTGTCGGTCGCGCGCAGCGTAGGGCTGGCGATCCGGTTCTTGCTGCCGATGAGCGCGTTGGAGCCCTTGTAGAAGTCCGCCACTTGCACCACGGCTTCGGTCGGGTACTGGTGCTCGATCCCCAGCGGCCTGCGGATGTCCTCGCTGTGGACGATCGCCTCGCCCAGCCAGGTGTTCGCCGGGCCCGGCGGGTGCTTGACCGAGGTCTGCACCTTCTCGAACCCCGCCAGGGTGTCCGCGGGGGAGTCGCCCAGGTGCGCGGCGATCCCCTTGGCCTGCAGCTTCTCGAAGCTGAACCCGGAGCCGATCAGCGTGGCGAAGAACACCGGCGGCGTCAGGTTGGCGGCCGAGGTCATGTGCGCGAGCACGTCACGGACCGTCCACCCGTCGCACAGCGATGCGGTGGCCCACTGCTCGTCGGCCAGCGGCCTCAGGTCGCCCGCCAGGGACTTGCGCTCGGCGTGGATGACCGGCCAGATATCCATGGATCCTCCCCTGGGGCGGCAGCCGCTCCGCTGTCGTCCCGTTTTGTTCGGTGAAGGCTAAATTAGGCAACCGCCGAATCAGCTGGTCGCCACCAGCCAGGTGGCGACCTTCGCCGCCTTCACCGATCCCGCTGTCTACTCCCGCTGGCTCGGCGTGCCCGTGTCGATCGAGGACGGGCGCTTCGCGTGCACGATGGAGTGGGGCACTCCCGTCCGCGGCCGGTACGAGGTGGTCTGCCCGCCCGAGCTGATCGTGATGCGCTGGGACTTCGACGACGACAACGTGCCCGTCCCCGGCGGGGAGATGACCGGCTACCTCCGGATCCACCCGCATCCGGACGGTGCGCGCGTCGAGGTGCACCAGCTCGTCGAGACCGCCGCCGAGGCGGAGTTCATGGCAGGCGCGTGGGCGCTGGTGCTCGGCCGCCTGCAGGAAGGAGTGGTCCGCGCCAGCGACCCGGACCACGTGATGCCGAACCGCCCCGCCCGGCCCAAGCAGCGCGACTCCGCCTAACCCGTACCCGGCGCTTACCAGCCGCGCTCGCGCCACTCCGCGAGGTGCGGCCGTTCGGTGCCGATGGTGGTGTCCTTGCCGTGCCCCGGGTACACCCAGGTCGCGTCCGGGAGCCGGTCGAAGAGGCGTTCGCTCACGTCGTTCAGCAGCGAGTTGAAGTTCTCCGGGGTGACCGTCTTGCCCACCCCGCCCGGGAACAGCGAGTCCCCGGTGAACACGTGCGGCTCGCCGGCCAGTCGGCCGCTGGCGTCGTAGCAGATCGCGATGCTGCCCGGCGTGTGCCCGCGCAGGTGGATGACGGATACCTCGGCGTCACCGAAGCGCAGGACCTCGCCGTGCTCCGCCCGGTGCGTGACGGTGACGGGCAGCTCGTCCGCGTCGGCCGGGTGCGCGACCACCTCCGCGCCCGTGTATTCCTGGACCTCCCACAGCGCCTGCCAGTGATCCGCGTGCTGGTGCGTAGTCACGATCGTGCCCACGGGCACGTCACCGATCAGCTCGATGAGCCGCTTCGGCTCGTTGGCCGCGTCGATCAGCAGCGCTTGGCCGGTGCTCGCGCACCGCAGCAGGTAAGCGTTGTTGTCCATCGGGCCCACGGCTATCTTGGTCACGACCAAGCCGTCGATCTCCCGCGTATCGGGCGCTCCGCCGACACGTACCTCTCCCGTGTACGTCACCGTTAAAACTTATACCGAACGCCGATCGTGCCCCCCACCGCGTCGGCGCGTCGACCCGATGGCTGGCCAATCCGGTTTGGAGGCCGCGTGACCCTGCTCGTACTGTCCGGCCAGCACGTCCACGAGCTGCTGCCCTACGACGAGTGCGCGGACGTGATGCGCCGGGCCCTCGTCGAACTGGCCAGCGGCGCGATCCAGCAGCCGCTGCGGACGATGGTCCGCCCGGAGGGTGCGGCCGGCGTCCTGGCGCTGATGCCCGCCTACGCCCGCGGCACCGCCTACGCCCTCAAGGCCATCTGCGTCACCCCGGGCAACCCGGCCATCGGCAAGGACGCGCACCAGGGCGCGGTGCTGCTGTTCGCGGCCGACACGGGGGAGCCGCTGGCGCTGGTGAACGCGTCGGCCGTCACCGAGATCCGCACCGCGGCCACCTCCGCCGTCGCCACCGGCCTGCTGGCCAGGCCCGGCGCCGCCGAGCTCGCGATCGTCGGCACCGGCGTCCAGGCGCAGGCGCACGCCCGCGCGCTCGCGGCGACCCGGCCGCTGACCGGGATCCGCATCACCGGCCGTGACCAGGCCCGCGCCCAGCAGATGGCCGCCGCGCTGGCCGCGGAGCTCGGCCTGCCGGTCAGCGCGCACGCCGCGGCCCGCGACGCGATCGAGGGCGCCGACATCGTGGTGACCGCCACCACGTCATCCGAGCCGGTCCTGTCCCGCGCCTGGCTAGCTCCTGGCGCGCACGTCAACGCGGTCGGCGCGTACACCCGAGATACCAGGGAGATCGACACCGCGACGATGGCCGAGGCGGCGGTGTTCGCCGACCGCCGCGAGTCCGTGCAGAACGAGGCCGGGGACTACCTGCTCGCCCGGGCTGAAGGCGTGGACAACCCGGTCCGGGCCGAGCTCGGCCAGCTACTCACCGGCACCGCGCCGGGCCGCGCCGATGACGACGAGATCACCCTGTTCGAGTCGCTCGGCCTGGCCGCCGAAGACCTGGCCGCCGCCACCTACCTGTACGAGAAGGCCACCCGCCTCGGCGCCGGCACCCTGGCCGCTTTCTAACTCCACCACCGACGGCGGCAGCGTACTGGCGTGGACGAATCCGGGTCCTGATGCGTGTATAGAGCGTGGAACAGGACCAGCGCGAGTTCGCGGAGTTTTACGCGGAGGCGTGGGGTGACTGCCTGCGGATCGTCATGGTCAGCGTGGCCGACCGGCCGCTGGCCGAGGACCTGGTGGCAGAGGCCTTCACCAAGGCCTGGGCGTCGTGGCAGAAAATACGGGGGCTGGCCGAGCCACGAGCGTGGGTCATCCGATGCGCGATCAACGCGCGCGTGTCCTGGTGGCGGCGGCACCGGCGGGAGGTCGCGCTGGGCAGCCAGGACACCATGGCGGCCATCAGCCAGGATCTGTCCCTGGATCGCTCCCTGGTGGCCGCGTTGCGGCGGCTGCCGGTCCGGCAGCGCGAGGTGATCGCGCTGCGGCTACTGCTCGACCTGGACACCAGCACCACCGCCGAGATGCTCGGCATGTCCGCCAGTACCGTCGCCACCCACCTTCACCGGGCCATAGGCGCGTTGCGCCGGGACGTCCCCGCTCTCAGCGATCAGGAGCTGACACAGTGAACGACGACTACACGCTTACCGTAATCAAAGACCGTCTCGCCGCGGTACGCGACTCCGTTGGGGAGGTGTCCCCGGGCATCCCGGCCAGCGAGATTGTCGCCAGGGTCCGCAAGAGCCGCGTACGCCGCAGCCTGATCCCTGCCGTGGCCGGGGTGCTGGCCCTGGGCGTGTCGGCGGCCTTCGCCGTAACCACTCTGGCACCGGCCAGCCATCAGGCCAGCCGCCAGCCCCGGGTCCAGCTGGCGGCTTGGACGGTCGTCACACAGCCCGGCGGCGATGTCTCAGTCACCATCCGCGAGCTGCGCGATCCGGCCGGGCTGCAAAGCTGGCTCCGCGCCGACGGGATACCGGCCGCCGTCACTTTCGAGGACCAGCAAAACCCGGCATGTCGCCCATGGCCCGGCGCCGGCCTATACGGGGAGCACACCCCCGCCGGGGACGCCTTGTTCAACCAGGTCATCCCGCCGCATCCGGGCGGGCCGACCGGTGTCATCGTGATCCGCCCGTCGGCCCTGCCCAGCGGCGGCGGCGTCGAGCTGACGGCCAACTTCGACAGCGCTGGCCCCCGCGCGTTCATAAACATCGGAGCCGGTCTGGTGCAGGCCAGCCCGGAATGCACCGGTAGCTGAGCGGCCCGGCCGATCACCGGGTGGCTGCCCGCGAGCGCGTATGGCTTGTGACGCCACTAGCGCAGTCTTGATCAGGACCAGCGGCGCGAATCGGGGTCCCGTCAGTCGAAGTTGTTCTTGCGGCCCTCGCGGACGTAGTCGACGGTGGAGCGGATGTGCTGCTCGCCGTGCACGGCGCGCTTCTTCGCGATGTGACCGAACATCTGGATGCCGAACCCGCCGTCGAGGTCGCTGACGATCCGCTGCTTCCACGGGCGCCGGACGATCTGCGTCGTCAGCCGGCGGACCGTCCGGGGCTGGGTCATGATGTGGTCCGCGATCTGGTAGGCGCGCGGGATCAGCTGGTCGCGGGGCACCACCTCGTTGACCATGCCCCACTCCAGGGCCTGCCGGGCGCTGATCGCCTCGCCGGTGAGCAGGGCATAGGCCGCGCGCTTGACCCCGAGCAGTTCCTGGAAGGCGTTATGGATGCCGTCCGCGGGCACCGAGCCGATGTCGTAGTGCAGATCGAAGATGACGGCATCCTCCGCGGCCAGCGTGATGTCGCACATCAGCACGATCTCGGAGTGGAACCCGGGCCCGTTGAGCAGGCCGATGGTGGGGATCTCCACGTCGTTAACCAGGGCGCTGACGTTGATCCGGCCGTCCTTGTAGGCGTACTCGTAGGCCCAGTACTCCATGTCGGCTTCCTCGAGGGCGAATCCCTCGGGGTCTGAGGCCATCATGAACTCTTCACCCGATCCGGTGAGGATGAGGATCTCGTTGTCCGGATCGGCGCCCACCGTCCTCAGCATCTGGCCGAGCGAGCGGTGGTTCTGCACGCTCAGCTGGACCGGGCCGCCCAGGGTATGCGCGGCGACGAGCAGGACGCCGTCGTCCCGGCGCTCCATCCGGTAAAAGTCCTTGAACGTCTCCCGGTACTGCTCGAAGGCGGGCGTGGGCACGAATTCCTGCCGCGACATCGTCATTCCTCCCTGGTCAGCCCGGCGCCGCGGGCCTGCTGATCGTAGAGCGACAGGAAATCCTCGTCCCGCAGCCCGATGCCGATGGCGGACTGGATGAGCTGGTGGACCGAGGAGGCGACCGGCATCGGCACCTCCAGCGATCGCGCCGCGTCCAGCCCGAGGTCGAAGTCCTTGCGCAGCAGCTCCATGGTGAAGGTCGGCGTCCAGTCCCGCTCGACCAGGTCACCGGTGCGCTTGCGCACCCAGTCCGAGGCGACCACGGTGCCGCCCAGGAACTCCAGGAACGCGGCCCGGTCGGTACCGCCCTTCTCGGCCAGGCTGGTCACCTCGACCAGCGCCTGCACCATCATGCCGAGGTACAGGTTGTGGCACAGCTTCACCAGCCGGCTCTGCTCGTCCGCGCCCGCGTACACCGCTACCTTGGTCATAGCGTCCAGGTAGGGCCGGGCCCGCTCGAACACCTCGACCGGCCCGGACGCGACGATGCAGGCCCCGCCCTCCGCGACCACGTACGGGTTGCCGCTGACCGGCGCGGCCAGGAAGCCTACCCCGGCGGCCTCCGCGCGGGCGCGCACGCGGGCCGAGGCAGCGGTAGACACCGTGGAGCAGTCCACGATCACCCCGGGTCTGGCTTCCCCGCTGAGCAACTCCGCGACGACCTCTTCCAGGTCGTGCGGCGCCGTAACGGTGACGAACACCATGTCGCAGCCGCTCAGGTCGGTGATCCGGTCGACGGCGCGCGCGCCCCGGGCCACCAGCGGCGCGGTCTTGGCGGGCGTCCGGTTCCACACGGTGACCCGCTGGCCGGCGTCGATCAGCCGGCCGGCCAGCGCCGCGCCCATCCGCCCGGTGCCCAGCCAGCCCAGGCTAGGGGCCTCATCGCTCATAAACGCTCCTCAGACGGGGGAGTACTCGCCGCTTCCGGCCACCGTGGCAGCCAGTGGCGCGGCCGGTGCCGGGCCGGGCCGGCCGAGCGCCGACCAGATCGTCTCGATCAGCGCCGAGGTGGACAGGCCGTACTTGCCGAACAGGTACGCGGCGTCGGCCGACCCTTCCGCGAAGGTATCCCGGAGCCCGATCCGGCGCAGCGGACAGCCGAGCCCGGCCTCCGCCATCGTCTCGGCCACGGCCGAGCCCAGGCCGCCGATGACCGAGTGGTTCTCGGCCGTGACCACCAGGCGCACCGCGCTCGCTGCGGCCAGCACGGCGGCCGAATCCAGCGGCTTGATCGTCGGCACGTTGATCACGGCCACCGATACCTCGTGCTCGCCCAGAGCACGGGCCGCGCTCAGCGCTGCGGCCAGCATCATCCCGCTCGCGAACAGCGCCACGTCCGTGCCCGCCGACACCACGCCAGCCCGGCCAAGCCGCAGCACGTGGTCATCGTCGAAGATCACCGGGATCTCGCCGCGCTTGAGCCGGACGTACACGGGTCCCGGCACGTCTGCGATCGCCGCCACGACCTGGCGGGTCTCGACCGCATCGGCGACATCCACCACCGTCATGTTGGGCAGCGCCCGCATCAGCGCGACGTCGTCGATCGCCTGGTGGGACGGCCCGCCCGGCGTCGACACACCGGGCATGAAACCGATGATGCGCACCGGTAGGTTCGGGTAGGCGATGGCGTTGGCGATCTGGTCGTAGGGCCGGCGGGTGGCGAAGACCCCGAAGGTGTGCACGAACGGGAGGTAGCCGCAGCGGGCGAGCGCCCCGGCCATGCCCATCATGTTCGCCTCGGCCATGCCGCCGTGGATGAACCGCTCGGGGAACTCGGCCTGGAACAGGTCGACTTCGGTCTGCCTGGTCAGGTCGCCGGACAGGCACAGCACCTCGTCGCGGTGCCGCGCCAGGTCGACCAGGGCCCGGCCGTAGGGCTTGAGCTCGGTGGCGTAGGGCGGCTCACGCACGCAGCGCCTCCAGCTTGGCGGTGAGCTCGGAGAGCGCGGCCCGGGCCAGTTCGGGGGTCAGCTTGATGAAGTGCCCGTCCGCGTCCGGCGGCAGGCAGTCCAGGCCGTGCCGCGTGGACGTCCGGCAGACCAGAACGCTCGGTCGGCCGCGCTCCGCCGCCGCGGCGCCCAGCGCCGCGCATACCGCGTCCACGTCATGACCGTCGACATCGACCGCGTGCCAGCCGAACGCCGACCACTTCGCGGCGATGGGCTCGATCGTGGTGATGGTGTCGACCGGGCCGTCCACCTGCGAGTTGTTCGCGTCGAGCAGCACCACCAGAGCGCCCAGGCCATGGTGGGCGGCGAACAGGGCGGCCTCCCAGACCTGCCCCTCCTCCAGTTCCCCGTCACTCACCATGGTGAAGATACGCGCGTCCGAGCCGCGGAACCGGTCGGCGAGAGCGAACCCGAGTGCCGCGGACAGCCCCTGCCCAAGCGAACCGCAGGTGTAGTCCACGACCGGCGAGCGCTCGGTGCCGATCGCCTCGAACAGCGAGCCGTTCTGCCCGTAGCCGGAGACGTCGAGCAGTCCAAGCTCGGCCGCCGCCGCGAACGGGGCGATGATGTAGTGCGCCGGCGAGCAGACAAGCCGGTCCACGCCGGGACGCGCCACGGCGAACGCGGCGGCCACCTGCTCGGCCGACGACAGCGCCTGGCCCAGGTATCCGAAGCCCTGCGGCGCCACCATCTGCACCGCCCGCAGCCGGATCCGCAGCGCCAGATCGCGCGGGTCCGCGACGGACCAGCAGACCCCAGGATCGGAGACGTGCAACGTCGAACTCATCAAACCTTCCCCCGCGAGAGATAGTGCCTAGCCGCATTATGGACGCTCCGGGCCTTCATCCGGCCCGGCACCCGTCCGAGCTAGCGCACGACTGGCACCTAATCCTGTTTCAAGCCTATGGGTGCCGCACCGTACCGTCTCTTCCCTGTACGGTGCGGCACCCATAGACTCCCCTTCGATGCGGGTGGGGCTAATGTGGATGATGAGGTCTGGCGGGGGACGGGGGGCCCCAGACCGGAGGCGTGGGCGGGCAGGCTTTCGCGGAGGCGCGTTACCCCTATTGGAGGACCTCGATCGTGCCGGCGGCGCCGACGGCGTAGCAGTCGGCCGCGGTGACGCAGGTGATGCCGTTGAGGTTCTCCCCGGAGGAGGTCTTGATCGGCGTGAACCTGGTGCTGGTCGTGGTGCGGAGGATGACGCCGCCGGCGCCGGCGGTGTAGCAGGTGAGCGCGGCCGGGCAGGTGATGTCGTTGATGGCGAGGCCGTTCGACACGGTAACGCCGGGGCCGTTCCGCCCGGTAGCGGTGTACCTGCTCACGTTGCTGCCGTCGCCGAAGGGGCTGGAATTGTTGACCGCGTAGCAGCCGGTGCTGGTGGGGCAGGCGCCCACGTCGGTGACCGGCTCGGAGCAGGTGCCGGGGGGACAGCCCGGCTCCAGCCGCCACGACCCGCCGGGGGCAGGCGTCATCAGCCAGGCGGCGGCGAACCCCTCGTGGCTGCCGATGAGCTGGTTGCCACCGGCCCAGCACGGCCCGGAGGGCGCGCACGAGACCCATTCCAGGGGATAGCCGTACGGTGTGCTGCCGCAGTCCCCGTTGCAGACCACGCCGCGCGCGATCGGCTGGCTGGTCCAGGTGGCCCCGCCATTCTGGGTGAGCCAGAGCGAGCTCCCTGGCCCGGCATCAGGGGACAGGGGATTGGTGTTCCATCCACCAGGCCCGGTGGCGACCGCGTAACAGGTCAGGGCGCTGGGGCAGGAGATGTCCAGCAGCCCCAGCCGGCACGGGACCTCCCCCTGAGCGTTCGAGGCATCGCCGACCACGCACCCCGCCAGCGCCAGCCCGGGCACGTGAACGGGGAGCGCGTGGGCGGCCCAATGCGCCCCGGCGTCGTGCGTCACCAGGATGGTGCCCGGCCGGGCGATCACGTAGCAGGAGGTCGGGGGTGCGCAGGCGATCCGGTACAGCGGCGCCCCGGTAGGGCTGGCCTCGCGGGACCAGGTACGGCCGCCGTTGGTGGTGGCGAGCAGGGTCCCGGCGTCGCCGACCGCGAAGCAGTGCGAGGAGGTCAGGCACCCGACGTCGTACAGCGTGCTCGTGGTGCCGCCACTTTCACTTTCCGCGTGCGAGGCGGCGGGCGCCGTGGAGCCGGGCACCGGGGCAGCAGGCGCCGCGGCCGCGCAACCCGCCACCGCGGCCAGGCCCGCCAGCACCGCCAGCGTCATCCTCATGAACTACGTGTTACCACGCCAGGCGGACCGGGAGGACTCCGATTCTCCACGGCCTCGATCGTGAGAAGAGTCGAACTGGTCGGTCGGCCGCGGGACCTAGCGAAGCCCCTCGTCCGGACCGGTGCCACCGCCGCCGGTTGCGCGGCGCGCGGCGAGATACCGCGGGCGGATGCTGGTGTCGTTCGCTATCGTGGGAGCAGGCGGGGCGGGCATAACGGCGGATGATTCGGTGCTTGTAAGTAGTGCGGGACAGGTCCTCGGGAGCGTCGGCAAAATGTCAGACCCCCCGGCTACGATCGCCAAGCGATTCGTCTACCCGTTCCGAGCCCCAAGAGAGCAGAGGCGCAGTGGCTGACCGACTTGTCGTTCGCGGCGCCCGCGAGCACAACCTGAAGGACGTCTCGCTTGACCTCCCGCGGGACGCGATGATCGTGTTCACCGGGTTGTCCGGCTCGGGCAAGTCCAGCCTGGCCTTCGACACCATCTTCGCCGAGGGCCAGCGTCGCTACGTGGAATCGCTGTCCGCCTACGCCAGGCAGTTCCTGGGCCAGATGGACAAGCCCGACGTGGACTTCATCGACGGGCTCTCGCCCGCGGTCTCGATCGACCAGAAGTCGGCCAGCAGGAACCCGCGGTCGACGGTCGGGACGATCACCGAGGTCTACGACTACCTGCGGCTGCTATACGCCAGGATCGGCAAGCCGCACTGCCCGATCTGCGGCAGGCCGATCGCGAGGCAGACTCCGCAGCAGATCGTGGACCGGGTGCTTGAACTTGAGGAGGGCACCAGGTTCCAGGTGCTCGCGCCCGTGGTGCGCGGGCGCAAGGGCGAGTACGGCGAGCTGCTCAGGGAGCTGCAGACCAAGGGCTACTCCCGGGCGCGGGTCGACGGGACGATCGTCCGGCTGGACGAGGCCCTGTCCGGCCAGCTGCCGGCGCTGAAGAAGTACGAGAAGCACGACATCGAGGTGATCGTCGACCGGCTGGCGGTCAAGGAGTCGGCGCGCCGCAGGCTGACGGACTCGGTGGAGACCGCGCTGGGCCTGTCCGGCGGGGTCGTCATCCTCGACTTCATCGACCTGCCGGACAACGACCAGCACCGCGAGCGGATGTACTCCGAGCATCTGGCCTGCCTGTACGACGACCTGTCGTTCGACGAACTCGAGCCGCGCTCGTTCTCGTTCAACTCGCCGTGGGGTGCCTGCCCGGAGTGCACCGGGCTGGGCACCAAGCTGGAGGTCGACCCCGAGCTGATTGTGCCCGACGAGTCCAAGTCGCTGAAGGACGGTGCGCTCGCGCCGTGGAGCGGCGGGACCGTCAGCGACTACTTCTTCCGGCTGATCGAGGCCCTCGGCGAGACGCTCGGGTTCCGGATGGACACGCCCTGGGCGAAGCTGCCGGAACGCGCCCGCCAGGCGCTGCTGCGCGGCTACGAACTGCAGGTCCACGTGCGGTACAAGAACAGGTACGGCCGGGAGCGCTCCTACTACACGAACTTCGAGGGCGTGATCCCGTGGGTCGAGCGGCGGCACGCCGAGGCCGAGTCGGACTCGAGTCGCGAGAAGTTCGCTGGTTACATGCGCGAGGTGCCGTGCCCGACCTGCGGTGGCGCCCGGCTCAAGCCGGTGTCGCTGGCCGTGACCGTGGACGGCCGGTCGATCGCCGAGCTGTGCGCGCTGCCGGTTGGCGAGCTCGCCAAGCTCCTGCTGACCCTGGAGCTTTCCGACCGCGACCGGCAGATCGCCTCGCGGATCGTGAAGGAAGTCAACGCCAGGATGGGTTTCCTGCTCGATGTCGGGCTGGATTACCTGACCCTGGACCGGGCGTCGGCCACGCTGGCCGGCGGTGAGGCGCAGCGGATCAGGCTGGCCACCCAGATCGGTTCCGGGCTGGTCGGGGTGCTGTACGTGCTCGACGAGCCGTCCATCGGGCTGCACCAGCGGGACAACCACCGGCTGCTCGAGACGCTGCTGCGACTGCGCGACCTGGGGAACACGCTGATCGTCGTCGAGCACGACGAGGACACCATCCGGGCCGCCGACTGGGTGGTCGACATCGGGCCGCGGGCAGGGGAGCACGGCGGGAACATCGTCGTCGCCGGGACGGTCGATGACCTGCTGGCCAGCCCCGACTCGCTGACCGGGGCCTACTTGTCGCGGCGGCTGTCCATCCCGGTGCCCCTGACCCGCAGGCCGCGGACCAAGGGGCGCGAAGTGGTGGTCAAGGGCGCGAGCGAGCACAACCTGCGCGGCGTGGACGTGGCGTTCCCGCTCGGCTGCCTGGTCGCCGTCACCGGAGTGTCGGGGTCCGGCAAGTCCACCCTGGTCAACGACATCCTGTACAAGGCGCTCGCGCGCGAGCTGAACGGCGCGCGGACGGTTCCAGGCAAGCACGTCAGGATCACCGGGATCCAGAACCTGGACAAGGTCGTGCACGTGGACCAGGGCCCGATCGGGCGCACGCCGCGGTCCAACCCGGCCACCTACACCGGCGTGTTCGATCACGTGCGGAGGCTGTTCGCGGCGACCACCGAGGCCAAGATCCGCGGCTACCAGCCCGGCCGGTTCTCGTTCAACGTCAAGGGCGGCCGGTGCGAGGCCTGCTCGGGCGACGGCACGATCAAGATCGAGATGCAGTTCCTCCCCGACGTCTACGTGCCGTGCGAGGTCTGCCACGGCGCCAGGTACAACACCGACACCCTGCAGGTGCACTTCAAGGGCAAGACGATCGCCGAGGTCCTCGACATGCCGATCGACGAGGCGGCGGAGTTCTTCGAGGCGGTGCCGGCCATCCACCGCCACCTGAAGACGCTGGTGGACGTCGGCCTCGGCTACGTCCGCCTCGGCCAGCCGGCGCCCACGCTGTCCGGCGGCGAGGCGCAGCGGGTCAAGCTCGCCTCGGAACTGCAGCGGCGGGCGACCGGCCGCACCATCTACGTGCTGGACGAGCCCACCACCGGACTGCACTTCGAGGACATCCGCAAGCTGCTCGGCGTGCTCGACCGGCTCGTGGAGACGGGCAACACGGTGATCGTGATCGAGCACAACCTGGATGTCATCAAGACCGCCGACTGGGTCATCGACCTCGGTCCCGAGGGCGGCGCGGGCGGCGGGCTCGTGATCGCGTCCGGCTCGCCGGAGGAGGTGGCCGACGTCGAGGAGAGCTACACCGGCCAGTTCCTCAAGAAGATCCTGCCCGCCTGACCGCGGGCACCAGCTGGCCAGTCGGGGGAGGCCCCGTCAGGTTCGCTTCGGTGAGGCCCTGGGCGATGACCCCCAGGGCCGCGTGGCTGTCGGGACGCCTGGCTGCGAGAAACCTCGGCGGTGAGCCGAACCGTGTCGTTGCTTGTTGCTACTAACTGTGTATGGGATTTCTCCGGAGTCACAGGTGAACGAGCCGCACGGGGACGCCGGCGCAGCGGTCTTCGCCGCGAGTGACGATCCTGCCTGCGAGGGTGCTGGGTTGCTGCGCAGGATCGGTCGGGGCGACGAAGACGCGATGGCCGCGTTCTATCGTGAGCACGGCGGGGTGGTGCTGGCGCAGGTTCTGCTGGTGTCCGGTGAGCGCGTGCTGGCCGAGGAGATCGTGCAGGACACGATGCTCGCCGTCTGGCGCGGGGCGGGCTCGTTCCGGGGCGAGTCGTCGGCGCGGTCCTGGGTGATCGCCATTGCCCGGCGGCAGACCCGGGACCGGCTGCGCGGCCGCCGGCTGCGGGTGGTGGATGACGCCTTCCTGGCCGATCAGCCGGGTTCTGATCCGGGGCCGGAGGTGATGGCCCTGGACCGGGCCGAGCTGTCCCAGGTAATGGGCGCGATCCGGGAGCTCGCATCAGCCCACCGGGAGGTACTCGGCCTGGCCTTCGGTTCCGGTCTCAGCCTCCCCGAGGTCGCGAGCGTGCTGGAGATCCCGGTCGGGACGGTAAAGAGTCGCCTGTCCGCGGCGCGCGCCGCACTAAACCGGATTCTTGACGAGAAGGGCCAGAGCCGATGAACGCGGACCCTGCTGACACCCGCTACCCCCATCTGGACCTGGGGGATCTGATTGCCGGGGCCGCCGGCCAGCCGATGGGCGACCGGGCCCGTGAGCACCTGGCCGGCTGCGAGGACTGTCGGCGCGAGGCGACCCGATGGAACCTCGTCGCCGGTGGGGTCCGCGGCCTGGCCGCCGCCGCGCCCGGGGCCGCCCAGCCTGTCTCGCCGCGCCACACTCGACGGCGTGTCCCGGCGGGCCCTTGGCGGCGGGCCATGGTGGTGGCAGGCAGCGCAGCCGCCGCGCTCGTCCTGCTGGTGGGGATCGGTGAGGTGACCGGGTACGTTCACGTGCACCTATCCGGTCCCGGCACCCAGACGGCCCTCGCCGCGGTGATCGGGTGCACCGAGCTTCAGCAGGCCGACGGGACGCTCGAGCAGGTGAACGGCAGCAGCCTGGTCATCAAGACGGCCAGCGGCCAGCCGGTGACCGTAACGACGACGGCGACCACGTTTATGTCCATGTCCGGAGCGCTGCTGAGCGACATCACGGACGGGGCATCAGTCGTGGTGCGCGGCGACAGTTCCGACGGGACGATCGCGGCCGCCATCGTCACCGTCGGACAGCCGTTCAGCGCGGTGAACCCAGCAGGCTTCGTCCCCGTCCAGGGGACGGTAGCGGATGCGAGCACGGCCGGCTTCACTCTCGTGACGTCCGGCGGGGCCCGGGTCCCGGTGACCACCTCAAGCGGCACGCTCGTCGTGATACCCCACGCCAGCCCGGGCCAGCTGCAGGCCGGCGCCAGCATCTTCGCGGTCGGCCAGGCCGGACCGGGCGGGACCCTGTTGGCACGAGGAGTGGCAGCGGTCTCGCAACTCGCGTCAGGACCTCGCCTCTTCGTGTCGGTAAAGGTAAAGGACTGCTCGCCCAGCTCGATCGAGGAGGCGCTCGGCGCGATCAGCGTGGCGCCCGTCTCCGCCGGCTGATCCGCCCGACCCGATGGTGGCTAGCGGCACGACGTTCCGTTTGGCTTTTCTGAGGAGTCCTATGAACGGCAAGGCAGGCGGCAACCGGGGCCCGCGGCGCGCGGCAGCCCTGGCGGTCGTGGCCGCCGCCGCCGTGCTGTCAGCGTGCAGCGGCACTCCCTCGTCCTCCGGCGGCTCTGCCCCGGCCGGGTCGGCGGCCTACCAGGCGGATCTGGCCTACGCGCACTGCATGCAGACCCACGGCGTGCCGGGCTTCCCCGATCCCAAGCCATCGGAGGGCTTCAGCATCAGCGGGCACCCCGCCGGCAACAGTCCCCTGGCGCGGGCCAATGACGCCTGCCAGCACCTGCTGCCGGCCGGCAGCACGGGAACGGGCAGCGCCACAGGGCCGACGACGGCCAGCCCGCCTGGCGCCGCGGCGACCGACTGCCTGGGCTCCCTGCCGTGTTACACACCCCGGCAGCTCCGGGCCGCCTACGGCATCCAGCCGCTGCTGGATCACGGGATCGACGGCCGCGGTGTCACGGTGGTGCTGCCAGAGGAGGCCGAAACGGGGCCGACCGGAACGGGGCCGACCGGAACGGGGCCGGCGCCGCCCCCGGCGGTCACCGACATCCGGCAGGACGTGGCGGACTTCGACAGCCGGTTCGGACTGCCCCCGGCCCGGATCCAGGTCATCCGGACGACCTTGGCGGGCTCGTCCGCCTCGCCGTGGCTGGCCGGCGTGGAGGAGGTGGAGGATACCGAGCTAGTGCACGCCGTCGCCCCGGACGCCACCATCCGCGAGCTTCTGGTCGACCCGGCGGACGTGAGCACCCCGGCGAAATTCGCCGCCACGTGGGCCACGGCGGTGCGGATCGCCGCCCGCAGCGGCGAGGTGATCTCCCAAAGCGGCATCGGTCAGGACTTCAACCTGGGTGAGGACTCCTGGACCAGCGCGGAGGCGGCGACCATGAACTCGGCGCTGGAGTACGCCGCCGCCCGCCATGTCACCGTCGTGGTCGCGTCGGGAGATGAGGGCGCGATCGGCGAGGGCTCGTCCACGCCGGTCAGGGAGGTCATCCTGCCTACTTCCGATCCGCTCGTGCTCGCGGTGGGCGGCACCAGCCTGACCGCGAACCCCGTCACCGGCGCCTACATCAGCGAGACCGCCTGGAACACCCCCGGACTGCCCCCGCAGCCCGGCGCGTCGGGTGGCGGGTTCAGCCACCTGTTCGCCCGGCCCGCCTACCAGGACGGCGTGCCCGGCATCGGCGCTACGCGGGGCGTGCCCGACGTGGCGGCCGACGCTGAATCTGGTACCGGCATGGCCCTCGCGTTCAGCCACGGCGGCCAAGGCTACATCCTCGTCGGGGCCGGCGGCACCAGCGCCGGCGCGCCGTTCTGGGCCGGCCTGATCGCCCTGGCCGACCAGCAGGCCGGCCACCCGCTCGGCTTCGTCAACCCCGCTATCTACCGGATCGCCCGCGGCCCGCTGTACCACCAGGCGTTCCACGACATCACCACGGGCAACAACACGGTGGTCCTCATCTCCACCTCGGCGCCGGTCACGATCACCGGCTACCAGGCGGGACCCGGCTGGGACCCCGTCACCGGCTGGGGTACCCCGGACGCCCAGGTCCTCATCCCCCTGCTGGCCCGCTGAGGCGTCGCGAGTCGTCCGGGCTTCCCGGGCATTGGGCCGGAAACCCGGACCTTTGGCGGCTTCCCGGATCTGGACCGGGCGAACACCAGCGGCAGTCTCAGGCCGCCATCGCCTGCCACCTGCCCGGAATCGCCCCGCCCCGGCCGGGGCGGATAACCTCTGGTTCGGGATGCGGGCTGTGGAGATCATGACGGAAAGCGGAGCCGCGCGGGCCGAACTTGAGGGGGAGGGGGCCGCGGCGCGATTCCTGCTGGTGCTCACCCACGGGTCCGGCGGCAGCGTCGGCTCGCCCGACCTGCTCGCGGCCCGCGACGCAGCGCTGGACATCGGCGGGCTGGTGGCGCAGGTCACCCAGCCGTACCGGGTCAGGGGCGCCCGCGCTCCGGGCTCGCCCGTCAGGCAGGACGCCGCCTGGGTCGAGATCATGGCCGCGCTGACGGGGGCGGCACCGGGCGTCCCCGTTGTCCAGGGCGGGCGGAGCAACGGCGCCCGCGTCGCGTGCCGCACGGCCGGGGCGGTCGGCGCCCGGGCCGTGATCGCCCTCGCGTTCCCCTTGCGCCCTCCCGGCGCCGCCCAGGACCGGGTGGCCGAACTGCAGGCCGCCCGCGCTGGCGGGGCCGCGGTCCTGGTGGTCAACGGGGCAAGCGACCCGTTCGGGATCCCCGGCCCGCAAGACGCGGACCGGATCGTCATCGTGCCAGGTGAGACGCACTCGCTGAGAGGCCATCACGCATTGATCGCCGATGCCGTGGCTGAGTGGTTGCCTACCGTCCTGAGATAGGACCGGCCGGGGTCGCCGGATCCGGCACCCCGCTTGCTGTCACCGAGGCCGGATCAGGCCGCCGGGATCTCCCCATGCTGCCGAACTACCCGGGCCGGACGCTCGCAGCCGAGGTCCGTGGGACGGTGCGGTTCGATGGCCGCGCCGCCGGGTAGCAGTTCCCCCGTGTCTTCGAAGATAACGATCCCATTGCAGAGCAGGCTCCATCCCTGCTCGGGGTGACTCGCAACAGTGTGCGCCGCTTCCCGGTCCGGTGCTGTCGCCTCCGGACAGGGCGGCGTGTGCGGGCACATGTCAGTGCCTCCTGGACGGCTCATCGTGCGTGTTCTCATCACTTGCTAGTTTGCCTGCGCTTTTACGATCCACCTATGGCTCATGCTGATCGTTTTCAGACTGGCCATCTGTAGCTTTTCGCTATTTACGCCTGGCCCTTACTAACTACTGGTTGTAACTATGTGATTATAGTGCGTATAAAACTTGCTGGTAGACCCGGCCTCTGTAGAAGCCGGTTCGAGCCGATCGTAGTCATCGCGGCCAAGTGGCCTAGACCAACTCTGCTCTCTCCCATCCTACGGCGCAAGCGACACGCCCGATCCCGGCAAACGATTGCCGAAGACGCGCCCCATATGTTCCCCCGACGGTCTCCCGGCCGTCCCCCACATCTGGAGACGTCGCACCGACCCGGTAGGTTCACCCGCGGCGGTGATATTGGTCAGATATCCGTCCATTGCCCGGATGGCTGGGGGCGGGTTGTCCTGATGACTAAGAAGCGGGCTCGAACGTCACCGGCGGGATCCCGTTGAGGCGGTGGGTCTCGCGCAGCGTCAGCAGGTGCTCCGCTTCGGCCGTGAGCGCGTGGACGCGCGGGGTGGCCATCGCCTTCCGCCTGACGATGCGGTCGTCATAGCCAAGCGGGCCGATCTCCGCGCGCTGCGCAGCGTAGGCGGCCAGCATGGCCGCGGTGAGCGCCGTGTCCAGGTTCTCCGCGAGGCGCCGGAGTTCGGCCTCGGGAACCCGCCTGCCCTGGGCCTGGCGGAACGCGCTCTCGGCCTCGCGGGCCGTGCCGAGCAACTCCGACCGCCGCGCCGCGAGGGCCACGTCGGCCTCATACCGCTGCTCCGCCTCGCTGCTCGGCTTAGGTCGGCGCGACATCCCAGGTCTCATGACCTCATAGGGTACGCGGCGCGCGGCGCAGGCCGCGCGCCGGGTAAAAGCGTGTCGGTCAGGAGTAGTTGCGAAACGCCGGCCAGGCCGCCGACCAGGATGATCTCAGGCCGGTGGCGATAAAGACCTGTGCTCCCTGCTCGTCATCGCTGACGCCTAGCCCGTTCCAGAACGTCGCCACGAGGCGGACCCGGGTGAACTCGCGGCGTAGCAGGGCCGGGTCCACGTTGACCGCGATGGCCGCGGTGTCCGCGCCGGGGGGCGGGCCCCAGAGCCAGAAGTTGTTGGCGCCGCTGTAGACGGCAGGCAGCGCTAGCCCAGGGCCGTAGCGGTCGATCGCGCCCGCCTCGCCGTAGTTCCCCGTCAGGATCGTCGTCCGCTGCCGCAGCGGGCCGGGCAGCGAGTCGTACTCGCGCGCGACCAGCGCCACCAGCTTGGGCCAGGCGATCGTCTCCCCGAGGTCGTAGTTGATCTTCTGCAGCGGCACGGTGTGCAACGTGCGCGCCGGGAGCACCGGCAGCGCGATCGGTGCGGCCACCACGGCGCCCACCAGCATGGCCGCGCCGACCGCGGTCGCGGGGCTGACCCGGCGGGCCAGCGGCCGGCGGGCCGCCAGCCGGCGCTCGAGCGGGACGCAGCCAGCCGCGAGCAGGAACGTGTAAGCCGCGCCCGGGTAGTAGGGCTTGCCGCCCAGGATGAACTGCAGCACGATCGCGATGACGCAGGCGATCGCGACGGGCCGGAAGCGCCGGGCCGCCGCGCTGCGCAGGGACCAGACGGCACCGGTTACCCAGACCGGTGTCAGCACCGGGCCGGTGAACAGGATCTGCCCGGGCCAGTACACGGCCCGGTTGTGCCCGGCCGCGGTCTGCAGCGCGCGGAAGACGTCGGCGCTGGGCCAGCCGTGCGCGGCCTGCCAGATCAGGTCGGGCGCGGCCAGCGCCGCCGCGATGGCCCCGCCGATCAGCAGGTAGCGGCTGCGCAGCAGATGCCGGGCGTCGGTGGCGAGGAACCCGGCGGCCAGCGCGGCGACCAGGAAGCCGATGTTCCACTTGGCCTCGCTGGCGATCCCGACGCAGGCGCCGATCGCGACCCACCACCGCGGATTCCGGCTCCCCAGGAGCCGCATGACCAGCAGCAGGGTGATCGCCCAGAAGACGAAGTCGGGCGTGGTCGTGGTCAGCTCGTGCATGGCGCCCAGGTACTCCGCGCACGTCGCGGCGGCCAGCGCGGCCAGCAGCTGGCCGGTCCGGCCCGCGCCGAGCAGGCGGCTCATCGCGGCCGTCGCCACGACCAGCGCGGCCATCGCGAGCGCGGGCAGGACCCGGAACCCGACCAGCGTATTGCCGGTGACCGCGGCCGAGATCCGCGCCAGCAGCGGGGTGAGCGGTGGCTGGTCCACGTAGCCGAACGCCAGGTGCCGGCCGGCCGCGAGGAAGTACAGCTCGTCACGGTCGTAGCCATACCTGGCGCCGACCGCCATCTCGACCGCGAACGCCACCGCCGCGATCAGCGCGATCCCCGCCCAGGGCGGACGTGCCGGAACAGCGGGGTCGGGCGGCTCGAAGCTCGCGGATCTGGGCGTGCGGGCGGACGCTGGGCTCGCGGCTCCGGGCGTGCAGGCGAACGCTGGGCTCGCGGCTCCGGGCGTGCAGGCGAACGCTGGGCTCGCGGCTCCGGGCATGCAGGCGGACGCTGGGCTCGCGGGATCGGGCGTGCGGGCGGACGCTGGGCTCGCGGCTCCGGGCGTGCGGGCCGATGCTGGGCTCGCGGGATCGGCAGGAAGGATGGGTGCTGGGGTCGTATTCATGGGCTCATCGTGCGGATTGAGGGGTTCCCAACGCATCGGGCGACGGGGCGAATTCGGGCCTCCGCTTGGCGCCGGAGGACCCGGCCTCCGACTGCCCTGCCGCTCCACCCTTGGTCGGAGCGACCGGATCCCCCTGACGGTTGATCCCCGGCCGCAAGCCGCGCCGTACCATCAGCTCGTGAGCAGGCTGGCGGCACAGGTAGCCGGGTTCCCGCAGTCGCTGGGCGCCCGGATGGCCACGCTTCCGCCGCGGCGCCGGGGGCTGGTCCAGGACGCGGCGCTGGGCGTCGCGGTGGCCGCGGTCAACGTCGCCTCGCTGCTCCCGTACCGCGCCCACCTGCATCCGCTGTGGCTGGCCCTGACGCTGGTCGCGGCCCAGGGCGTTCCGCTCGCCTGGCGCCGGTCCTGGCCCGTGCCCGTCCTGATCGTCATCGCGGGCGTGCGGATCGCCTTCGACCAGGTCGGGTTCGGGTTCGCGCCGTTCCCGCTCGGGCCCGCGATCGCGTTCTATACCGTCATCGACCAATGCGGGCCGCTGCTGCGCTGGCTTTCGGTCGCCGGCGCGGCCGCCGGCATCAGCATCTCGGAGGCCGCGCCCGGTCACGACCTGCCCTACGACGCCATCGTCCAGGCGACGGTCTTCCTCACCGCGTGGGGCGCCGGCGTGCTCAGCCGCACCACGCGGGCGAACCTGCGGTCGGCCCAGAGCCGGGCCGACCGGGCCGAGGCGGAACTTGACCGCCAGGCGGCCCTGGCCGCCGAGCGGGAGCGGACCCGGATCGCCCGGGAGCTCCACGACGTGGTGGCGCACCACGTCAGCCTGATCGCGGTCCAGGCGGAGGCGGCCCAGTCGCTGCTTCCCGGCCAGCCTGAGCGGGCCGGGACCTCCGTGGAGATCATCGGCGACGTGGCCAGGCAGGCGCTCACCGAGCTGCGCAGGCTCCTCGGCGTCCTCCGCGGGCCCTCCGAGCGCCTCGAGACGGCGCCGTCGGCTTCGCTCGGCGACCTGGGCGAGGTGCTCGACCAGGTGCGCGGCGCCGGGCTGCTCGTGGACCTCGAGGTCGTGGGAACGCCGGGGCCCCTCTCGCCGGGGGTCGACCTGACCGCGTACCGCATCGTCCAGGAGGCGCTGACCAACTCGATCCGGCACTCCCGGGCCGCCCGGGCCTCGGTCAGGCTGTGCTACGAGCCCGGGTACGTCACGGTCAGCGTCACCGATTCCGGTCCGCGGCCGGACGGCCTGCCCGCGGCGGGCGCGGGCCTCACCGGCCGGCCGGGCTCGCTGCTGACCGGTTCCGGGCTCGGCCTGGCCGGCATCGCGGAGCGGGTCGCCTCCATCGGCGGCCACCTGAGCGTCGGGCCGACCCCGGAAACCGGGTTCAACGTGACGGTCCGGCTGCCGTCGCGATGACCATCCCGACCGGGTCCGCCCCGCCCACCCCGATCCGCGTGCTCGTGGTCGACGACCAGGAACTGGTCCGCTCCGGGTTCTGCGTCATCCTGGACGCGGCCGTCGGGATCACCGTCGTGGGGGAGGCGGCCAACGGCGAGGCAGCGGTCCAGGCCGCCGCCGCGAACCAGCCCGACGTGGTGCTGATGGATATCCGCATGCCCGGCATGGACGGGCTGGAGGCCACCCGGCTGCTCACCCGCTTCTCGCCGGCGCCCAAGGTGGTCATGCTCACGACGTTCGACCTGGACGAGTACGTCTACGAGGCGCTGCGCGCGGGAGCCAGCGGGTTCCTGCTCAAGGACTCACCGCGCGCCGACCTGATCGCTGCGGTCCGGGCCGCCGCGGCGGGTAACGCCATGCTCGCCCCGACCATCACGCGCCGCCTGATCGAGACGTTCGCGCGCCGGCCCGCGCAGACCTCGCCGTCTCCCGCGCGGCTCGCCTCGCTGACCGCGCGGGAGCGGGAGGTGCTGGTGCTCATGGCCCGGGGGAGCACCAACACCGAGACCGCGGCTGCCCTGTTCGTCAGCGAGGCGACCGTCAAGACCCACGTGGGCAACCTGCTCGCCAAGCTCGGCCTCCGTGACCGTGTCCAGGCCGTGATCCTGGCCTACGAGACCGGCATCATCGTCCCCGGCGATCCGTCCGGGCCGACGGCGCCCCCAGGATGAGCGTTGGGTGCCCCCCGCTACCGATAGCAGGGAGCAGGGTGCGCGGCCGGTCAGCCTTTGAACGCTTCTTGCAGCTCGCTGGTGATCTGGTCAACCGTCGCTTCTATCTCGCGCTTGACGACCTTGGCGGTACCGGTAAGCACCTTGTCGAGTGCTGGTTCGATGGTGGCCTCGCCGACCACAATGAGTCCTGCCTCGTCAGCAAGGAGTTCCCCGGCCGCCTCATTCAACTCCTTGCGGGTCAGGTCTCCGCGGCCGAACCGCTCCGGGATGATGTGCACGTGCCGGTGGTCCATCCGCCTGACCACGTGCGCATTACCGTTCTCCTTGTCGACCACGGCCGCGTCGTACGTGCCATCCACCTCCTTATCCAAGTGCTCGATGGCGTCGAGCACTGCCAGCGCAGCCGCCACAGTCGGGTACGTTGCGGCGTAGACGACCACATATTCAGGCTCAGCCATGACATATCTCCCTGTCTCTCGGTGTTCCTGCTCCCCTTCGAGACGACGGTTCCACTCTCATCCAGCACCGGACAGGTCGCGCCCGTGGAAGACCCTGGTCCTATACCTGGGGGCGCTGCGGCCGGTGTCGTCCCCAGCCAGGGCGTCATGGCACCCCACGCCCGAAGGTTGCGCCCCGGCGGCCCCTCGGGCTGAGCGTCCGAGGGACCGCCGGGGAAGGGCTTACACCTCGGTTGTCGGCTGGCCGGCCTCGCCGAAGCTGACCTGGACGGTGCGCTCCTCGGTACCCCGGAGAACGCTCAGCTCGAGGGTGCCGCCCGCGGAAGCCCGGAGGGCGCCGTGCAGGTCGTCGACGCTCCTGACCGGCTGGCCCGCGGCCGCGACGATCAGGTCGCCGCGGGCCAGGCCCGCGCGGGACGCCGGGCTGTCATCCACCACCTGGTGGATGAGCAGGCCCTCGGCGTCAGGCAGGCCGACGGCGCGGCGCATCCGCCTGGCCACGTGGCCGGGGGCAATGGCGATACCGAGCTGGGGCGGCTCGACGGACTGCCCGCTGGCGAGGGAGTCGACGCGGCCCCGCAGGGCCTCGTCGGCGGGGATGGCCAGGTAGAAGCCCTCACCGAGGCGGTTGGTGTTGATCCCGAGCAGCCGCCCCGCGGCGTCGAGGACCGGGCCGCCCGAGGATCCGGGCAGCAGCGGCGAGGTGTGCTCCAGGCTCCCGGTGATGCGGGTGCCACGGGGGCCGCGGAACGACCGGTCGATGCCGGAGACAGTGCCGAAGGTCACCCGCAGCCCGCGCCCGCCCGGGTTGGACAGAGCGAAGACCGGCAGCCCGATGGCGGGCGCGTCGGTCGCCCACGCCAGCGCCGGAGCCTGGCCGGTGTCGACCTCGATGACGGCGAGGTCACCGTCGATGTCGTGCCCCGTCACGGTGCCCTCGGCCGTGCGCCCGTCGGCGAAGGTGACGGTCACCTCGCTGGCGCGGACGTTGTGCGCGTTGGTCAGCACCCGGCCCTCGGACAGGACGATGCCCGAGCCGATGCCCCGCCGCTGCCCGATGCCTACTACCGAAGAGCCTGCGCCCTCCGCCAGCGCAGCGATGCTGGATTGGATCTCGTCGAAGACGGTCATTGCTCTCACCTTCCACTGAGTAGTAACTTGCAAGTTACTACTGACTAGGATGATGTCAACGCGGGAGGTTACGATTTCGCTCATGGCTCAGCGAGAAACTGCCTCGTCCCCGCTCGCGGAGGCGCTGGCCAGGGTCGGCGACCGGTGGACCCTGCTGGTGGTGGAGGCGCTGCTCGACGGGCCGGGCCGGTTCAGCGATCTGCTCGATCAGCTCCCCGGCATCGCGGCGAACATCCTGTCCGAACGCCTCAAGCGGCTCGAGCGGGACGGGCTGCTGGTGGCCCGGCCTTACTCCGACCGGCCGCCCCGCGCGGAGTACCAGCTGACCGCCGAAGGCCGGGATCTCGCGGGCGCGCTCCGCCTGCTGGCCTACTGGGGAGCCGGGCACGCCGACCCGGCCCAGGCGCCCCGGCACGACGCGTGCGGCACCCCGGTCGAGGCCCGCTGGTACTGCCCGACCTGCGACCGCCTGGTGGACGACGAGCCGCAGGAGCACCTCCTCTAACCCAAGCACCCAAAACCGGTCAGGCGAGGCTGGCGGCCCAGCTGGCGTGCAGTTCGGCGTACTCGCCGCCGCTGTCCATCAGCTCGCCAGGAGTCCCGTCCTCGGTGATCCGGCCCTGGTCGAGGACCAGCACCCGGTCGGCGATGGCCACCGTGGACAGCCGGTGGGCAATGATGACCGCCGTCCGGCCGGTGAGCACGGTGCGTAGCGCGTTCTGGACCAGCCGCTCGCTCGGGATGTCGAGCAGCGAGGTGGCCTCGTCGAGGACCAGCACGGCCGGGGCGGCCAGGAACGCACGCGCGAACGAGACAAGCTGGCGCTGGCCGGCCGACAGTCGGCCGCCGCGCTTGCCCACGGGCGTGTCGTAACCCTCCGGCAACGCCGCGATGAAGTCGTGCGCGCCGATCATCGTGGCCGCGCGCTCCACGTCGGCGTCGGCGGCGTCCGGGCGGCCGAGCCTGATGTTGTCACCGACCGACCCCTCGAACAGGAAGTTCTCCTGGGTGATCACGATGACCTCGGAGCGGAGCACGGGATCGGTCAGCTCGCGCAGATCGATACCGTCCAGCGTCACCCGGCCCGCGCTCGGGTCCCAGAACCGGCCGAGCAGTCGCGCGATCGTCGTCTTGCCCGCGCCGGTCTCGCCGACCAGCGCGACGGTCTGGCCGGCCGGGATGTCGAGGTCCAGGCCGGGCAGCACGACCGCGTCGCGGTAGGCGAAGGTGACCGACTCGAACCGCACCCGCCGCCCGGCCCCGGAGCCCAGGCCGCCCGCGCCGCCCAGGCTGCCCGCACCACCCAGGCTGCCCGCACCGCCCGGACCGCCCGGGTCCCCGGGCTCCGCGCGCCGAGCGGGCAGCCGAGCAGGCGTGCCGGGTTCGGGCACCGCGGGGTCCTGCTCGAGGACGCCGGCGATCTTCTCCAGGCCGGAGGCCCCCGACTGGAACGTGTTGTAGAACTGCGACACGTCCTGGAGCGGGGCGAAGAACCGCTGCAGGTACAGCAGGAAGGTGGCCAGGACCCCGACCTTGATGTCGTGGTCGATCACCAGCAGGCCGCCGTAGCCGAGCACCACGCCGGTGATGATGTTGCCGACCAGCGTGATGGACGGGCCGTAGATCGCGATCAGCCGTGAGGCGTGCGCGCTCGCGTCGGAGTAGTCCTGCCCGAGCCCGGAGAAGATCGCAGAGTTCCGCGGTTCCCTGCGGAACGCCTGCACGGCCCTGATCCCGCCGAACGTCTCCACGAAGTGCACGATGACCAGCGCGATGGCCTCCCTGGTCCGCCGGTACGCGCTGGCTGACTCCCGCCGGAACCAGGTCGTCAGCCAGGTCAGCGGGATGAAGCCGGCGAGCACGACCAGGCCGAGCTGCCAGTCGAGCAGCAGCATGCCGGTCCCGACGAGCAGGAGGGTCAGGATCGCCGCGACCAGCGAGTCCAGGCCCTCCTCGAACAGGTCGGAGATCGCGTCGATGTCGGAGGTCTGCCGGGAGATGATCCGGCCCGACGTGTAGCGCTCGTGGAACGCCACGTCGAGCTCCAGACAGTGCGCGAACAGGCGCCGGCGCAGTTCGAGGACCACCCGCTGCCCGACGCGCCCCGTCATGGTGACGAACATCCGGGTGGTGACCGCCTGGACCGCGACGGTCACGGCGAACGCTGCGGCCAGGACGAGCAGCGGCGCGGCGTCGTGTGCGTGCAGCAGCGGCGGCAGGCCGTTGTCGATGGCCAGGCCGACCAGCCACGGCCCGGCCAGCACAGCCAGGCTCGCCACCACGATCAGCGAGATGGTGCCGATGACCGCGCGCCGGTACGGGCGCAGCAGGTCCCCGAGGAGCCGCCTGCTCCGCTCGCGCAGCAGCGCCGCCAGAGGGGCGGAGACCTCGTCGGCCTTCTCCGCCGCCACCCCGCGCCAGGCCGTGGGGTCCGCCGTCATCCGGTCGCCTCCAGGGGTTCGACAGCCATGAGCGCCGCGTACTCAGGGCTCGAAGCGAGCAGTTGCCGGTGGCTGCCGCGGGCGGCGATCACCCCGCCCGACAGCAGCGCCACCGTGTCGGCCAGCGCCACCGTGGACGGCCGGTGCGCTACCACCAGCGCCGTGGCGTCGGCCAGGATCCGGTGCAGCGCCTGGGTCACCCGCTCCTCGGTGTGCACGTCGAGCGCGGACAGCGGGTCGTCGAGGATCAGCACGTCCGGCTTGGCCAGGATGGCCCTGGCCAGTGCGATCCGCTGCCGCTGGCCGCCGGACAGCGCCATGCCCTGCTCGCCGATCCTGGTGTCCAGCCCCCACGGCAGGTCGTAGGCGAACCGGGCCTGCGCGGCCGTCAGCGCGGCCTCGATCGCGTCCTCGTCCGCGTCCGGCGCGCCGAACGTCACGTTCTCCCTGACGCTGGCGGAGAACAGCGTCGCGTCCTCGAACCCGCAGCCCACGGCCGTGCGGAGCCGCTCGAGCGGAAGGTCGCGGATGTCCGTCCCGTCCAGGCGGACCGCCCCGGTGGTCGCGTCGGCCAGCCGGGGCACGAGCTGGAGCAGGGTGGACTTGCCCGACCCGGTCGCCCCGGTGAGCACCACCGTCTGCCCGGGCGGCAGGTCGAGCACGACGTCGCGCAGCACGGGCTCTGTCGCTCCCGGGTACGTGAACGACACATGGTCGAAGACCAGGTGACCCTTTTTGCCCCCGGGGGACCACCCCCCGGTGACCCCCCATCTGGGGGGAACCCTTCCCCCCAGACCCCCCTTGGGCTGCAGGACGCGCACCACCGCTCGTTCGGGCAAATGATCTGTGATTTCCGGCTGGGTGTCGAAGATCTCCAGGACGCGCTGGGCCGCGGTGCCTGCCTCCTGGCCGGAGGCGATGATGTAGCCGAGCGCCTCGACCGGCCAGACCAGTTGCAGCGCCAGTGTGATGAACGCCACCAGCCCGCCGATGGTCAGCGAGCCGTGGCTGACCGCGAGTGCCCCGAGGACGATGACCAGTCCGATCACGGCGTTCGGGACCAGGTCGAGGAGCGCCCAGAAGGACCCGAGCAGGCCGGCCTTGGCGACCTGGGTCCGGTAGATGTCCGCGGCCTGGGCGTCGTGCCTGGCGGCGGCCAGCGGGCCCCGGCCGAGCGCCTTCAACACGCGGACGCCGGTCGCCGACTCCTCGATCAGCGTGGCTATGTCACCCTGCTGGTCCTGGACCAGGCGGGAAAGCACCCGGTACCGCTTCTCGAACCGCAGGCAGATCGGCACCACGGGCACGAACACCGCGCCTGTGATCAGGCCGAGCCACCAGTTCAGGTGGATGAGCAGCGCGATCACGGCGATGAACGTCATGGTGTTGGTGACCATGAAGATCAGGCCGAACCCGGCGAACCTGCGGATCGTGGACAGGTCGGTCGTCGCGCGGGACAGCAGCTGGCCCGACTGCCATTCGTCGTGGAAGGAGACGGGCAGCTGCTGCAGGTGCAGGTACAGGTCGTCCCTGATCGCCTTCTCGATCTCGGCCACGGAGCTGGCCTGGATCCAGCGGCGGAGCATGTTCGCCAGCCCCTCGGCGGCGCCCAGGCCTACGGCCGCGAGGCCGAGCGGGATCAGCAGGCCCTTGTAGCCGTGCGCGATCGCCCCGTCGATGACGACCTTGGTGAGCAGGGGGATGGCGATGGCGGCGGCCACCGCGCCGAGCGCGGCGGCCATCATGACGATCATCTGGATGCGGAACGGCTTCAGGTAGCCGCGCAGGCGCCACAGCGCCCCGACTGGTCGTACCCTGGCAAAGGCGCGCTTGACCAGCAAAGGGGTGACATAGGGCATTGCTGTGAGGTTAACCGGATGGCCGGGAAGATGTCATCTGGTTTTTCTTGCGGCGGATCGCTTGTCGGCGGGCCGTAAACCTGGCACGCTGGCTGACCCGAGGCTTCGCGAACCGGTTGCCGGGTGGCCGGCAGGGAGAGGAACCGTGCAGCGCAGCAGCACTAGTCGCATTAGGCCCCGATGAGCCGCGTGTCGCGCGTTGGCGTCCTGTCCGCCTACCGCGACGGCGTGACCGTCATCTGTGAGCTGGCCGGCCAGCTCACAGATGCGACGTGGCTGGGCGCGACGCCCTGCTCGGAGTGGCGGGCGGTCGACCTGGCGGGTCACCTGCGCTGCGTGGCCGACGACTACCACGAGTACCTCGACGACGCGCCGGACAGCAGGCTCGCGCGGCTGCTGGCGACCAACGCGTCCGCGGACTCGCTCGCGCGCAAGCTGGCCAGGCAGAACGCGGCCGAGCTCGCGGCGCTGCCCGACGTGTCTGGCCCCGAGCACATCGCGGCGTTCGCGGAGTCGGCGCGATCGTACGGGCGGCGGCTGCCGCAGGCCTGGGACCTGCCGCACCACCGGTACCGGGGCACCGAGGTCACGGTCGGTGCGATGGCGGGGGCGGCCTGCGCCGAGTGGCACCTGCACGCGTGGGATCTGGCCAGATCCCTCGGCAAGGACTACCGGCCTGCCGATCCTGAGCTCGTGCTGGCCGGGTGGCGGGCCGGCACGCCGCAGCTGTGGCCCTCGCTCGCGGCTTCCTCCCGGTCAGGCGGCGGCCAGCCTGGGGGGAGCGACGAATCAGGCGGCGATGACGACCCCTGGCACTCCATCCTCGTCGCGTCGGGGCGCGATCCGGGGTGGACCCAGGTCTAAGGCAGACTTGGTTTCGTGACCTTTGACATCGGCCGCGTGCGGGCGGCCTACCCGGCCCTGGGCGACGGCTACGCGTACCTCGACGGCGCCGCGGGCACGCAGGTGCCCTCGGTGGTCATCGAGGCCATCGCCGAGGTGTACCGGGCCGGGATCGGCAACGCCGGGGGAGCGTTCCCGGCCAGCGGGCGCGCCGACGCCATCGTGGCCGAGTGCCGCCAGGCGCTCGCGGATCTGACCGGCGCCAGCCCGGACGGCGTCATCCTCGGGCCGAACATGACCACGCTCACCTACCGGCTCGCCGACACGCTGTCGCGGCGCTGGGAGCCGGGGGACGAGGTGGTCGTGTCCAGGCTCGATCACGACGCGAACGTCCGGCCCTGGGTGCAGGCCGCCACCCGCCAGGGAGCCACCGTGCGCTGGGCGGAAGTCGACATATCGACAGCGGAGCTGCCCGCCGCTCAGTACGGCGAGCTGGTCACCGAGCGGACCAGGCTGGTTGCGGTGACCGCGGCCAGCAACATCGTCGGGACCAGGCCGGACGTGGCGGCCATCGCCGCCGCCGCCCACGCCGTCGGCGCGCTGTGCTACGTGGACGGGGTGCACGCCACCCCGCACGTTCCGGTGGACGTGGCCTCGCTCGGCGCCGACTTCTACGCCACCAGCTCCTACAAGTGGTCGGGACCGCACATCGGCACGGTCGTGGCCGACCCGGCGCTGCTGGAGACCGTGCACCCGGACCGGCTGGCGCCCGCCCCGGCCGGCGTGCCCGGCCGGTTCGAGCGGGGCACCGCGGCGTTCGCCGACCTGGCCGGGGTCGCCGCGGCCGTTGAGCACCTGGCCGGGCTCGACGCCTCGGCTTCGGGGAGCCGGCGCGAGCGCGTGCTGGCCTCGATGGCCGCCGTGGAGCGGTACGAGGGGGAACTGTTCGCGCGCCTGCTCGGCGGCCTGGCCGCGATGGGGCACGTCACCCTGTACGGCAAGGCGGCCCGCCGCGCGCCGACGGCGTTCTTCACCGTGGCCGGGTACACGCCACGGGAGGTGGCCGAGCACCTCGCGGCCCGGGCGATCAACGTGTGGAACGGCGACAACTACGCGTGGGAGCTGGCCGGGGCGTTCGGCCTGCGGGAGTCCGGCGGCGCGGTCCGGGCCGGGCTCGTCCACTACAACGACGAGGCCGAGGTGGATCGCCTGCTGGCCGCCGTCGGGGAATTGGGGACCGGGCGCGTACGCTAATGAGTAGTTAGGTAACCCTAGGACGGTGATGCGGGTGGGCAGCGTGCTGGTGATGCTGGCCGGGCTGCTGCGCGCCGTGACGCACCTGGCCGGCGCCCTGCCGAGCCCGTCCGGGGTATGGAGTTCGGCCGGCCTGACCGCCCTGGCGACCGCCGTTCTGGCCGGGGCCATGCTCGCGGCCGTCCTGGCCCTGCTCGCCTCGATAGCCAGGCTCTCCCGTACCGCCGCCGCCGTCCCGATGATCCGCCGTGCCTCGGGGATGCGGGAGAAGTCCTGGCGGGCGGCGTTCCTGCGCCAGCGTGATCCCGACGCGGCGGGCCGGGCCAGGCCCAGAGCACCATCGGCGGCCCCAGCGGCCGCCATGTCCAGCTGACGCGCGTCTCGCCTCCCGTTTTGGGTTTTGGCGCATCGCGCTGAGTCACCCTGCTCGACACTGCGGATATCGCGGCCGCTTCCAGCCGTAACCAAGTCCTAGCTGGAAGGCCGTTTCCCATGACCAGTTTCCTTGGCGTCCCGGTGGACGCCGTGTACCACCTCGTCTCCGGCCTGACCGGAGTCCTGACCGCCGTACTCGGCGGCGCCGCCGCCGTCGCCGCCATCATCGCGCTCACCGTGGCCGTCCGGGCCCTCCTCATGCCGCTCAGCTTCCGCGCCATGCGCGGGCAGGCCGTCCAGGCCCGCCTGGCTCCCGAGCTGCAGGCCCTGCGGACGCGCTACGCCAAGCAGCCGGAACGCCTGCAGCAGGAGATGATCGCGCTCTACAAGCGGGAGGGCACCAGCCTGTTCGCGGGCATCACGCCGCTCCTGCTCCAGTGGCCCCTGCTGTCCGTCGTGTACATCCTGTTCCGGTCGCCGCTAGTGGCGGGGAAGCCTAACAGCCTGCTCAGCCACGACCTGTTCGGCGTCCCGCTCGGCATGCACTGGCTGAGCGGCGCCGGCGCGGCCAGCCTGCAGGGCCTGGTCTTCCTGGGCGTTTTCGCCGTGCTGGCCGCCCTGTGCTGGCTGTCGGTGCGTCTAGGCCGGCTGATGACCGCCGCCCAGGCTTCCGCTGCGCCCGCGCCGGGCGC
>JBOHCK010000023.1:0-30823 GCA_050698755.1 Streptosporangiaceae bacterium | reverse complement strand
CCGCCGCCGTGCTGCGGTCTACGGACTGACCATGCGCCAGCTCGTCCCCGCCCCCGGCCTGGGCGACGCCGACCTGCCCGCCCCCGGCCTGGGCGACGCCGACCTGCCCGCCCCCGGCCTGGGCGACGCCGACCTGCCCGCCCCCGGCCTGGGCGACGCCGACCTGGCCGCGCTGTACGCTTACCCGCCCGGGCCGTGCGTGCGCGGCAACATGGTAGCCAGCGCCGACGGCGCCGCCTCGCTCGGCGGGGTCAGCGCCGGCCTGTCATCGGTCGCCGACCGGCAGGTCTTCTTCCTGCTCCGCGCGCTCGCCGACGTCATCGTGGTCGGCGCGGGCACGGTCCGGGCCGAAGGCTACGGGCCCGCGCGGCCGAGTCGGCTCTGGCCCCACCTGCGGGACGGCCGGCCGGCGACGGCCCCGATCGCGGTGGTCAGCGCGCGGCTGGACCTCGACCCGGAGAGCCAGCTGTTCACCGAGGCCGGACCGGACGCCCGCACCATCGTCATCACTTCCGCCGCGGCACCGCAGGACCTGCTGGCCAAGCTGGCGCGGAACGCGGACGTCATCACGGCCGGCGAGGCCGCCATCGACCTGAACGCCGCGGTCCGCGCGCTGGCCGATCGCGGCCACCGGAGAGTGCTCACAGAGGGCGGGCCGCACCTGCTGGGCCAGCTGGCCGCGGCCGGCCTGCTGGACGAGCTGTGCCTGACGACCGGCCCCCTGCTGGCGGGCCCGGGCGCGGACCGGATCCTCACCGGCGAACCGTTCCCGGCCGGCCCGCTGCCGCTGGACCTGGCGCACGTCCTTGAGGACCGCGGCTTTCTCCTGTGCCGTTACACGAGAAAAACCCCTTTATCCCGAACGGCGTCTTGTGCTTCCCCCGCGTCGGCCTTCAGGGCCTTGGAAGCAGCCCCCGCTCGAACCCGGCCGCCACGGCGGCGGCGCGGTCGTTAACCCCGAGCTTGGCGTAGATGTGCAGCACGTGGGTCTTGACCGTGGCCTCGCTGATGAACAGGCGCGCCGCGGCCTCCCGGTTCGAGGAGCCGCGCGCGATCAGGGCCAGGATGTCAAGCTCGCGCTGGCTCAGCGGTTCCCTGGCCGGCTCCCTGACCTGGCCCAGCAGCCGGGTGGCAACCGACGGCGAGAGCACCGCCTCACCGCGGGCCGCGGCGCGGACCCCGCGCAGGAGCTCCTGCGGCGGGGAGTCCTTCAGCAGGTAGCCGGTGGCCCCGGCCTCGATCGCGGGCACCACGTCGGTGTCGGTGTCGAAGGTGGTGAGCACGAGCACCCGCGCGGTCACGCCGCGCTCGGCGAGCAGCCTGATCGCGCTGACCCCGTCCAGCACCGGCATGCGCAGGTCCATCAGCACCACGTCGGGGCGCAGCGCCGCCGCCCGGTCGACCGCTTCCCGGCCGTTGGCGGCCTCGCCGACCACCTCGAACTCGCCGCTGGCCTCGAAGATGCCGCGCAGCCCGTCGCGCACCACGGGGTGGTCGTCGGCGATCAGCAGCCGGATGGGCCCGGTCCCCGTCATGAGGGCTCCTCCCCTGATACCGCCGCCTGCGGCGGCGGTGCTGCCTTGGCCGCCTGCGGCGGCGGCGCTGCCTTGGCCGCCTGCGGCGGCGGGGCTGGCTGTGCCGCCTGCGGCGGCGGGCCAAGGGGTATCGCGGGCACGCTGGCCGATACCGCGGTGCCCGCGCCGGGCTCCGATTCGATCTCCAGCTGCCCGGCCAGCCGGTTGACCCGCTGCCGCATCGCGATCAGCCCGAACCCGCCCTGGGGCTGGGTGTCCCCAGGGTCGCCTACGGCGGCTTGACCGCCGTTCGCTGGCACGGTGAAGCCGACGCCGTCGTCCCGCACGTCCAGCGTCACCACGTCCTCCATGTACGACAGGGTGACCCCGGCGCGCGACGCGCCGGCGTGCCTGGCCACGTTGGCCAGCGCCTCCTGCGCGACGCGCAGCAGCGTCACCTCCACCTCGGGGTGCAGTGCGCGTGCCTCGCCGGTGGTCTCCACCTCGGCGGCCACGCCGCTGGTGGCCGACCACCGGGTCACCTCCGCGGCCAGCGCCTCGGGCAGCCTGCTGTCCTCCAGCGCCTGCGGGCGCAGCGCCTGGACGCTGCGGCGGGCCTCGGCCAGGCTGTCGCGGGCGAGCCGCTTGGCGTTGTCGATCCGCCGCTCGCGCTCGGCGTCGCTGGCGGTCTGCTGGGCGGCCTCGAGCTGGGTGATGATCCCGGTCAGGCCCTGCGCGAGCGTGTCGTGGATCTCCCGCGCCATGCGCTGCCGCTCGTCACCCGCGCCCGCCTCCCTGGCCTGGGTGAGCAGCTGGGCCTGCAGGCCGGTGTTCTCCGCCATGATCTGTTCCAGCCGCTGGTTCGCCTCGGCCAGCTCGACGATCATCCCCTTGCGCGCCTGATTCTGTTCCTCGGTCCGCACGCCGAGCATGATGAAGAACCCGACAAGACCCAGGTCGACGCACGCCAGCAGGAGCCAGATGACCACGACCGATGCGGTCGGCCGGTGGAAGCCGCCGTCCTGGGCCATGGCGAAGAACACCGCCACGACCGCCGAGGCGATCCACCGCCAAGGTCCGGTCAGGAGCCGGAACGCGTAAAGGAAGCCGATCCAGGTGAAGAAGGCGTACCAGGGACTGCGGATGGTGAGGACGGCGATGAACGCGACCAGGCCGGTGAAGTAGACCCACACCAGCCAGCGCCGCTCCATCCACCCCGGATGCAGGATGTCCATCCAGGTGACCCAGGCCGTGGCCGCCGCCGCGACACCGGCCGTGATGCCGATGGCCCCCGCGCTGGGGTTCTGGGAGAGAACGTAAGGGAGGAGCGGGACGGCGAGCAGCACGTAGACGATCACGTGCGCCAGGCGCTGGTACCGCCGCTCCAGCGCCTCGAAGCCGCTGTCCGGCGTGCGAACCGTCACCGCTCCCCCCTTCCCTATGCCTTGTCCCAGCGGAAGAAGCGGGCCGCCAGGGCTCCTGCGACCAGGGTCCACGCCGCCATTATGCCCAGGTACTCAAGCCGCGGATCTATCCCCATCCAGCTGTCGCGCACCGCGTGCAGGGCCGAGCCAAGCGGGGTGAAGTTGCCGATCTGGCGCATCGTCGAGGACATCTCCTCGGTCGGCAGGTACACGCCGGCCAGGAACATGTTCGGGAAGAACAGCAGCCAGCCGATTCCGGCCGCGCCCCTGGCGGTCGACGACACCGCCGCCGCCAGCAGGCCGATCGCGAGCAGCGAGGCGATGCCCAGCACGACGCTCAGGACGAACCAGCCGGTCGCGTGCGGCGCCGGCACGTGGAAGACGGCGCGTGCCACCGCGACGACCAGCGCCACCGAGATGATCGCGGACGCCGCCCAGACCGTCACGTCGGCCATCAGCAGGGTCAGCGGGCGCACCGGGGTGACGCCCAGGCGGCGCAGGACGCCTCGCTCCCGGTACTGGCCGATGACCATCGGCACCCCGGTCAGGCCCAGGGTGGCCAGCACGATCGCGACGCCGATGCTCGCGATGTACTCGGTCCCGATCTGATTCGATAGCCCCTTCTGCGGATCGCCGAACCCGGGGATCAGGCCGAACCCGACGACCAGCGCCACCGGGAGCCCGAACACCCCCAGCAGCGCGGCCTTCTCGCGCAGGAACAGCTTGGACTCGACGAACGCGAGCCTGCCGAAGCCAGTCATGATCCTTGCCTCTCTCACGTGTCCATGGACCGGCCGGTCAGCGCGACGTAGGCGCTGTCCAGGCTGCGTCCCTCGATCCGCAGGTCCGCGGCGAAGACCTGCCTGCGGGCCAGTTCCGCGGTGACCGCGGCCGGGAAGTCTCCGGTACCTGTGACGGTGACCTGCTCCCCGCGGCGGCCGACCGCCGTGACCCCGGGCAGCACGCCGAGCGAGTGCTCATCGAGGGGTGCCAGCGGCCGGAACCGCATCCGGTACTCGCCCCCGGCGGAGTCCACCAGCCCCGCCGGGGTGTCCAGCGCCGCGATCCGCCCCCGTTCGAGGATCGCGACGCGGTCGCACAGTTCTTCCACCTCGTCCATGAAGTGGCTGACCAGCACGACGGTGACGCCGCCCGCCCGGACCTTGCTGATCAGGTCCCACGTGGCGCGCCTGGCCCCAGGGTCCAGGCCGGCCGTCAGCTCGTCGAGGAAGACCACCTCGGGGTTCCCCACCAGGGCCAGCGCGATGAACAGCCGCTGCTTCTGGCCGCCGGACAGCTTGCCGAACCTGGTGCCGGCCTTGGCGGCCAGCCCCCAGCGCTCGAGCAGCTCGCGCCAGTCCGCCGGGTCCGGGTAGAACGACGCGTACAGCTCCAGGGCCTCGGCGACCTTCAGCTTGTCCTGCAGCTGGGTCTCCTGCAGCTGGACCCCGATCCGCTGGTGCAGCCGGTGCGCGTCCGTCTTCGGGTCGAGCCCGAGGATCCGCACCTCTCCCCCGTCACGCCTTCTCAGGCCCTCCATGCACTCCACCGCGGTGGTCTTGCCCGCGCCGTTCGGGCCGAGGATCCCGAAGATCTCGCCCTGGTCGACGTGGAACGAGATCCCGTCCACCACCGCCTGGCCCCCGTACCGCTTGGTGAGCCCGCTCACCTCGATGACCGCAGTCATTCGTTTCCTCCTTCGCCTGCTGTCCTAGCCAGCATCGCCGGGCGACCCCGGCCGCCGAATCGGCTGCGCGGCCATGATTGGCCTCCCGTCGGATGAGCCGGCCGGTCAGCCATCCGGCTCGGCAGCATCCACCGTTCGGTTGACCCCTGGCGTCACCGGACCTCACGCCCGCCCCACTTGCTCGGCTGACTCGGGCATCACTGATCCCACCCACCCCACCTGCACCGACCCGATGCCGCCTGCGTCGCCCTTCCTGCCGGCCGACCCGTTCGGCCGACCCGTTCGACCCGTTCGACCGGGGCTCGTGGGCCACAAGCCCCGATAGACAGGGCTTGTGGCCCACGAGCCCCAAACGCGCCGTGGCTGCAGTGGCTTTTGGGATCTGAGGGATATATGAGGCGGGCGGTGGCACCTATGGCAGGCGCCGCATCCCCTGCGGCCCGCTACCGGGAGCGCGTCGCCTGGGATGTGGCCAGTCGGAGGCACCGAGGATATTCCAAGCATGTGCTTGACATCCTGGACGGGGCAAAGCTAGATTCCAAGCATGTCCTTGGAATCTAGCGAGTCGGGGAAACCGGGTCCTGAGCGGTCCGGTCAGCGCTGGCGGCTGCTCGATGACCCGGTGGCGATCAGGGCCCTGGCGCATCCGCTGCGCCACGGCATCATGTCGATGATCGGCCGGCAGGGCCGGGCCACGACGGCGGACGCGGCGAGGGAACTCGGCATCAGCCACGGCCTGGCCTCGCACCACCTGCGGCAGCTGGCCAAGTACGGATTCGTCGAGCAGATCGCGGGCAAGGATCACCGGGAGCGGCCCTGGCGCATGGTGGCCACCTCTTACAACTGGGCCGGCGCGCGGGCCACCGCCGAGGGATCGAGCGCGGTTGACGTGCTCGAGCAGTTCTTCGCCGAGCAGGCCCTGGACGACTTCCTCGGCTGGCAGCAGCGGCGCGGGAGCTGGCCGGAGGCGTGGCGTGAGCACACCGGCGTGGGTCAGTCCAGCGTGTACCTGACCCTGGCCGAGCTCGCCGAGCTCACCGACGCGTTCGAGGCCCTGATCCTGCGCTACATCAACGAACGGCCGATCGACGACGTGGCCTCGCGGCCCGCCGGATCGGTGCCGGTGAGCTTCACGCTGTTCACCGTCCCGGGATCGGAGCCGCCCGGGCCGACGGAGGGGAGCTGACGTGCGCGCAACGTGGCGGATGCTGGCGGCCCGGCGTGATCTGCGGCTCGTGCTCTCGGCTGGGATCATCTCGCTGACCGGAGACTGGGTCCTGACCATCGGGCTCATCTACCGGGTCTACGCGGTGACCGGCTCCACGGTGGCGTCAGCGCTGACGATGGCGTCCTCTTTCGCGCCGCAGGTGCTGCTCAGCGCGGTGGCCGGCGTGTTCGCGGACCGGTGGGACCGCAAGCGGACCATGATCGTGGCCGACCTGCTGCTGGCGGCCGGGCTGCTGCCGCTGCTGCTGGTGCACGGCGCGGGGCAGATCTGGATCGTCTTCGCGGTGATGTTCGCCGAGGGGGCCGTCAAGCAGTTCTTCTCCCCCGCCGAGCAGGCCATGGTGCCCCGGCTGGTGCCCGATGAGGAGCTTGTCGCGGCCAACGCGCTCAACGGCCAGGTCTCGAACGCGTCCCGGCTGGCGGGTTCGGCGATCGGCGGCATCCTCGTGGCGGTCGGCGGCCTGGCCGCCGTGACGATCACCGACGCCGCGAGTTTCGTCGGCTCCGCGATCCTGCTCACCCTGGTCCGCACGAGCGGGCAGGCGGCCGGGCCGGATCCGGCCAGCCAGCAGGTCCGGACGGCGAGGCAGAGGCTCGGCCGCATCGGCGCGGAGTTGCGCGCGGGCCTGGGTCTTTCGGCCCGAAACCGGGTGCTGCGGGCCCTGATGATCTTCGCCCTGGTCACCAGCGTGGGCGAGGGCATCATGAGCACGCTCTTCACGCCGTTCGTCGAGCACGTGCTGCACGGGAGCAGCCAGGAGTTCGGGCTGGTGGTGGCCGCGCAGGCGGTCGGCGGAATCGCCGGCGGCGTGGTCGCCGCGGCCGCCGGCCACCGCATCCGGGCGTCGCGCCTGCTCAGCGTCGGCGCGATCGTCTTCGGCCTGGTGGACCTGGCCATCTTCCTGTACCCGCTGGGCTACGTCGCGGTCTGGCCGGCCATCGCCGGGATGATCATCGTGGGCGTACCGGGCGCGCTGGCCCTGGCGGGCCTGATCACGCTGTTCCAGCGAAACACCGAGGACGCCTACCGCGGCCGGGTGTTCGGCGCCATCAGCACCGCGGAAGGCGTCACCGTCCTGGCCGGTACCCTGGCCGCCGGCTACCTAAGCCGGGTCGCCGGCATCATCCCGGTCCTGGCCATCCAGGGCGCCGGGTACGTCGCGGCCGGGATAGCCATGTTCGTTTGGCTAAGGGAGGATTCCGGTTCTGGCGCGGCACGGCCCGCCGACGCCGAGCCGGTGCCTGCCGTGGCCGACGAAGACCTCATGGCGCCTGCCTAGAGGACGCAGCCGACCGCCTCGAGCAAGTGCCGAGTCCACGCGCTGTGCCGCCTGCGGAGTTCTGCCGCGGTCAGGTCGGCGCGCCCGAGATCGCGATAGTTCGGGACCCAGGACTCGACGTCCTCATACGACCGGGATACGGCCCACAGGTCCCACCAGAGCAGATCAGGCAAGGCAGACTTACACGCGCTCTCATAGGAATCCAGGAACACGCCCGCGATGCGCTCGCCGTAAAGCAGGTAAAGGTCGAGTCGGCACCAGCCCACGTCAAAGCCCCGCGGGCCGAGGGCGCCACCGGACCAGTCCACGACGCCGGTGAGAACGCCGTCCTGCCACACGGTGTTGCCTGACCAGAAGTCGTAGTGCGTGAGCACGTCCGGCGCGGCGGTAAGGAGCTCCCAGCTTGCTATGACGACCCCGGCCGCTGGCCCGGCGACGGCCGCGACAGAACCTCCCGGCCGCTGGAACACGTTCTGGAAGCCAGTCAGGCGGCCCCGGGGCGTCGCATGGATCCGCGCGAGGGTTCCGCCAAGCTGCTCGGCCCATGAGGCCGGAAGGCCGGGATTGATATCCGCGAGGCCCGGCAGACGCGAGATCAATACCCAAGGCCCTCCGGGCGGGTCACCATCCGTGCCGCTGGCCAGCAGGCGTGGGGCCAGGCCACCGAGTCCCTCCAGAGCCGCCAGAACCCGTGACTCGTGGACCGCTGCGTCATCACCGGGCGGGAACTCGCGCAGAATGAACTCACGCTCCGGGTTCGCCGTCCGGATCAGGTAGGTGCTCGCGTGCGTGCCGCCGGCCAGCGCGCTTATCCCCCGCACCCTCGCATCCGGGCCGGCGAGCCCGACGGCTCGTTCCACCGCGGCCGGGAACCTGGGCAGATGACTCACGCCACCAGCGTAGAAGTAAGCCTGACCCGCGCCCCCTCCGAAGCCTCCCGCTAGCGGGCAGATGCGGGATTGCGGGCGACTGCCGCGTTAGCCTGGCCACTGTAAATGGCTCCTCATGACCTGCCCGGACGACCAGGGAGACTGGCATGCCGCTGCACACCAAGGTGGACGAGTCCGCCCGAGACGCTGGACTTGAGATCAACCCGATCTACTTTCGAGAGAAGAGCTGCGAGATCCCGCGTTACAAGCTGCCGGAGCACGGGGTGCTGCCGCGGACCGCGCTGCAGGTGGTAAGGGACGAGCTCATCCTGGACGGCAACGCCCGGCTCAACCTGGCCACGTTCGTCACTACGTGGATGGAGCCCGAGGCCGAGCTGCTGATGGCCGAGTGCGCCTCCAAGAACATGATCGACAAGGACGAGTACCCGCAGACCGCCGAGCTCGAGCGGCGCTGCGTGAACATCCTGTCCAACCTATGGAACGCGCCGAGTGGCAGCGGTGCGACAGGCTGCTCTACCACCGGGTCGAGCGAGGCGTGCATGCTCGGCGGGATGGCGCTGCTGTGGCGCTGGCGAGCCCGGCGGAAGGCGGCGGGGTCCGACGCGACCAAACCGAACCTGGTGATGGGCTCGAACGTCCAGGTGTGCTGGGAGAAGTTCTGCCGTTACTGGCAGGTCGAGCCACGTTACGTGCCGATGGTGCCGGGGCGGCTGCACCTGCGCGGCGCCGAAGCCGCGGCGAAGTGCGACGAGAACACCATCGGCGTGGTGGCGATCCTCGGCTCCACCATGGACGGCAGCTACGAGCCGGTCCTCGAGATCAGCCAGGCGCTCGACGGGCTCCAGACCGAGCACGGCTGGGACGTCCCGATACACGTGGACGGGGCCTCTGGCGGCTTCATCGCCCCGTTCCTGCACCCCGACCTCGAGTGGGACTTCCGCGTGCCGCGGGTGGCCTCGATCAACACCTCGGGGCACAAGTACGGCCTGGTGTATCCCGGAGTGGGCTGGGTCATGTGGCGGACTCCGGATGCCCTGCCCGAGGACCTCATCTTCCGCGTCAACTACCTGGGCGGCGAGATGCCTACGTTCGCGCTCAACTTCTCGCGGCCCGGTGCGCAGGTCGCCGCCCAGTACTACAACTTCATCAGGCTGGGCTGGCAGGGCTACAAGCACGTCCAGCAGACCTGCCAGGCCATCGCGCTGCACCTGTCCGGCGAGATCGCGAAGATGGGCCCGTTCGAGCTGCTCACCAAGGGCAACGACCTGCCCGTGTTCGCGTTCAAGCTGCGCGCCGACGTCACGGGCTACTCGGTATTCGACCTGTCCGACCGCCTGCGCCAGCGCGGCTGGCAGGTCCCGGCCTACACCTTCCCCGAGGACATGACCGACACCGAGGTGATGCGGATCGTGATCAGGAACGGGTTCAGCATGGACCTGGCCAACCTGCTCCTCGAAGACTTGCGGACACAGGTGCGCATCCTCGAGCATCACCCGCAGACGCAGCCGCCGCCCGAGTTCCAGAAGATGCGCCGGGCCTTCACGCACTGAGCCCGGCCGGGCCCTAACGGCCTTGGTTCCCTTACGACGCCTACGGGGTCGCCGTGACCGTCCCGGTCGGGTTCGCCTGGGTGGGGGTCGGCGTGGCGGTCGGGGTGTCCGTGGCGGTCACGCTTGGGGTGGGTATGGGGGTGGTCATCGTCGGCGTCGGCGTAGCGGTAGTCATGGTCGGGGTCGGCGCGGCGGTGGTCATGGTCGGGGTCGGCGTGGCCGTGGTCATCGTCGGGGTCGCCGTCGGAGACATCGGCGGGACCATGACCGGGGCCATGGTGGCGGTCCGGGTCGGGCGCGGCGCGAGCATGTGCTGATGGATCATGTGCGTCGACGCGAACTTCTGGCCGTGTACGCCAGATGACTCGTGTGCGAAGGCGGCCAGCGACACGCCGCCCGCCCCCAGCGCGCCCGCGAGTCCCGTGACCACGAGCGCGATCACCAGCCTCCCGCCGAGCCTGCCTCGCCGCCGGCTCGCGTGCGGCTGGGGCTGGCTGGGCGGCGTCAGCCGCGCCGACGCTACGGTCTGGGGCGCGAACGCCTGGGTCGGCTGATGGCTGATCGCCACCGGGAAAGGGCTGATCGTCGTCGGGACGTAGGCCGGATCGGCGGGCACGGGGGTGCCTGCCTGCGTCGGATAACTGGAGAACGAGCGGGTCACCGGGTCGGGCGGCCAGCTGACGGAACCGGGCTCGGGCTGGCCCGCAGCCGTTTCCGCCAGCAGGACGCGGGCGGTCGGCCGCTCCCGGGGATCGGCGGCTAGGCAGCGTTCCACGAGCGGGCGCACCTCGGCCGGCACGCGGTCCAGGTCCGCCTGGCCGCTCACGAGCCGGTGGACCAGCGTCATGTTCGAGCCGGTGCCGAAAGGCCCCTGCCCCGTAGCGGCGAAGGTGAGGACCGCGCCCAGGCTGAAAATGTCGCTGGCCGGGCCCACCTCGCGCCCTTCGGCCTGCTCCGGTGACATGAAGCCGGGTGAGCCGACGACCAGGCCCGTGCGCGTCAGCGCACCGCCGTCGCCCGTCAGGGAAATGCCGAAATCAATCACGCGCGGCCCGTCGCTGGCCAGCAGTACGTTAGACGGCTTCAGGTCCCTGTGCACCACGCCCGCAGCGTGGATCGCGCTCAGGCCCTCGGCCAGGCCGGCCGCTAGCTGCAACACCGAAGCGGCGGCCAGCGGCCCGTACTCGGCCACCGCGTCAGCCAGGGAGGGCCCGGCCACATAGGCCGTGGCCAGCCACGGCACCAGGCCATCCAGGTCAGCATCAATCACCGGCGCGGTGAACTGGTGGCTCACCTTGCGCGCGGCCGCAACCTCCCGCTGGAACCGCCCGCGAAACTCGGGATCCGTGGCCAGCTCGGCGCGGATCACCTTGACCGCGACCAGCCGGCCTCCCGCCGAAAGGCCGAGAAACACCCGGCCCATGCCGCCGACGCCCAGCTGCCCGCGCAGCCGGTACGGCCCCATCACAACCGGATCACCAGGCTCTAGCTCACGCAACATTCCACTCGTCCTTACCTCGACGCGGGCGCAGGCGCGCCTCGTACCCCAAACGCGGTCAGTACTCAGGTTGCCGGCCGCGGTGGGGTGATCTGTCGGGGGGTGGGGGGGAAACTCAGGGGGGTCGGCACGCACGGAACCCGCCGGGCCGCTAGTACCCTCCAGAGCCCTGGTTGTACGACGTGCCAGGCGTGGGCGCCGGGCCGGCCGGGGCGGACGTGCTCGGCGCAGGCGACGGGGGGGCCGGCGGGGCCGTGCTCGCCGATGCGGGCGGCGGGGCCGTGCTCGGCGAGGTCGCGGGCGCGGTGGTGCTCGGAGCCACGGCAGGCTGGGACGCGCTCTGGTAGCCCGCCGGCGGTGCTGCGGCCGTCGGCGGCTGGTACGTCGCCGGTGGGTCCGACTGCTCAGACGTGACCTGATGGCCCGCGTGCGTGCCGGGTGAGGCGGCCAGCGAGGCGGCCAGGGCCATGCCGCCCGCCGTCGACGCGGCGACGAGCCCGGCGACGATGGCGGCGATCGCCAGCGGCCGCCGCAGGCTGCGGCGCGGACGTCCGGACTCACGCCGGTGCCCGCCGGAGGTCGGTCCTGGCGGCGAGGGCACCGCAGCGGCGGCGGTGACGGCGCGGGACGCACCGGGGGCGGCGTTGGCCGTGCCGTCAGGCATCGGCACGTACCCCGGCGTGGCGCCCGTCCCCGCCACGCCGAACAGTCCAGGAACCTGCAGGAACGTCTGGGTCATCGGTTCGGGGAGCCAGCCCGCGACGGGCTCGACCGCCGCCGTTTCCGCCAGGAGCTCGCGCGCGGTGGGACGCTGGGCCGGATCCTTGGCCAGGCACCGGTCGATCAGCGGGCGAACCTCGGCCGGCACGCGGTCCAGGCTCGCCGGACTGTGCACCACGCGGTAGACCAGCGCCGGCGTGGACCCGGTGCCGAACGGCCCTTCGCCCGTGGCGGCGTAGGCGAGGAGCGCGCCCAGGCTGAAGATGTCGGTGGGCGGTCCGACCTCGCGGCCCTCGGCCTGCTCCGGAGACATGAAACCGGGTGAGCCAACCACCATGCCCGTATGCGTTAGCGCACTAGCCTCAACAGCGCGGGAGATCCCGAAATCAATAACACGCGGCCCGTCCGGGGCCAGCAACACGTTCGATGGTTTCAGGTCCCTGTGCACAATGCCCGCGGAGTGGATCGCGCGCAGCCCCTCGGCCAGCCCCGCCGCCAACTCCAGCACCGCCCTGACAGGCAACGCCCCGTGCTGTGACACCGCGTCGGCCAGCGAGGGCCCGGCCACGAACGCGGTGGCCAGCCAGGGCGCAGGTCCTTCAACATCCGCATCAATCACGGGGGCGGTAAATTGGCTGCTCACCTTGCGCGCGACGGCGATTTCCCGCCGGAAGCGCGTCCGGAATTCAGGGTCCGCAGCCAGATCAGCCCGGACCACCTTCACCGCCACCGGCCGGCCGCCCTCGGAAACACCAAGGAACACCCGGCCCATGCCGCCCACGCCCAACTGCCCGCGGATCCGGTACGGCCCGATCGCCTGCGGATCACCCGGCTGTAGTTCTTGCCACATGTTCATCCCGTCCTTACGCAACGAACGACTATCTCCACTAGCGGTACGCTGCGGCGCGCCAGGCGGTTCACGGCGCCCGATCGGCGAGGTACCTTACTGCAGGACCGGCAGGAAGCTCGGAGACGAGGAGCTGGCGATGACGACGCTGCGCAGCTACGTCGGCGGGACGTGGATCGAACCGGCCGATGGGGGGCGTCCCGTACTGGACGCGGTGACCGGCGAGGAAGTCACCCGGGTGTCATCGGCCGGGATCGACCCCGGCGCGGCGCTCGACTACGGCCGGGCCGTCGGCGGCCCGGCGCTGCGCGAGCTGACCTTCCACCAGCGGGCCGGCCTGCTCAAGTCGCTGGGTCAGCTGCTGCGCGAGCACCGGCCAGAGCTGTACGCCCTGTCGGCGCGTACCGGGGCGACGCTGGCCGACGCCAGGTTCGACGTCGACGGCGGCATCGGCGTCCTGCTCAGCTACGCCAGCAAGGCCAGGCGCGAGCTGCCGAACGACACCGTCCTGGTCGAGGGCGCGGTCGAGCCGCTCGGCAAGACCGGTACGTTCGTCGGTCAGCACATCCTGACCCCGCTGCGTGGCATGGCGGTGCAGATCAACGCGTTCAACTTCCCGGTCTGGGGCCCGCTGGAGAAGTTCGCCCCGGCGTTCATCGCCGGGGTACCGAGCCTGGTCAAGCCGGCCACCCAGACCGCCTACCTGACGGCGAGGCTGGTGGAGCTGATCGTCGGGTCTGGGCTGCTACCCGCGGGATCGCTTCAGCTCCTCTGCGGCAGCGCCAGCGGGCTGCTCGACCACCTCGGCGAGCAGGATCTGGTGTCGTTCACCGGGTCGGCCGCCACCGCGCGGCAGCTCCGGGCGCACCCGGTCATCGTGAGCCGCTCGGTCCGGTTCAACGCGGAGGCGGACTCGCTGAACTGCTCGATCCTCGGCCCGGACGCCCAGGCCGGAACGCCGGAGTTCGACCTGTACGTCCGCCAGCTGATCACCGAGATGACGGTCAAGGCCGGCCAGAAGTGCACGGCGATCCGGCGGGCTTTCGTCCCGGCCGATATGGCCGACCAGGTAGCCGAGGCCGTGCAAGACCAGCTGGCCGCCGTGGTGGTGGGCGCCCCCGCCGAGGAGGGCGTCCAGATGGGCGCGCTAGCCAGCCTGGAGCAGCGCGAGGAGGTGCGCCGCTCGGTAAAGGCGCTGCTGGCGGGGGGCCGGCTGGTCTTCGGTGACCCGGACCGGGTCGACGTCATCGGCGCGAGCGCCGACCGCGGCGCGTTCATTTCCCCGCTGCTGCTTCGCAGCGACGACGCGGAGCGGCCGGAACCGCACCAAGTAGAGGCGTTCGGCCCGGTCAGCACCCTGATCGGCTACCGGCGCACGGATGAGGTGATCGACCTCGCGGCCCGCGGCCGGGGCAGCCTGGCCGGCTCGATCGTCACGGCCGACGCGGCCTTCGCGCGCGAGGTGGTCCTCGGGCTGGCCCCCTGGCACGGAAGGCTGCTCGTCCTGGACTGCGAGGACGCGGCGGAGTCGACCGGGCACGGATCCCCGCTGCCGGTCCTGGTCCACGGCGGCCCGGGGCGAGCCGGCGGCGGCGAGGAAATGGGCGGCCTGCGCGGGGTGCACCACCACATGCAGCGTACGGCGGTGCAGGCCAGCCCGCGGGTGCTCTCGGCGGTCACCGGCCGCTGGGTGGCCGGCGCCGAGCGGAATGCGACGGGCGGGCACCCGTTCCGCAAGTCGCTCGCCGACCTGCGGATCGGCGACACGGTGGTAGCCGGCCCGCGCCGGGTGACGCTGGCGGACATCGAGCACTTCGCCGAGTTCACCGGCGACACCTTCTACGCGCACATGGACGAGGAGGCCGCCCGGGCCAACCCGTTCTTCGACGGCCGGGTGGCCCACGGCTACCTCATCCTGTCCTTCGCGGCCGGCCTGTTCGTGCAGCCCGACCCCGGCCCGGTGCTGGCCAACTACGGCCTGGAGAACCTCCGCTTCGTTACCCCCGTCTACCCCGGCGACGAGCTGACGGTGACCCTCACCTGTAAGCAGATCACCCCGCGCGAAGACGCCGACTACGGCGAGGTCCGCTGGGACGCCGAGGTGACCAACCAGGATGGGAAGCCGGTGGCGAGCTACGAACTCCTGACCCTGGTCGCCAAGCAGTGGCCGCCAGCTTAAGGCGGTCGTTACAGCAGGCTGCCTGAAATTACCGACACGGTGGTGCCGCCGGAGTTGGTGACGTAGATGGTGCCGTCCACCAGGCTGACGGCGACCCCCTCCGGGCCGCTGCCGACGGTGTCGGTGCCGGTGGCCGTGCCGCCGAACCCGCCGATCACCGACACGGTGCCGCTGCCATGGTTGGCGACGTAGGCAGTGGCGCTCACCGGGTTGACCGAGACCCCGTCCGGGCTGTTGCCGACGGCGACGGTAGCGGTGACCTTGTTGGTCAGGGCGTTGATGACTGAGACGCTGTTACCGCCCTTGTTGGTGACGTAGACGGTGCCGCTCACCTGGTTGAACGCGGCCGCGTCCGGGCCGCTGCCGACGGTGATGGTGCCGGTCACGGCCGGCCCTCCGAAGACCGGCGCGGCCGCGGCGGCCGTCGGCGTGCCCAGGGGGGATCGTGACGGCCGCCCGGTGATGGTTCACCTCGGTACGCCGGGCGGCCGCCGTGTGTATGGACGCCGCACGCTGGCCGACGCGGAACGCCGCGGGCTCCGGCTGATCAGCTATGACCGACCGGGTTACGGAGGGTCCACACCTCAGCCCGGACGTTCCATGGCCGATTGCGCCTCACGGCCCGGCGAGGGCTAGGCCGAGCGCGACCGCGTAGCGGTGGCCGAGGGGCTCCCCCTCGTGGGTGCCTCCCACGCCGCCGACGCCGACGGCCACGCCGTCCGGCAGGGAGCGCGCCAGGACTGCGAGCAGTTCCTCGTCACCAGCGGGCCCGCCGACGACCAGGACCTGGCCGGGGTCGGCCCCGAGGGTCCGCATCGCGCGCTGGAAGTTCCTGGCCAGGACGGCTTGCTTGAGGCGCAGCCGGATGGCCCGCCATTCGCCGGGGCCGTGGCGGCGGTCGAACGGCAGCAGGCCGCCTGGACCGTCTACGACCAGCATGCCGACCGCCGACGCCGGGGCGCCGGCGGGCAGGAAACCGCGGCTGCCGTCCTCGGCCTCGAACCGCTGCCCGCCGTCGGCCCGCAGGCACGGGCCGCGCTTGACCCAATCGGCGGCGGCCCGCGTGATGCCGAGCGTCTCGGCCACCGTCGCGGTCAGAAGTTCCCCGGCTCCGGCGGCGACGACGTCGGACGCGGAGCCGATGACGTCGATCGTGCCGGCGCCGAGGTCCACGACGAGCGCGCCGGGGCGGGCCCCCGGCGTGGTGAGCGCGCCGGCCCGCGCTGCGGCCGGCTCTGAGACCGGGCTGGTCACCGGGACGCCGGCGAACTCCCCGAACAAGTCGGCATGTGAGACAGAGCCCGAGCCTGGGGCACGTCCGAGGGCGGCGACCAGGACCGCCCGGCCTGTGCTGCCCAGCCGCGCGGTGGCCGCCTGCGCCGCGGTGGCCAGGTCCACCGCGAATAGGTCGTCCACCTCGGATTTCCCGGAACCAGTGCCGAAGACCCGGACCGTGCCGACCGGCCAGTCCGCCAGGCTGGCGCACGCGGTACGCAGCGGAATCTGACGGCCATCCGCCGTCAGGACCCAGGGCTCATCCGCGCCCGCCCCGGCCTCGACGGGGGCCGCGGCCAGCAGGCCCACGACCGCGTTGGAGTGGTCGGCCAGCGCCCGCGACAGCGCGGCGGCGTCCCGATCCTCGTGCTCCGCGAGGCGGAGCCGGGCGCCCAGCGCGACCGGATCGATCAGCAATCTCAGTGTGTGCCCGGGCGGCTGCACCTCCACGGCGAGCAGCTCGCAGGCGGCCGCGGCGGCCGCGTCGACTTGGTCGATCACCGGCAGGCCGACCGGCAGCCGGTTGGCTACCAGGACCCCCTCGTCGCTCGCCACCAGGATGGCCCCGATCGGCGACCCGGCGGCGAGCATGTCCCTCAGCCTGGCCGCGGCCTCGTCGTAGCGCAGGCCGACCGGGACGACGGCAACCAGCGGCGAACTCTGGGACGCGCCGGAGGGCTCGACGGATTGGGACAGCAGCAGGGGTGGGCCGACGCAGGCGCCCGTGCCTCCGGGGGTAGACACGTCCGCGGCCAGCACCCGCAGGCGGCCACGGGGCGGGACCGCATCGGGGACGGTGACGACCGAGGTGTCGACCGCCCGCAGGCGGGCGATCCTGGCCTCATCAACCGGGCTCCCGGCCTGGCGCTCGACCCGGCGGAGCAGCGCGGCAGCCCCGCGCAGGGAGTCAGGCGACCCCTTGCGGCCGCGGGTCGGCACGCGCCCGGCACCGAGGATCGTGCCGCCGGACACCAGCACGACCTCGGTCGTGGCGTTCCCGACGTCGACCCCGGCGATCACCGTCACCGGACTGGACCTTCAGTGAGCGATCTCCTGCAGGCGCGGGTCGCGAGGGGGCAGTGTGGCCGGTGCGGATGGTGGAGCGTCAAGACCGGCCAACCTCGGGGAGGATCCGGCTTCGGCCAGGATCTGGTGCACCATAGGGGCAGGTGCTGAATGGTCCGAGCAGCCCGTCCCGTCCGCGACGCCGACCAGCATCCGCCGAAGTCACTTGCCGCACTTGAGCCCCGCTCAACTCACCACTACCGCATCTCCGGCCGTGCCAAACCAATGGTTGTGGCACCCTAATGGCTCTTTTCGTTAGGGCGTCACAACCATTGAGTATAGATCGCATAACTAGCGAAATCTTGAGCGAATTCTGTGGCTGGCAGGACCGATGGGACAACAAGCGTGGCAGGCAGCGTTGATCCGGGCCGGTCACGCGGTCAGCCCGCGGCGGGCGTAGACCTCGGCGGCCTCGGCGACCAGCGCCGCGCAGCGGGGCAGGCCCCGGTCGGCCAGGGATTCGGCCAGGACGGTCAGCTGCGCGGCAGTGGACCGCCCCGGGCGGAGTGCCTCGTAGATGCCCAGCACATCGTCGTCGGGCAGCAGGGTCAGCTCCGCGGCGCGGCGCAGGTTGTCCGCCAGCTGCGGGTTCCCGTGCTGCTCGGCCACCACCGCCTGCCGCTCCAGGGTCTCCGGATGGATGCGCAGGTCGGCCACGCCGACCTCGCCAGCCCGGACGGCCTCCAGCGTCAGATCGGCCACCGGCTTCCCCGACAGCCCCCGGATCTCGGTCACACCAGCCTTGTCAGTCACGTCAGCCCCGGAAGGTGAGAGGAGAGGGTGCACCAGTCACGTCAGCCTCGCAGCGATGAGAGGGGAAGGTGCACCAGTCACGTCAGTCCCTCCAGTGACAGTTCCTCCGGCGGCGCGGCGGCGTCCATCCGGCGGCGTTCCAGCTCCATCAGGGCGATGACCGTGGTGTGGTAGCGAGCCTCGATGGCCTCATCCGAGTACGGGTTCCTGGCCGGGTCGGGGGTGCCGCCTTTGGCGTGCCGGGCGGCGTTCGCGCCGAGCAGCCGGTACAGCTCGGGCGTGACCGAGGGGGCGACCGAGTACAACTCCAGGTTGGCCAGCGGGGCCAGGTCGCGGCGGTGGATCAGCGCGGTGCCCTTGCCCTGCAGGCCGATGCCGATGCCCGATCCGGCCAGCCGGGCGGCGGCCAGGCCGATCCGGCCTAGGTCGACGGAGTCGTTGAACCGGACGACGCGACCGGTGCAGCCCTCCTCCTCCAGGCCGGCCAGCATCTCACGGAGCACGTCGGTCACGGCCAGGCCGGACAGGCACCGCCATACGTCGCGCCCGACGGCGGGCGAGACGCCGATCACCACGTCACGCGGGTCCTGCCCGGGCCGGGCCTGGCCGGCCGGGGCGAGCATCGCGACGGCGGACCGCGCCTGCACCGCCCGCAGGTCATCCACGCCCCGGGCCTGCCGGATGGCGTCGATCTCGCGCTGCCGTTCCGGCGAGGGCGCGTACCCGGTGCCAGGGCCCGCGTAGTCGTTCGGGTCCGTGACGAGGGAGAGCACCCTGAGCTGTGAGTCGAAGATCGCGGACGTCTGCAGATAGTCGCCCGTCAGCCGGGCGCGGGTGAAGGCCATCGTTCGTTCGGCCATGTCGACATAGCCGCATTCGTCGAGAGCCGCCACGATGTCCACCACCGTCAGCCCGCGCTGGCGGATGGCGTGCGCCGCGGACAGGACGGCGAGGGTGTCGGTCTCCCCCAGGTCCTTGGAGCCTGCGGCGTCCACGGCGAGATCCACGTGCTCGTCGCTGAAGTCGGCCAGCCCCAGGTGGGCGTACACGGCGCGGCAGGCCTGGGCGGCCTCGCGGCGCAGCTCGCCGATCCGGGCCGGCGCGACGGTGCGCAGGCCGCCGTCGATGCCCCAGTCCCGCTGCATGGCCAGGAAGTCGTCGATGTCCTCGGCGTTGAAGTTGCTCGGGCCGAACATGTTGTCGTACCGCTGGATCGAGCCGAACCCGCTGAACGCGAAGTCCGAGCCGGCCAGCACGATCGGCAGCGTGCGGGACGTCCGGCGCATGTCCGACTCGCTCATCAGCGCGTCGTTGCCCGAGCAGGACTCCAGGTTGCGCATCATGACCATGACGTTCTCTGACATCAGCTCGCGCAGGCCGGACGGCACCGCGGCGGCGACGCTGGCGCCGTCGATGCCGCCGTTCTGCACGCCCTGGGCGCCGATCGCCCGGGCCAGCGCGACGCAGCGCGCCTCCAGGTAGAGCATGGACTGGCCGCGGGCGCCCGCCATCAGGACCTCGGCGCCCGCCCCGGAGGAGACCCGCATCTTCATGCCGCGGGAGGCGTACGCGGAGGTGAGGAACGCCTTGGACCACGGCGTGTCGTCGCCGTCGGTGAACACCTGCTCGGTCCCGTACAGCGAGACGGTCTCCGCGTACGAGGTGAGGCCGCGCATGCCGAGCTCCAGTTCCATGGCCTCCTCGACCGAGCACTGGATGAGGACGCCGTCGGCGCCGAACGCCGCCCCGATCAGGCAGGCCACGGCGTTGCTCGGCGCGTCGGCGAGCACGGGCACGGTGGTCTCGACCTCGCGGAAGCCGAACGCCGCCGCGGTCGCCGCGTCGGCCGCCAGGAGCAGCGGGTCGTCCAGCCGGTTGGTGACGTGGGCCTGGTTGCTGGGGGTGCGCCGGGCGCGGAGTTTGGTCATGGCGAGGCCCAGCTCGGGCGGGCGGAGCAGGGCCAGGACGCGGGCGAGCTTCGCGGGGGTGGCGCCCGCGCTGAGCCTGATGATCTCGGCCCGCGGGACCGCCGGGTCGACCAGCAGCCTGGCGAACGCGACGTCGGTCAGGCCCATCACCTCGTCCGCGACGGCCAGGTCCAGGCCGTGCCTGGCGATGTAGGTGTCGATCGAGTCGAACTCGGCCTCGGGCACGCCGTCCAGTTCCACCACCCGGCCGTCCTCGACGACCAGGCTAGGGTCCGGGTCGCGCGGGGAGCGCATCGCCGTCAGCCCGAGCTCGGGGTTCTCGACGGCGAACCCGTCGAGGTTGACCCGCTGCTTATCCATGAACCTGATGCGGCCCACGGGCTCGGGGGGAGTCACGCCGACCCCTGCGCGCGGAACTCGACGACCTGGGCGCGGCCCGGGACGGAGCGCGGGCCGCCTTCGGTCCTGACCACGATGCGGGTGCGGTCGGCGCGGAACAGGTCGCGGGAGAACTCGATCGGCTCGCCTTCGGCGTCGGTGGTGGTCCTGGTGATGGCCATCAGCGGGGCCCCGGGCTCGATGTCGAGGATGGCCGCCTCGTCGGGCGAGGCAAGGGCCACCTCGATCCGCTCTACGGCCTCGCCCGGCGTGGTGCCGAAGTGCTCCTCGATCAGCTCGTAGACCGAACCGCCCAGCGGCAGCTCGAGGAGCCCTGGGAAGCGCTTGGCGGGCAGCTTGGCGCGCTCGAGCGAGAACGGGCTGCCGTCGGCGAGCCTGATCCTGATCAGGTCGACCACCAGGTCGCCGGGGCGGGCGCGCAGCGCCTGCGCGGTGACGTCATCGGCGGCGGTCAGGCGCGCGCTCAGCACCCGGGTCCCGGCGACCACGCCCTGGCTGCGCAGCAGCGCGGGCACCCCGACGATGCGGGACAGGTCCCGCTCGATCTTGCCCTTGGCCACGAAGGTGCCGCCGCCGCGGCCGGGGACGCGGCGGACCACGCCGCCTTCCTCCAGGACCGCGAGCGCCTGCCTGAGCGTGGCGCGGCTGACGCCGAGTTCCGCGGCGAGCGCGCGCTCGGCGCCCAGCCGCTGGCCGGGGTGCAGCTGTCCGCTGCCGATCCGGCCGGCCAGGGCGCGGCGGACCTCCTCGGGCGTCCTGCCGCTGGTCACTGGCCCTACCGCGAAGGAATCCGCGCTCATCAGCCCGCCGCTGCCATCGCCTCGGGAGACTCGGGCAGCACCTGGCCGCCGTCCACCACGATCGTCTGCCCGGAGATGTAGGCGGCCTCGTCCGTGGCGAGGAACAGCGCGGTGTAACCGATGTCGTCGACGCTCCCCAGCCTGCGCAGCGGGATCGCCGCGGTCATCCCGGCCGCGTAGTCCTCGCCGAGGCTGGCCAGGCCCTCCGTGGCGATGTTGCCCGGCAGCACCGCGTTGACCGTGATCCCGCTTGAGGCCAGTTCGATCGCGGCGGTCCGCATGAACCCGAGCTGGCCGGCCTTGCTCGCGCCGTAGTGCGTCCACCCGGGGAACCCGGTGATGGGCCCGGTGATCGAGGAGGTGAGGATGACCCGGCCGCGCCCCGAGCGCTGCAGGGCGGGCAGGCAGGCCTGGACGGCCAGGATCGTGCCCTTCAGGTTGACGGCCAGCACCCGGTCCAGGTCGTCCTCGGACATGTCGGCGAGCCGACTGTCGGGGAAGATCCCAGCGTTGGCGCACAGCACATCGACGCCGCCGAGGCGCTCCTGTCCGATGGCGGCCATCCTCCGGCAGTCTTCCCGGCTGGCCGTGTCGGCCTGCAGGAACGAGACCTCCCCGGGCAGCTCGTCGGCGGCGGCTCGCCCGACCTCGTCGTCCAGCCCAGTGATCAGCACCCGCGCGCCGTTGCGGGCGAACACGCTGGCGATCCCCTTGCCGATGCCGCGGGTGCCCCCGGTGACTACCACGGCCCGGCCTGCGATCGATGTGAACATGCGCGGTCCTCTCAGTGGGTGCTTAGGTACGACTCGGCCAGGTCGCAGCTGCCCTGGGTGTACCCGGCGCCGAGTTCGGCGGCGATGTCGACGCCCTGGTGCGAGCCGATCCAGGCGAGCAGGAGCAGCCGGCGGAACATGATGAACGTCCAGATCTCGGCCTGATCCTCTTCAGAGAGCTGCCCGGCCCGGCGGTAGCCTTCCAGCCAGCTGTCCACCAGGTGAGGTACCTCGGGCGAGTGCTCGAAGAAGCTCACCGAGGTGCCCAGGTCGTACAGGTACCAGCTGAACCCCGAGTCGTCGAAGTCGATCACGCTCACCGAGCCTTGGTGCACGAGCAGGTTGGCCAGCCGGGTGTCGGCGTGCACCAGGCCGTAGCGCCCGGGTCCGGTGCCGAACGCCTGCAGCCGCGTCCTGAGCAGGTCATCCAGGCGGGCGAGGACCTCCCGTTCGGACGTCCCGACGCCGATGCCATCCTGCCAGCGGCCCCAGCGCGCGGTGTGGCCGAACGCCGCCGCGTAGTCCCAGTGGAACCGCGTGAACCAGTCCGGCCTGCGCCAGCCCCTGGCGTGGTGGTGCATCCGCGCGGTGATCTCGCCGAGCGCTTCGAAGTGACTGGCGGTCAGGCCGGCATCGCCGGGCTCGGCGCCCGGTTCGGTGCCCGGCAGGAACTCGAAGCGGACGCAGTGCCGCACCGCCGGGCCGCCGCGCTCGGCCACGGTCACCAGCCGCCGCCCGTCGGCGGCGGCCAGGATCCGGGGCGTGCGCACCCCGGCCTCGGCGCGCAGGGCGTCCATCCAGGCCAGTTCGGAGGCGATCTCCTCCTCGGTGTGGTAGCCGAGGCGGTGCACGCGCAGCACGGAAAAACCGGCCTCGGGGTCCTTCACGAGGAAGGTGGCGTTCTCCGAGACGTTGAGCAGCTCGACCGTGGTGGCGGGGTGGCAGCCGTGCGCCTGGAGCGCCTGGACGGCGCATTCATAGACCCGGTCCATGACGTCCCCGCCCGCCGACAGGTCGTGCCCGCCCGGCGCTGGGTCGTGCCCGCCCGGCGCTGGGTCGTGCCCGCCGGACGGCAGATCGGGTGCGTCCACGACTACCCCACGTGCTCCCGCCCGGCCACAGCGGAGAGCACCTCGGTGATTTCCTGCTGCGCGCGCCGCACGTCGGGCGTGGGCCCGCTGAGGTAGATCCGCCCCGCGGCCCCGATCATCGACACGTCGACCAGTGTCACCCCAGGGGCGGCGCGTTCCGCCTCGTTGGCGGCGACCGCGGCGAACAGCGCGGGCGTGACCTCGCTGACGCCGAGGGTCTCGCCGGGGATGATCATGGACCCGGCCCGGTTCCTGTTGATGATGATCGCGTGCGCGTCCGTCACGTCCTCGATCACGTCGGAGAACAGGATCTGGGGCTTGAGCTGGTCTTTCTCGTCGGCGCCGAGGCCGTCGAGGATGGCGTGCCCGGCCCGGCGCACTTCGTCCAGGTCGGGCCCGTGCACCTCGAGCACCCCGAACTGCCGCTCCACGAACAAGATGCCGGGCTCGACGGCGGGCACGGCGCGCAGCGCCAGATCGGTGACCCGCTCGATCGCGAGCGCGGGCGCTACCTCGACGATAAGGGCGTGCTGCCCGGCGAACGGAGGGTAGCCGCGGGCGCGGGTCGGCGTGCCCAGGTACGCGGCGAACTGCGGCTGCAGGTCCCGGACCAGGAGGTAGACACGCAGCTCAGGAGGGTTACGGCCCCCTGGAGCTGAGCCTTCAGTCACCGCTGATCTTGAAGTGCCTGGCCAGCTCGGGATGCGGGCGCGGTATCACGTGCACCGAGACCAGCTCACCGACGCTCGTCGCGGTCTCGGCACCGGCCTCGGTCGCGGCCTTCACCGCGCCGACGTCCCCGACGATCGTCACCGAGACCAGCCCGTCGCCGACCTGCTCACGGCCCACGATGGTCACGTTCGCCGCCTTGACCATGGCGTCTCCCGCCGCGAGCGCGGCGACGTACCCCTTGGTCTCGATCAATCCGATCGCGTTATCAGCCATCACTGACTCCGTTTCATTGGGGGTCCTTCGGGTCTTTGGGGTTTTTTGGGTCCGGGTCGATCGAGCCGATGATCAGCGCGTCGACGGGCGGCGGCTTGCCGGGGAACCAGGCGGCCGCGACCGACCCCTGGGAGACCAGCACGCGTTCCCCGACGCCGCTGCCGAGCACGTCGAAGGCGATGAGCCGCTGCCCGGTGCCTTCGGCCTCCACCTCGAGGAAGGCGCCGTTCGGCAGTTCCTTAAGCCGGCGCGTCGCCCAGACGTTTCCGATCACGGTCGCGGTCAGCATCAGCGCTCCTTCACGATCTCGACGCCGCTGGCCCGGGCCCGGTCCCTGGCCAGCGGGGTGAGCACGGCGCCCCGGCCGAGCACGAGCCGCTCGCCGGCCTGCGCCGCCTGCTTGACCAGGGCCTCGGTGACTGCCCCGCTCTCCACCCGCCGGGCCGGTGCGCCTGCAGGGACCGGACCCTGGCGGACCTGGGGCGGGGCCGAGGGGGCCGCGGGCTGGGGCGTGGCGGGGCGGATCGCGAGGGCTGCGGCGTCCGGGGCCGCGGTGGTCCCGTTATGGCCAGCGGTGCCGCTTCCCGGGGCGAGCCTGAACCGTTTCCGGCCGGCCTGCAGGTCCTCGCGCCCCCCCGGATCCAGATTCAGGAGCCGGTCGACGAACGCCGCCAGGTCTTCGTTAGTCGAAAGGTCAACCGTTTCGGTGACCGGCAAGCCATTGGGCAGCACGTCGCGGATCACTTCCCGCACCAGCGCCCGCAGTTCGTCGAACTCGCTCATACTGTGCCTCCCGCTCACCTCCGGGGCGCTTTTCAGGTGCCGCCTTCCCTCCTCGCTCGTTCCTCGCTCGTCAGTCCAGTCGGCACCGCGCCCCTTCGGCTCGCTCATGAAGGGCTCCGCAGCGCGTCTTCCGCGGCGTCCGCCGCCTGCCGCACGTCCGCCTCGGACCCGGACAGGTAGAGCCGTCCGGTGGCGCCGATCATCCGGTAGTCGACCAGCTTGATCCTGGCCGCCTTCTCGGCCTCGTTGGCGGCCAGGATCGCGTACGAGGCCGGCTGCATCTCCAGCACGAACAGGGACTCCCCCGCCAGCGCCATCGAGCCGAGCTTGTTCCGGTTGACGAGGAACGCCTGCTGCGGGTCGAGCATGGTGATGATCTTGGACGCGAGGACCTGCGGCCTGGTGGCGTCCCGCGCGGTCGCGCCGAGCGCCCCGAGCACCGCCGAAGCCGCCGCCTGCACCTCGTCGGTCCCGCCGTGGATCTCCAGGTAGCCGAACTGCCGCTCGACCACGAGGATGCCCGCGCGCACGTCGGCGTGCTTGACCGCCACGTCCGTGAGCGGCTCGATGTCCAGGCCCGGCGCCACCTCGATGACCTGGGCGGCGACGTGGCTGCGCGGCAGCGACCCGCGGATCCAGGTGCCCAGGTAGCACATGGTCTGCGGCTGCAGCCTGGACAGGAAGATGAAGGAGCGGAGTTCGGCCACGGGTCACCGCCCCACGAGCTGGGAAAGCTCTTCGATGATCAGCCGGCGGATCTCTTCCCGCAGGGCCGCCGCGTCAGGCTGGAATTCAGTTTTTGCCGAACGAGCGGTGGTGGCTGCACCGCTGCCGTCGACACCGGCCGGATGGTAGCCATCTCGCTGGTTGGAGGCCACCGGGTACGCGGGGACCGGCCCGGCCGGCGCCTGCCAGGGGATCAGCCCGGTGAAGTCGCCGAACGGCTCGGCCCTGTCGCTGTTGTAGGCCAGCCGCGTCCATTGCACCAGGTGGCTGGGGTTCAGGTTCTCGGCCATGGACGAGCGGCCGAAGAAGCCGGTGCCGACCGTCATCGTCGGGGCCAGGCCGGTCTCCAGGCCCGCGCTGCCCAGGCTGTTACCCACGTTGACCGCGACCCTGAGCACCTCCACCGCGGCGCCGTATTCCATGATCACGCGCGGGTCCCGGCTGTGGATGGCGGCCGAGTGGCCGCCGCCGGACAGCCGCAGCACGGCGCGCGCCGCCTCGATGCCGCGCCGGGCGGATGGCACCCGGACCAGGCCGAGCACCGGGCAGAGCTTCTCGTGGGCGAGCGGCTCTTCGGGCACGACCAGGTCGAACGGCGCGAGGAGGACGCGCGTGTTCGCGGGCACCCGGACGCCGGCCTGAGCCGCGATCCACGGCGCGTCCTTGCCGACGAACCGGATGTCGAACCGGCCGCCGGGGAACAGCAGCGCGGAGACCTTATCCCGCTCGGCGGGCTCGAGCAGGTGGGCCCCGGCCCGCCGCAGCTGCCGCAGTAGCGCGGTGGCGACCTGCTCCTCGACGATCAGCACGGACTCGTTGGTGCACAGGATGGAGTTGTCGAAGCTCTTGCTGTCCACGATCCGCACCGCCGCGTTGGGCAGGTCGGCCGTGGCGTCCACCAGCACCGGCACGTTGCCTGGCCCCACCCCGATCGCGGGGTTGCCCGAGCTGTAGGCGGCCCGCACGACCGGGACGCCGCCGGTGGCGACGATCACGCTGGTGCGCTCGTCGGTCATCAGCGCGTCGATCAGCGGCACCGACGGCTCGTCGACCACCTGGATGACGCCGTCCGGCGCGCCGGCCGCGACCGCCGCGGCGGCCAGCGTCCTGGCCGCGTCCGCGCAGCACTCCTTGGCCAGCGGGTGCGGGCTCAGCACCACCACGTTCCTGGTCATCAGGGCGAGCATCGCCTTGAAGTACACGGTGGCGACCGGGTTGGTCGACGGGGTCAGCGCCAGCACCACGCCCGCCGGGCGGGGTATCTCGACGATCTTGGCCTCGGGGTCCAGCCTCGGCGTCACGTAGTCGTGGCCCGCGTAGTGCTCCGCGATCCCGGTGCTGCACGCGATGTTCTTTAGCATCTTGTGCTCGACGACCCCGAACCCGGTCTCGCGCACGGCCCACTCGGCGTAGTCGCGTGCCTTCGCCGCGCCCGCCTCGGCGGCGGCGCGGACGATCGCGTCGACCGAGCCCTTGTCGTACCTGGCGAACGCGCGGGCCGCCCACTCGGCGCGCTGCAGCATGGCCCGGGCGCGCGGCACGCCGGCCGGGTCGGTGAGCAGCTCCGATGTGGTAATCGGCGCGCCTGGATCGGTCACCCGCACCTCCAGGTCACTTCAGCCAACGCCGTTCGGGATCATGGTTGGTCACCGCCGCTGGCCGGCTACGTCGTCGCGGGCCTTGCCGATGGCCACCTCGGTCCGTTCCAGCAGTTCCTCGCACAGCTCCGGGGTGAGCAGGATGCCCGGCTTGTACTGCAGCACGCTGGGGTCGAGGGTGGAGAAGATCGCCCACACCCCGTTCTCGTAGAGGCGTTTCATGGCGAACTTGGCGCCCTGCGGGTGGGCGAACTCCAGCCCCATGACCAGCCCGTCCTGGCGGATGCCGGTAAACCAGTCCGGGTACTGCGCCTGGATGCGCCCCAGCCCCTCGGTGAACACCGCGGAGATGTAGTGGACCATCGACCTGACCTCGGGCCGGCAGGTGATCTCGAGGGTCTTGAGCGCAGCCACGCAGCCGAGTTCGGCGCCGCCGAAGCTGGACATGTGCCCGAAGCCGTCCTCGGTCAGCCAGCCCGACGCGTTCTCGGTCGCCAGCACCACGCTGATCGGGTACATGCCGCCGGATATGCCCTTGCCGGACGTCAGGATGTCCGGCGCGACGCCGTGCTTGGTGATCGCCCACAGCTCGCCGCTGCGCATCAGCCCGGTCTGCACCTCATCGGCGATGTAGAGCGCTCCGTAGCGTTCGCAGAGCCACTTGACCCCGGGCAGGTAGCCGGGCGCCGGGAGCGGGAAGCCGTACGTGGCCGGGATCGTCTCCATGATCACCGCCGCCACGTCACGCCCCCGCAGCGCCGCCTCCATCGCGTCCAGGTCGTTGAACGGCACGTGGGCGAACTCTTCGGGCCGGTCGGTCAGGAACAGGTCGGTGAACCGTTCGTCCCCGGTCGCGACGGCCAGCCCGGTGTGCCCGTGGTAGGCCTTGATCACCGAGACGATGCCGCGCTTCTTGGTCGCGTGCCGCGCGCTCTTCAGCGCGATGTCGGTCGCCTCGCTTCCGCCGCTGCCGTACATCACCTTGGCGATGCCCTCAGGAGCCGTGCCGACCAGCGCCTCCGCCAGCGCCGTGCGGGCCAGTGAGGGGAAGTGGTGGTTGCCGATGTCGAACCGCTGCATGGCCGCGGTCACCGCGGCGACCACCTCGGGGTTGCGGTGGCCCAGGTTGTACGTGCCGCCGTTGAGGTGGACGTCGATGAGGCGCTTGCCCTCGACGTCGTAGATGAAGTAGCCCTCGCGCCGGTCGATGACCAGCGGGACGCCGGAGTCGATCCAGAACTGCGTCTTGTCCGGGTTCCAGAACTGCTTGGACTTCGCCAGCATGTCCTGCTTGGAGGCGAAGGCGATCAGTTCCTCGGCCACGGTCACCTCCAGCAGGCGCCGGGAACCCACATAGGCTCCCTTCGGCTAAACCAAATAAGTACCGAACGTACCGATTACTGTCAAGAGGTTGAGTGGCGCCCAGATTAACTCAACCGGAACTCTTCGTCATGAATCAGAATCGCCTCAGGTACGGTTCGGCGATCGCGCACGTCTGCGCTGCGAACCGGGTCTGGAGGAGTTCTGCGGCCAGCTCCGTGTCGGGTCGCAGGCCGATGTAGGCGCTCAGCATCAGCCGCCGCAGCATGAGGAACGTCATGATTTCGTCCTCGTCCTCGCGTGACAACGGCTCGACCTGCCGGTACCCCTCAACCCACGCGGCGATGAGGTCGCCGACGTCGGGACGCCCCTCGTTGAACGTCAGCGCGCAGGCGAGGTCGTAGAGGAACCAGCTGAAGCCGCAGTCGTCGAAGTCGATCACGGTGACGCGTTCGCCGTCGACGAGCAGGTTGGCCAGGCGCAGGTCGGCGTGGACGAGCCCGAACCGGGCGCGTTCGGTGCCAAAGCGCGACAGGCGGGTGGTGACGACGTCGGCGAGGCGCTGTAGGTGGCGGCGTTCCTCGGGGTCGGTCACGCTCGCGTCCCAGGGACCCCAGTGCGCGTGCTCCCCGAGCGTGGTGCTGACATCCCAGCGCGGGCGCTCGAACCACGGCGGCGGCGTCCACGCGGACGGTGGAGGCCAACGATGAGACCGCGGAAGCACTCGCGCTAGCGCCGGGAGCCGTGGTGTTCGAGATCGTCAGGACCCGCCTGGCCGACGGGGAGCCGATCTCGCTCGAGCAGGCCTACCTGCCCGCAGAGCGCTTTCCCGGCCTGCTGGACAAGCCGCTCGGCGGATTGCTCTACCCGATGCTGCAGACGGAGTACGACCTGGTTCCTGGCGAGGCAGTGGAGCGGATCGAGGTCGTCGGCGCATCAGAGAACGCAGCGCGGGTGCTCGGGGTGCGCCGCTCCGCGCCGCTGGTCTACGTCGAGCGGCGCACCGTCGACGTCGGCAACATGCCGTTCGAGCTCTCGCACGATCTCTTCCTGGCCGACCGGGTCCGGATCGTCGTGCGCGCTCAGGCCGACCGTTCCACCGAGGGCCTGGTGGGCGAGGGGATGACGGCCATCGCGCTCGCGCACAGCCCGGCCATCGACTAGCAGTCCGCCGGCATCTCCTGCCCGGGACTAGCTCCCGGGCCACGGTCAGCTCCGCCAGGCGGCGGGAACCCCCGCATGACTGCGTTCGGCTAAACCAAAGAAGTATCGAACGCACCGATTGCTGTTAAGCGGTTGTGTTTCGCTCAGACTAACTCAACCAGAACTCTTGATCATGAATCAGGCGGCCTGTTACGCTCCCGGCAAATGCGCCGGAGGTGTACCCATGGCCCAGCCCCAGGTCCCCGAAGTCCCCACAGCGAACGCCACGGGCGCGGCTGAAGACTACGACGTCTCGCAGCGCGAGGACGTATCCAAGCTGCGCAGGCACGCCGTCGGCCTCGGCGGCGTCCTGTTCCTGACCTTGACCGGATCAGCCCCGATCTCGGCCATGCTGTTCAACGTCCCGATCATGGTCGGTTACGGGCAGGGCGTCGGCGCGCCTGCCGCGTTCCTGTTCGCCGCGATCGTCCTCGGCGTGTTCGCCGTCGGGTACGTGGCAATGGCACGGAAAAAGACCACAGCCGGGGGTTTCTACTCCTACATCAGCCACGGGCTGGGGCGGGAGCTCGGCATCGGCACCGGCTACGGTGCGGTGGTCGCCTACTCGGTGTTCGAGGCGTCGCTGGCCGGCGGTTTCGCCTACTTCCTCGGGCTGAAGCTGAACGCGTACGGGGTCACGATCAGCTGGCCCTGGCTGGCGCTCGGCATGGTGGCGATCATCGCCATCCTGGCCTACTTCGACATCAGGATCTCCTCGGCGGTCCTGGCGGCCGGCCTGGTCAGCGAGATCGTGATCCTGCTCATCTTCGACGGGTTCCTGTTCTCCCGCGGGCACTTCAACGGCAGCTCGCTCAACATCGTGAACGCCTTCAAGGGTTTCCCGGCCCAGGGCAAGCTCGCCGCCGGCGCGGTCGGCATCGGCCTGTTCTTCGCCTTCTGGTCCTGGGTCGGCTTCGAGATGGCTCCGAACTACGGCGAGGAGTCAAAGGACCCGAAGCGGATCGTCCCCCGCGCCCTGTACATCTCGGTGATCGGGCTCGGCATCTTCTACACGTTGACGGCCTGGGCCTCACTGGCCGGCTACAAGAGCACGACCGCCGCCATCGCCGCCTCGCAGAGCAACGCCGCCAACTACTTCCTCACCCCGGCGACCCAGTACGCCGGGCACTGGGTGTCCTCGACGATGAGCTACCTGATCATCACGGGCTCGTTCGCCTGCGGCATGGCCTTCCACAACACCACCGCGCGGTACCTGTACTCGCTAGCCCCAGTTTCCTGGATAAGTTGATCTTGATGGGCTGACGGCCCGGTCGGATTGCCCTGACCTGCTGCAACACGGCGTGACGCACTGGCTTGATCTTCATGCTAGCCTATGACCTAAACTGTC